>CAYUEX010000040.1:0-15014 GCA_964443855.1 uncultured Halobacteria archaeon | reverse complement strand
TTTCGACAACCGCTACGGAACCGGCCAGTCAACCCTGCACGGAATAATGAACGCAACCAACTTCCTTTTTGCTGGCAAGACGGTCGTCGTGGTCGGCTATGGTTGGTGTGGCAGGGGCGTTGCTCTGAGGGCTAAAGGTCTCGGATCACGGATTGTTGTGGTTGAGACGAATCCGAGGAAAGCTCTTGAGGCGATAATGGATGGATACAGGGTAATGCCGATGCGGGAAGCCGCGAAAATCGGTGATCTGTTTATTACGGTGACGGGCGACATCTCGGCGATACGGAGGGAGCATTTTGAGGTGATGCGGGATGGCGCGCTCATCGCAAATTCCGGGCATTTCAATGTGGAGATAAACATCCCTGAACTCGAAGACCTTGCGGTCGAAACAAACGAAGTAAAGGAAGAGGTGGTTGAGTACGTGATGCGGGATGGTCGACGGGTGTATTTATTATCCGAAGGCAGACTGGTAAATCTCGCTGCGGCGTTCGGGCATCCGCCTGAGGTAATGGACATGAGTTTCGCAAATCAGGCGTTATGTGTGCGACACATCGTGGAGAATCACGAGACGCTGCATAATGAAGTGTATTCCGTGCCGAAGGAGATCGATGAGGAAGTGGCACGCTTGAAGTTGGCAGCGATAGGCGTCGAAATTGAGGAATTGACGGCCGAGCAGAAGAGATATCTCAGCTCATGGGATATGGGAACGTAATATGGCGGATAAGGAGGAGCAGGCTCTTCGATTACAGAAAAAGTTAGAGCATTGGATTGCGCATAATAAGGAGCATGCGGAAAGCTTCAGGAAGGCGGCGCGAGAAGCTGAGGAGATAGGATTGGTGGAGGTTAGTAAACGTTTGAACGAGGCTGCAACGCGCATGGAAGAGATAGCAGCGGTTTTAGACGGGGCAAAGAACGAGTTGGATTGAAGTCAAAAAGTTTTTACGGTTACAGGCCCCGTATCTTAAGTACGGGGAATGTGGCATATAATCTTCACAGCTAGATGATATAGCATGTCAGCAAAAGGCAGTGCAATATTGACATACATATTGGTTAGCATGTTTATAATGCTGATTGAATACTCGTCTGGCGTTCCGCTAAATATTTTTTATTACTTGGATCTAATAATAGAAGAGTTTTCAAACACAGTAACACCAACGTTGCCTACAACTGGCAATTGGGCAGATTCCGCAAATGATGTGATATCCATGATGAATATCCTGAAATTCTTATTACGTGTTTTATCATCTCCGATACCGCTTATAGCAGCAATAATAGTGTATTTAAAAGATGAAAAAGGTTCTGTGTATTAATAGTAACCACGGCAAATGAGATGTGCTGTGTTTTAACACGACGTGGACTGGTCAGGACTTCAAAGAGAAGGGGGGTAATCCGGACGGTGATGAATGACGGAAGAGGCAAATAACATAAAAGTTAGTGCTGGGGGAGATAAGTAGAGTAGTAGTCAGGATTTTCAATCCCGCAAAGCTTAAATATGTTTCAAAGTAATATTTTACCATTAAGCACATGAACGAAATAGAAGCATTCGGAGAGCATAAGGCGCGCTGGGTAACCATATCTTCGGATGAGTACGAGTCAATGAAATCAACGCTTGAAGTTCTTTCAGACCCTGAATTGATGGCCCAAATAAAAGAAAGTAGGGGAGATTTCAAAGCAGGGAGATTCAAAAAGCTCCATGAGTTATTAAAAAAAAGCGAGAGCAAAGATTAACGCATTTCGTTTTTATGCTTGAACCCAACGATAACAATTATATTATCGCTTTCGTGTATCTCAAGAAGCACTCGCCATCTTTTCTCAAAATGGATTTCCCATATGCCTGTTAAAGGATGCCGCAACGGCTTAGCATAAGAATGCGGTGCATTTTCAAGTTTTAAAAGCTTATTGTACAGTCTCTCCCTTAGGTGCTTGTCCAGCTTCTTCTCAATTATGCGCTGGATTTTATCAGGGATAACGATTTCATAGGGCATATTACCTTGCCTCTTCACGTCCCGTACATGACGTAATACCCCATATAATCGGCCAGCATCGGCATCAAATCGACACCGCGTATCCTGCACAATCCACCAGAAGCGACAGCGAACTCGTTGAAATTCTTTACACCGTCCGTTCTAACCCCCGCACCTTTTATGAGCAGTGGAACAGGGTCGCTGCAATGTCTTTTTAGTGTTACGGGGGTGCTATGGTCTCCGGTAACGGCAAGGTAAGCATCAGCATCTTTGAGCCGCGCCACAAGCTCTTCGTCTACCCGTTCGATGATCCGTTTCTTGGCCTCGAAGTTGCCATCATGCCCACTATTGTCCGTATCCTTCACGTGAATAAACACGAAATCGTGCTCTTCTAAGGCGTGTAATGCGGCTCCCGCCTTGTTGCGCAAGTTCGTATCTCCCTTGCCCGTCGCGCCCTCGACCGGAAGGACGTCCATACCCAAATACTTCGCCACGCCTTTGTACAGCGACGCTCCGGCAACACACGCTGCGCTGAAGCCGAATCGTTCTTTTAGCGAGATGATTTCTTCGAAAGTGCCCGCACCCCGCAGTAAAATGATGTTAGCAGGCAGTTCTTTCTTCGCTCTTCGCTCTGCATTCACGGGATGGTCGTTGAGCAACTCGTAACTCTTCTTGACGAATTTATTCACGATGGCTGCGGTCTTCCGCTCTGCCTCACCGTCGTGAAGCGGTTTGCATTCCTGCACAAAGTCGCCTGCTTCATGCGAGTCCACGTCAGAGACGTAGCGTGAGAGCTGTTCGCCTTTCAGTACCATGGCGCATCGGTGCTGGGTGGTATTTCTCAGCGAGATTTTAATGCCGTCTATTTCAAGCCCGTTGAGCACGTCTGCCAGTTCGTTACTCCCTTTTCGACCTGCTCTTCGGTCAAGGACCCGCATGTTCTCGTCAACCGTAGCAAAATTCGCACGAAACGCTACGTCCCCCTTGTGCAATTCCATATCTGCACCGAGCGCTTCAAAAACGCCTCTACCCGGATAATACTGGTACGGGTCGTACCCAAAGAGCGCAAGATGAGCCGTATCACTCCCCGGTACGATCCCCGGAGCTATGACATCCAACAGCCCATTTATCCCTGATTCACTGAGTTTATCCAAATTGGGCGTATACGCCGCTTGCAACGGTGTCGTTCCGTCTACCGAGGGACGGTCTCCAAGGCCATCGCAGACCAGCAATATCGCCTTATTCTTATCTGAGCTTGACATTGCACGCACCGATTACTTGTTGTTCTGCGCGGTTATATAAAATGAAGGGTTAGGATGAACTGAATGGCAAGTTCACTGGTGTGCTCTGCAGCGTGGATGGATACGATTCGTGAACGTAAAAACGGAGGAATTGACGGTGAAGGAAGACCTAAAGTCTAAATTTAGGGGTGCACTCCTAGGCACTGCGGTAGGCGACGCAGTGGGCGCACCGATGGAAGGCTGGAGTATGGAGAAGGCGCGGTCAGCGTATAGCGATGCAGAGGGGTGGAAAATGTTTGATGGCCGCTACACGGACGACACGGAGATGATGATCGGCGTTGCCGAATCGTTAGTCAGGAACAACGGTTTTAATGGGGCCGATATGGCACGTACGTTCATCCAGAATTATGATGCGAAACGTGGCTACGGTCCCGGATCGACCGGAGCTTTAGCAAGAATACGGGCAGGCGAGAGCTGGGAAACGGCATCAAAACAACTGTTTGGTGGAAAAGGCTCGTACGGTAATGGTGCTGCGATGCGCATCGCCCCGGTGGGACTTTTCTATTATGACAATCCCGCCGCGCTGCGTGACGTAGCGTACCAATCAAGCCAGATCACCCATGCGCACGAGCTAGGGAAAGAGGGAGCTGCGGTACAGGCTTTTGCGATCGCTTTAGCGGTGCGTAGCCAAAAAAAAGGCATGCTGGCGGAATTGAAGGAATTCGGGCATAATGACGTGTATAAAGACAAGATAAGGATGATAGAGACGCTGTTAGATATTGAACCAACCGAAGAGGAAATCGCTGCTCAATTAGGTAACGGGATGGCCGCTTTTAACTCTGTGCCAACCGCGATCTACTCGTTTCTTCGCTTCGATAGTTATGAGGATAGTGTTATTTATGCGGTACGTTTGGGTGGCGATACGGACACGATAGGTGCTATGACCGGCGCGATTAGCGGTGCGTATTACGGCGACGGCGCAATTCCACGCGACGGGGTAGAGCGGTTGGAAGAGGGGGAGAAAGGGAAGCGTTACATAAAAATGCTGGCTGATACGTTGTACCACCGCAAAGGTTTATAATTTAAATGGCTTATAGAGTTAAGCATCAAAGGATAGGATATTACGAGACAATGTTGTTATTCAAAGCATTGAGCAGTAAAACGCGGAGGGAGATGCTGAAACTCTTGATGAAGACCGATTATCACGTTTCTGGCCTGGCAAAAGCGTTAGGTATTTCCGTGCCTGTTGCTGCGAAACACGTCAAAATATTAGAGGAGGCTGAGTTAGTGACGCGTAAAATATTTGGTAAGACGCACGTGTTAACGGCGAATAAGGCGAAGCTGTACGATGCGCTGGAGACGTTTAGCGAGGACTATGAAATAGAAGCGCGGGAAGGAATGAGCATCTTGGATGCGCTAAAGGACGTTTCGGGAGTAGGGATTAAGAGAGTGGGTGATAAGGAGTTCATTGCATCAATAGACGATGAAGAAGGGTTTTATATCTACGAAGTTAACGGGAAAGCACCGGATATGCCGATAAACGAATATACGATGGAGCACGGCGGGGAGATAGTAATAAAGCGGTTGGTTCCTGTGCTTAAGAAGCGAGTGCGGGTAACGGTGCCGGAACAAGTAAAAAAGTAGAAGGGGAATAGCGCTAGAACCAATAATTTTTCAGTATTTTTGATGATGTGGCATAACTTTTCTATTTCTTCAGCGTTGCCTTCGTTATTTCAGCTTTCCTCTTACCGCCAGATATGCCACGGCAAGCAGCCCAGCAATGGCAAAACCAGCTTCGAAGCCCGGCTCTCCCGGTGTTGGCGTTGCTGTCGCAGGCGTAGGAGTTGGTGTTGCTGTTATCGCAGGCGTTTGGGTTGCTGGCATTGTTGGCTGTAGCTTTGGTGTTGATGCTGGCATAGACCCGGATGGTGCTGCTTGTTCACCCGGATGGTCGTTCGGGTCATTCGGATCGGTTCCCATAAGCCGTTCCAGCGGATCAGAATACCCGTCACCATCGGAGTCAAGTGTTGGCCCCCCACCACCTCCACCGCCTCCACTGACTTTGTGAGTGACTGAAACGGTAAAGGTTTTTGATGCGGATGCTTCGTTGCCCGCCTGATCTTTTGCTTTCACCGTGAAGGTGTATTCACCGTTTGCTAGATCAGTATATGGCTTACTTGTAGCAGAGATCCACGCAGACCATGAACCATCCAATTTATACTGATACACGAGAGTTGAATTGTCTGAACCGGTCCATTTAAATGTTACATCGTTATAAGTAATTGTCCCAGTGGGGCCGTCTGTTATGGAGACTTCTGGTGGCGTTGTGTCAACGGTCACGTCAGTATACGAACTTTTATTGTTCCCGAACGTGTCATTTGCCTCGATTCCAACCGTGTAAATTCCATCCGTTGAGGTCTCTTGTACTAATTTGAACTCGGAAAGGTTCCCGATTACCAGCGTTGTTAAATTGACGGATTCCGGCGGTTCTGTAGAGATATTCATGCTGTACGGTTTGAAGGTGCTGTTCCCGGGTTCAATTCCCTTAGGTTCCGCCCCTACATAGGGGTATACCGCTTCGAGGCTGTAATTAGCGTAAAATACCGCTGTTGCATTTTCTTCAGAAGCCGTCTGGTTCTGTTGGAAGTAGCCATCCACAGAATAGGACTCACCTTCTTTTTCCGTGGTCACCGGCGTTCCTGTGCGCGTGCTGCCGTTTGTCACGCCACACTGTGTTGCGTTCCACGTTCCGTTATAAACTTTGCTTACATTCGTCTGCGTGATGTTATGAGATCTGAGAAGTATTTCATCAGCATTGGCAACGACAAGATACACCGCATATAAGTGCGGATCGACAACAGTAGCGCTGACCAGAGTGTAACTGGAGAGATTTATAAATGCTGGTGTTGCTGTCAGATTGGTTATTTCTGGTGGTTCCAGATCCCCTACCGTGTATTGCACCGTGTCATTTATTGCCGTATGGCTTGCATTATCGTATGCATTCACCGTTACGTTGTGTAATCCAAGTGAAGTCTCTGCAGTTATCGTCCCATTCCATAGATTCCCGGCTTGCGGCGTTAGCTCTACGCCATTTGCGGTTACATTTGCAATGCCACTTGCATTTCCTCCATTACCAGGATCCGTCGCATTTATCGATACCAAAATGGGTTCTGATGCGTTGACCGTGGATTTGTTAAGTCCCACCGAATTGATAACCGGATCGTTAGCGTCTATCTTCACGCGGTAATGATCGGCCAGACCCCAAATACTCAGATTGTTCTTTGCCCTAACGTGGAAGTACCAGATGTCATCGGTTAGGTCTGCGTAGACGGTAGAGTTTTCTGTGGTATTGCACGTTTCATCTGGGATAGTAGTAGGTGAGTGATCCAACAGGTAACTGTAACAATCGATGCCATAAAAGTCCGAGGGGATTGTCCAATTAAATGTTGGGCCTCTGTTGGTATACCAGAGATCCTCGTCAGGATGAGTCGGCGACGAGATAACGGGTGGTGATGGTGATGGCCCGGTCGTATTATCTACCACTATAGGGATCCAGGGGCTAGTATATTGCTCTAAGGCACCATACGCAACTTTACCGTAACCGTCTTCTCCCCAATCCTCACCCCAACTGTTCTTGATTATCCAATACTCGTCCGTATCATTATAGCCCACGAGCACCACAGCATGGTTTGCTACCGCCCCCCAACCGTCGGACAGTACCGGTTCGTAGATGCCACCGGTGTAAAAAGGGAAGTCAGTATCTGAATTAAGTGCAACAATCATCGGCCCATAGTTTTCAAGCCCCCATTTATAATCAGCCGTCAAATCGCCATTAAGGATATAGGCATTGTTAATTTTCCACGCGCGGCCCTCCCAATCTTGACAGGATTCTTCACAGGTGCTATCTGAATTTAGATAGGGGTAACACGTTTCATCAGGCACGCCGTTATTCATGATATAAGTCACAGCTTCGCTACAGTATCCCCCACCGCAATCGCCAGCATCACAGCAGTCTGAGACGAGATGCTGCTCGGAGAGGTCCACATCTATGTCAGGATTGTTGTTTTCGATATTGATCACGGCTTCGATAACACCCAACGAAGCAAAGGCCCAGCAACTGCCACAACTAAATTGATTTTTTACAGACGTCATCCAGTTCTGGCCGCTGTTATTCCGCCAATCAAAGTCCCCGTAAGGAAGGGGGGCTCCAAGACCTCTGATAAGTGCAGGCGGGGTTACTACCGGAATATCCGTAGGTAGTTGATCGATCTTTAAACCAAAAAGCATCTCTTGCTCCTCTGGAGAGAGCTCGGAGACGGAGGTTTCACCTGCGGTCCAGCGCGCGCCCTTTTCCTCTATTGCCTCTTGTATCTCCAGTAAAGTCGTGTCTTCTGCTGCACTGACAACCGCGGTGAACACAACAGCAGTTAATAGGATAACCAGCGCGATAGTCACGGTCATTCGGTGCGCCAGACTTTGCGTCATACCCTTTCCATTTAACAAACCACCATATAAAGGCTTTTATCATTCGCGATCTTAGTGAGGTGATTCGTTAGATAAATCATCACGTTTGAGCCAATATCAAGCAAAAAAAGTGTTTAGAAGGCCGTATTCGATAGTCTGTGAAATGAAATAAATCTTCAAAATATCGTAAAATATATAACTACTCGAACTCAAATAATTTCTAGGATATGAGAGAGAGATCTTCAGACGAGACATTTTTTCCTGATAGATTACTATGCCTCGCAGAAGTGTTATCTCCCTTTTCTGCCTAAAAGTGATCTCTCAAGAGATCTATAAAATAAGCAAGAGTGCACGATGTGTGGAATAATTGGTTATGTTGGAACGAAAGAAGCGTTTCCGTTTCTTAGGAGCGGCTTGGAGAAGTTAGAATATCGTGGCTACGATTCCGCTGGGTTTGCGATATGTGCAGATGACCTGTGTGTTCAAAAGTTCACGGGGAAACTGAGCGAGCTGCAATTCGACGCGGTGAACGGAAACATTGGAATCGCGCATACACGGTGGGCTACACACGGTAAAGTCTCGACGAATAACGCGCATCCTCATACTGACTGTAGAAACGAGATAGCAATTGTCCACAACGGGATAATAGAGAATTATAAAGAGCTGAAGGAGAGCTTGATTGCTAAGGGCCACGTGTTCAGATCAGAAACCGATTCTGAAGCGATTGCACACCTCATAGAGGAGTTCATATCGGACGGTTTCAGTTTTGAAGACGCTTTTGTCAACACGTTGCGGCTGCTTGAAGGCAGTTACACGGTACTGGCGATACGAAAAGGCGAAAATAAGATGGTAGGTGCACGGAAAGGATCTCGTTCGCTCAGTATCGGTATTTCGGACGATGGCATTTTCCCCTCCTCGGACGTGCTCGCGTTTCTGGACTGGACAAACAAGGTGGTGTATCTCAAGAGTGATGACGTCTTCTTCGTCAATGCTGATTTGAACCTGCGCATTTACAACTTAGCGGAGGATAGAACCGTTGAGCGACCCGTAGACATTGTTAATTGCAGCGTGGAAGAAGTAAAAAAAGGCGAATGCGCACACTTCATGCTGAAGGAGATAGGTGAGCAGGATGAAACGTTGCTCAGGGCGTTACAGCAAGATGAAGGGACCGTTACGGAGATCTGTGAGGCAATGAAGCAAGGGTTTGGAACGTTCTTCATTGGCTGCGGCTCGAGTTATCATGCCTGCTTAACCGGAAGTTACTTCTTCTCGAAGATCGCAAAGGTGCATGTCAATACGGTATTAGCTTCCGAGTTCGAAAATTACGAAGACTTCTTAACGGAAAAGACGCTTGTGCTTGCCATTTCACAGTCTGGTGAGACTGCAGATGTTTTAGATGCCGTTAATGCCGCGAAGCGCCGGGGATGCAAAGTAGTGGGGGTCGTTAACCGCGATGGTTCGATCCTAACGCGGGAGAGCGACAGTCTTTTGATGATGCAAAGCGGTCTTGAACTCTGCGTTCTCTCGACGAAGACCTATACCTCCCAGGTTGTTCTGATGGCGATGCTCGCATACGCACTGGCGGGTAAATACGAAGAAGGCTTGCGGAAAATCGGGAGTTTATACCTTGACATCTATAATTTGACATCGCGGTCAATGCGTGAATACGTGCAGAAGCTCGCCGAGATGCTGTACGATAAAAGCCATATCTATCTCATTGGACGGGAACTTCAATATGCAACCGCGCTTGAAGCTGCGTTAAAGATAAAGGAGGTTTCGTATATCCATGCAGAGGCATTCGCCGGCGGAGAGCTCAAGCACGGTCCTTTGGCTCTGATTGAGGAGGGAACACCGTGTATTGTGTTCGTATCGTCAGAAAACAAATCGAAGATCCTATCGAATGCCGAGGAGGTGAAGAGCAGAGGGGGCTATATCATTGGGGTCTCTTCGGAACAGGACGAGATCTTCGATTTCTGGATTAAAGTTCCGGAAGCTGAAGAACTCAATCCAATAATTCAAATTATTCCGATGCAGGTGCTCGCATACGAACTCGCGGTTCTTCGTGGACTCGATCCTGACAAGCCACGCAACCTGGCAAAGAGTGTTACTGTCACCTAACGAACGAGCAAAGCAATGAGCATATTCAAGGCGTACGATATACGGGGCATCTATCCGTCGGAGATCGATGAGCGAGTGGCATACCGGATAGGCGCGGCATTTGGAACTCTTAACCCAGGCAAGATCGCCGTCGGATGCGATACGCGCTTGAGTGGCCCGCAACTGAAAGAGTATTTTATTAACGGAGTTTGCTCAGCAGGCTCCGACGTTCTGGACATCGGTGTTGTCACCACACCTGCTGCGGTCTTTGCAATCAAACAGTACAACTGCGATGGGGGCGTCAACATAACGGCGTCTCACAATCCGAAGGAGTATAATGGTTTCAAACTTTTCGATAACGATGCAATGCCGATAAGCTACGAATCGGGGATAAGCACGTTGAAGGCACATTTCGAGCGTGAAAACTACAGCAAGGGCAACGGCTCTTCTTCACCACTCGCTATCAAAGAGGATTACATTACCTTTATCCAGACTAAGGTGAAGCTTGAAAATCAATTATCCGTCGTGATAGATGCGTCAAACGGACCCGCAGGATTATACGCACCGGAGGTATTTAAGCGGTTGGGATTGACCGTCTATGAATTAAACTGTACGCCCGATGGCAATTTCCCGGGTCATGCGCCGGATCCCACAAAAGCTGAAAATTTGCGCGATGCTCAAAGCAAAGTTACAGAGGTTGGCGCGGATCTTGGTATCGTTTACGATGGTGATGGCGATCGTTTGGCCGTTATCGATGCGGGTGGAAAGATCATAGAATCACGAAGAATCTTCTCACTCTTAGCCAAGCAGTTACTGGAAGAGAGACCCGGAGCAAAGATTGTCCACGATGCACTCATGTCCGGAATGGCGATGGATACCATAAAGGAATACGGCGGGCTGGCAGTTCCCTGCAGAGTCGGCCACACGTACATAGCGCAGAAGATGAAGGAAGAAGCTACCGAACTCGCTGGAGAACTTTCCGGGCATTATTACTTTAAAGAGACGTTTTTTGCCGATGATGCGATATTAGCAAGCCTCAAACTTGCTGAAATTGTTTCCTCAGAAGGAAAAAGGTTGTTAGAGCTTGTAAACGATTTCCCTGAGTACCTTTCGGAGAACATTCGTATTGCTGTGAAAGAATCCGAGAAGTTTCCGTTTATCGAGCAGTTGAAAGAGGAGTTAGCGAAAGAGGGATATATATTGGATTGCCTTGACGGTGTCAAGGTCGTATTTGAAACTGGTTGGGCTGTTTTCCGGGCTTCTAATACGGAGCCAAAGATATCCATCGCCTACGAATCGAGAGATGCCGAGGAGTTTAATAGGATAAAGGACTTTGTACAGTCTATAATCGAAAAAGTACCTCAGAAAGAATGAAAGGGATAATACTTGCCGCGGGCAAGGGCGAGCGATTGCAGCCACTCACGGATCGTAAACCGAAAGCGCTGCTTCCTGTGTGCAACAAACCGCTGATTGAGTATCAAATCGAGCTGCTGCGGGCGCACGGAATTGATGAAATAGCGGTCGTTGTAGGGCATTTGAAGGAACAAATTGACCTCAAAGACGTGAAATTCTACGAAGACCGATTGATAAAAGGGACAGCAACGGCGTTGCACGCTGCAAAGGATTTCATTGACGAGGAGTTCGTTTTGATGTATGGCGACCTGTTCTTCGATATCACGAACTTCTCCGATATTGTAGAAAAAGATAATGCACTCGGCGTTGTCAAAATGAATGATGTTTCGCGATATGGCGAGGTTATATTTGAAGACGGTAGGCTGAAGGAGATACGAGAGAAAGCAGGATCGGGAGAAGGTTTTATCAATGCTGGAATATACCATCTCTCACCTTCGGTATTGGATTTAGTGGAGCGTACGAACGAAAGTGCGCGCGGAGAATATGAGCTGACCGATTCTCTTCAAATGCTGAACACTAATGAGAAGGTCAACGTTGTGCCGCTAAACGGCTATTGGAACGATATTGGATACCCGTGGGACTATATCGATGCAAACATGCACATGCTTGGGCGGATAGGCTTTGCGGTCGGTGAAAACACGGAGATCTGGGATTCTGCAGTAATAAGGAAGCCCGCAGTTATCGGAGCGGACTGTGCAATAAAGAGTTGCGTTGTTGACCGCTCGATTATCGGAGATGATTGCGTTATCGGCGAATTTGCTATTACAAAACGGAGCGTGGTGATGTCCCATTCTAATGTTCCTCACCTGAACTACGTTCCTGATTCCGTTATCGCTGAAAGCTGCAATTTGGGTGCGGGAACGAAGATAGCAAATTTACGCTTCGATGATGCGCACGTGAAGATGAGCATAAAAGGCGAGCGGATCGATTCCGGCAGGAGGAAGCTGGGTACAATCATGGGGTACAATACTAAGACAGGAATAAATGTTTCAATCTATCCCGGGGTTAAGATAAGTAGTGACTCATGGATAGAAGCGGAGACGTTGGTGCGGAGGGATTTGTGAATGCAGTTGTGGTGAACAAGAGTAAGTAAGTGAATAAATAAAAAATAAACTGAAGTAGGTAGAGGGGGGTTATTTCCAAAGATGAAAGTTGGTGTTATTGGAACAGGAACTATGGGGAGAAACCATGTCAGAATTTATTCAGAGCTTAAAGAGATTGAAGAGGTCTATATCTTTGACGTTGATATAGCGAAGGCGAAAATATTGGAGGAATACGGTGCTATCGTTTGCTCTTCTATGGAAGAGCTTTTGGAACGTGTTAACGCAGTAAGTATTTGTGTTCACACAAAAGATCATTTTGCTGTTGCCACAAGAGCGATTGAAAGAGGCGTTCACTGCTTAATAGAAAAACCACTTGCATTAACCTCTAAAGAAGGAGAGGAATTAGTACATTTGTTAAAAGGCTCTGGTTTAATTGAGGGAGTTGGACATATTGAGCGGTTTAATCCAATTGTGAAGGAAATTGCGAGGATAATAAAAAACCCACTCTATGTCGGGATAAGCAGGCACAATCCAACGTCTAATAGGATAACGGATAGTTCTATCGTAGAAGATTTGATGATACATGACATTGATATTGTGTTTAACGTCCTGTTTAAGGGAAATTATGCGATTTATAGCGCAGGAAACGACGATTTATGCACCGCTTTGATTAGATTTGGATCGTCTATTGTGTCATTGTCTGCGAGTAGAAAAGCGTCGAAAAAAATCAGGACGATCTATATCGAAGAGGAAGAATTCACGATTGAAGGCGACTTCATGAATCAGGAGATCTACGTATATCGGAAACCTGGGAAATACGGGATCGAAAACGAGCGGTATACCCAGGAGAATATTATTGAGAAAGTCTTGGTGAACAAGGTAGAACCATTAAAAGAGGAGTTGAAAACGTTTATCCGGTGTGTAAGGGATAAGGAGGAGTTTACGATTACACCAGAGCAAGCATTGAACAATTTGAGGATCGGTGAGGAGATAAGGAGATTAAATGGCGTGCTTTGACGCCCAACCGGTATTTCGAGGGCATAAACTTCGCTAGAAATGGACGAATGTGAAATAAGACCGAGAAAAAGTTCAGTAAATGCCGCACGAATTGGTACTTACCGGGCTGCAGCAGGGGACCATGAGCTATGAAGATATTACTCGTTTCGACGCAGGATTACATCCACCATCCAGTTCCTTCAAGGCACCATTACCTATTCGAGGAGCTGGCAACGAGGCATGAGGTGCACGTTCCGCACTTCCACGTGAGTAGAGGTAAAGAACGAGAGACGAGATTGATCGTCCACGAAGCGACGAAGTTTCCGTTCCAAGAGCCCATGTTGCACTACACTTTAAATGCGCCTTTCCAGTACGCGGTATTTAAAAAAATCATAAGGGATGAGGGAATAGACGTTGTTGTTGCGGCGCATATCTTTGCTGGAGCTGCGGTTATCCATGCGGCAAAGAAGTACGGAGTTCCCGTAGTGTTCGATCTTAAGGATTGGTTCCCTGATTCTGCTGCGGCGTATTATAAGAACCGTCTGTTAAAGTGGGCTTTGAAGGGGGGCGTATGGCGGATTACGAAGCACAATCTTGATAGGAGTGATAAGATAACGACGGTATCGCCATCACTTGTAAAGCGGTTGAAAAAATATGGATATAATGCGGAGTTGATTACCAACGGCGTGGATACTGATTATTTCAAGCCTATGGATCCGAAAAAAGGGAAGGAGCGCCTTGGGCTGGCTAACGATTGTTTTGTGATCGGGTTTGCAGGCAGTATTGAACGGTGGTATGCGATGGATGAAATTATAAGGCTCTTTCCAGAGATACTATCCTGCGATGAAAATTCGAGATTGTTGATCGTCGGCGGATCCTTATTCACGGATTATGAGGATGAACTGAAAAATCTAACAAAGAGGCTCGGGATCGCGGACGAGGTGATCTTTACAGGACTGGTAGAGTACAAAGAACTGCCACAGTACATAGCAGCTATGGACCTGTGTCTCATACCACTCTCTCCATCTGATTGGGTCAATATAGCACTTCCAAACAAGTTCTTTGAATATAGTGCGTGCGGAAAGCCGATTTTATCCACACCAATTCCCGATGTTATGAACATAGGAGGGAATAATCTTTTTCTATATCGAGATAAAGAAGAATTCATCAAGAGAGTAAAGGAGATAATGGAGAAACCTCGAGGGTATGAGGTAAACGTAGAGGATTACAGTTGGAAAAAGAAGGCCATAGAGTTTGAAACGGTGCTGGGAGTGTTGGAAAAGTGACGTTTAAAATCACGAGCAGGATACAGACCACGTTATCTTTAAACTTAGAAGCACGAGCTAGCTATTTGTATACTTGCTATATGAATATAACTTCAAAGAAGATAGAGCACGTTAACTATCTTGATGTGGGATGTGGATATGGGATTAATTCATCAATATTTGGACGGAATTTTAATAACGTTATTTGCCTGGACTATGATCTCAGCTCCAAGAAATTGGCCGAGTGTAGAAGACGTATCAGTTCAAAGAGCCATAAAAACTCATTCTTTGTACGGGGTGATGCAGAATCACTACCTCTCAAACGCGAGAGTTTTGATTTAGTTTCAGCGTTTTCAGTAATAGAGCATGTCCCAGATAAAAAAGAGATGTTAGGAGAGCTTTTACGTGTGTTAAAGAGAGATGGGGAGATCGTGCTTCAATTTCCAAATAAGTATTTCTTTATGGAGTTGCATACGGGTTTGCCAGCTTATTTCATCATTCCATCTTTTATAAAACCGTGGTTCCTCAGAA
>CAYUEX010000039.1:0-15054 GCA_964443855.1 uncultured Halobacteria archaeon | reverse complement strand
CCCAGCCTTTGTTGTTCCAAGCGGCAGCGTCTGTAGGATTTAAGTCGAGAGAAGTTGAGAAAGCATCTAGCGCGTCTTCGTATCTCCCGAGGCTGGTTAATGCCCAGCCTTTGTTGTTCCAAGCGGCAGCGTCTGTAGGATTTAAGTCGAGAGAAGTTGAGAAAGCATCTAGCGCGTCTTCGTATCTCCCGAGGCTGGTTAATGCCCAGCCTTTGTTGTTCCAAGCGGCAGCGTCTGTAGGATTTAAGTCGAGAGAAGTGGAAAGAGCACCTAACGCTTCTTCAGGTCTCCCAAGGCTTCCTAATGCCCAGCCTTTATTGCTCCAAGCGGCAGCTTCTTTAGGATTCAAGTCGAGTGCAGTCGAGAGAGCTTCTAATGCCTCTTCAGGTCTCCCAAGGCTTCCTAATGCCCAGCCTTTATTGCTCCAAGCGGCAGCTTCTTTAGGATTCAAGTCGAGTGCAGTCGAGAGAGCTTCTAATGCCTCTTCAGGTCTTCCAAGGCTTAGTAATGCCACGCCTTTAGTGTTCCACGCTTGAGCATCAGTTTTATCTTCCCTAATTGCCTCTTCGGCTTTTTCTAAGAGTTCTTCGTATTTTCCGCTTTCGAACAGAATCATAAACTCCGCTCGCATGGCTTCAGCCTTCAGTTCTCTGTCTCCATAGACCAGGTCACCGACCAACGCAATCTTCCCTACGTCATAGGTCTCTCTTACTATCTGGGGCATCAATTCTTTTTTATATTCGCTAGGCAAGCTCAAAAACCAATAACTTACTTCTCTCTCCCTTTTCTCGTCTATCGTCGCTTTCAAATCTTCAAAGCGTTCCAGAAACATATCTTTTCGTTCTTCAACAGTGTACCACAGCTCTAAGAAGTTTATGAAGATCGAGAGCTTCTGTTTTGCAAACGGTTCTCGTCTCAATTCACGCCACAGCCTGAATAACTGCTCTCTCACTTCATAGTTTGTGTTCCTCCCCCGTTTGCGTGAACGAACGAGCCCATCCTTTTCAAGCCGTCGAAGCAGCGTATTCACCGTGTTATTGTCCAACCGTGCCTTTTCGGCTATTTCTTTCGGCGTTGCCGGTTTTCCGAGTTCTATAAGAGTATCAAAAACTCGTCTCGTTACTGCACTGAGCGATCGAAAAATGTCTTGATAATACGGCGTATTTTCGTCGAGTAATTTGAAGAGCGCTATTTCAACATCCACGAGGTTCCCCTTACTCATGAGATCGTACAGCAGCAATGCCATTCGCGGACTGCCACCGGTAAGAACATAGACCGCATCTAATTTTTGCGTGTATTCCTCCATCGTGCTCAAAAACGCTTCGTCGTTCTCAATCGTAGCAATTTCCTTTACCAGCTCCTTCAATTCCGCTCGTGTCAGCTCATCGAGATAGATATACTCGAAGAAATTGAAGAACGGCTCTTCATGTTTAGAAACTTCTGGAAACATTAGAGGAGCGGTGGTCACCACCGTGAATATATTCTCGGTTTGAAAAATAGACCGCAATCTCTGTACTTCACTCTTAGCCATCTGCTCACCCAAGAGCTGATTCAAATTCTCAAGGAACAGCACAATCATTTTGTTCCTGCTCTTCAACTCGTCCAGAGCTGCTACGACTACTTCATCTTCTGACATCCATTCAAATGCGCTTAAATCTACCCCTAGCATATCGAGAAGCCGCAAGAGTAAATGAGAGACTCTGTAGAGTGAAAACTCTTCCTCGGAGAACTTTACTGGCAGTGAATTGGCTACTTGCTCTTTCACATCGCAGTAGAGGAGCGTGACAAAATGCGTTTTGCCCACGCCTCGCGGACCGAAGATGAAATAATAGCGTGGCGTTTGGTTCTTCGCGGCGGTTGCTATTTCCTTTGTCAACCTTTCTAGAAGCGCCTTCCTTTTTTTGCCCGTAAAGAGCTTTTCCAATGTTTCTCGATCCATTGCATCCGGTTGAAACCGATAAAACACTGCATCAGACATTGTACAACCTCCACCAGTCACGTAAAACCTTCGATTGAAATCGGATTTGCTCACCATCGAACGTGATATAGAAATCGTTTTCAAGATCACAGAGCAAGTTCATGAACTTCTCCTCATTCTCTATTCCCGTTGCTCTTCGGAATAAATCAAAAGCAAGAGCCTTGGGGTAGCCCTCATCAGTAAGACATGCTTCTTTCAAAATTTCTTCAGCAGCTTTCGCCAACTCTCGCCCATAATAAATTCCTAATCGCTGCCTGTAATAATCGAAATATCCCCTACCATGTGCTCCCAGCAATTTACTAGTGTAGAGTTCTTCGATATCCTTTTCGCTCAACCAGCGCTCGTCTTCTTCAAATATCATGCTCAGAAAGATAGAGATAAAATAAGGTATGTAGGGCTCTCCGACACAGTCTAATATTTTCAGCCCCATTTCTTCTGTGTATTCCCACCCACGATCATCAAAAGCTTGTTTAATGAATTGCAATGCTACTTCTTCTGAGAATCCGCTTATATCTATGGATTTCAAGTCGTCTATCCATGCTAACGACCCAAAACTCCTCACGATTCCCTTGAAACTCACCGATCCTCCAACGATGAACTTTAAATCCTCAAACATTGTTTGTCTTACGCTTCTCAGCCACTGGAGGAATTGTCGCGCTTGCTCTTCATCTCGCTTTTTAATATTGTTAACGCACTCCGAGAGCTCATCAATTATAATACAGACGCAGTCCTTCTCGGAAAGCTGTTTTATCGCGTTAAGAATATCGTTCCCTTTAGAAGGCCAGTTATCATCGTTAATCTCTTCTTTGACGCCTTTGGTGAACTTCGCTTTAAACCCGGAGGTAGAAACTTCAACTTCGTGAAGCAACTCACCCAAATGAATAAAAGAGGACTTTAAATTTTCTAAAAAAGTTTCGCGCTCTTTTCGCGCATCGAATGCGGCAACAGCCAACCAGAATACGAAATCTTTGGGACTGTTAACGTGCATCACGTCGAGATACAAGGATACACAACCCCTCTCTGTCAGTTTTCTTTCCACGGCACGCATTACGGAAGTCTTTCCATATCGCCTCGGAGCAACGAGCAGAATGTTATCGTTTCTCAGAGACCTCATGATGGCGTTCACCTCTTCTTCTCGATCAAAGAAATCTGCCCCCAATGCGGGGCCACTTATTACCGACACTTTTATCACCTAACAAGTTTGTTGTATAACAGTTATGTTATATAAATAAGTGGTTATATAAAAACTTCGCTGCTGGATAATTAAATAACGCCTGTGAGCAATAATGATGGAAGACCCGGGGAAGTATTGCAATGCCTTCACAAACCCCTTCAAGCCTTTCTCCGTGATATCGAACCATTTATTGATGTCTTTTGCGGCTCAGTTTAGTTTAATTTGATGTGGCATGACACCTTCGCAATGCGCGGCTTATGCCCTTTACTATTTCTGCTTCAGATAGTGGCTTTTGTATATAGCTCTTTGCTCCCGCCAGCACCGCTTCAACTATTATATCCTGCATATCCTCCGTTTCTTCAATGAGCATAACAACCACCGCAGCGGGTTCCTCGGCTGTTATCGCACGTGCTACATCGATGCCATCGAGTCCATCTAATTCAATATCTACAAGCATAATATCCGGCTTCAACTCATGATATTTATCGACGGCTTTTTCTCCATCCTTGGCTGAGCCTAAAACGTGAAACCCGAGCTTTTCCAATGCTGCTGTGAGCATAACGCGCATAAAGGTGGACCTCTCTGCTATCAGTATCTTCTGTCCTTTCGTCGGAGAGATCTTAAGATCGTTATAGCTCTTAAAACCGTAGTTTAAGCCCTGCTCATCAGGAAAGTTATCCTCATTTACCAGGTGATTTGTCCACTCTTCTTTTTTCATTGCAACTTTTTTATTTCTAAAAAGTTTTATGTCACCTAGTATTCTAACGTGAGAAGGCACTATAAGTAAGGATATGAACTTCAGATACGAACTAAAGATACGGACCTGAATACTTCGATAAAGAGATTTTTGGTTTACTGCTTATCCCATTCTTTAGAGACTTTGACGTGTCTATCAGCTTTTCAGGCGATTTTTCGAAAATTGCAGTAGCCGATTACAGTATGCCGAACCTACTACTTATGTCAGCAACCGCACCAGAAACTTCACGTAATTCGTCAAATCGCTTATCCTCACGTTTTCGTCAGGGCCGTGCGCATTGCTTTCCGTCCAACTGCCAACGCCAAAAGCGCAAACCGGCTGATGCGTTTTTTGAACGGCATAGGCAACGTCTAAGCCGCCTTGGACGCCGATTGGGCCTTTAGAGACACCAATAGCATCTGATGCCGCCAATTGCACCCGTTTCACCCATTCGTCATCGGGATCAGAGAACATGGGCGGGAATCCGGGCTTTGGATACAGGTCCAGCTCTATGCCGTGCTTCGTCTTTATCGCTTCTACCGCAGCTTCAAACTCGCTTACCACGTTGTCTTCCGTTTCTTCGGGGATGTAGCGCCGGTCGCCCCGTACGGTGCAGCTTGGCGGTATCGCATTCTCCTTTACGCCGCCGTTTATCATGGTAACGTTAAAGACAGCCCGTATATGCTTCTGACCCGTCAGTTTCGTCATCTCCGCACTGCAAGGTACCTTTGATTCCCTGCGTTCGATATCCTTCTTCAGTTCTGCCAACTCTCGTATCACAATTGCTGCCTTGTCTATCGCGTTCACACCCAAAAAGGGCATTGAACTGTGGCATGATCGTCCGTGCACCTTCATCTCCCAGTTCATTACGCCGTTCGTTGCTACGCAGATGCCCTCGTTATCGCCGTCCATGCAGAGTAAATAATCGCTTTTGAGAAGTCCGTCATCGGCAAAGAAGCACAAGCCCGAGTAGAGTCCGATCTCTTCATCGGTGGTTAAAGCAACCCGAATATTGTACGTGCTTGCCAAGCCCTGCTCCTGCATAATCCGCAACGCCGCTAAGAGTGATGCAACACTGCCTTTGGAATCCGCGACGCCTCTTCCAAATATCCTGCCGTCCTTGATCACGGGCTCGAAGGGCGGCGTAGTCCAGCCCTCTCCTGCTGGGACTACATCCAGATGCGTGTAGACGTCCACACTTTCTGATGCACCATAATCCTTAGTGGCAAGCAGGTTCACGCGTGCACCGCTCAATTCCGGACTCTTTTGCCGCGTTTCGTAAATATCAGCCGGCATTTCAATTCGTTCGCAGGTGAATCCAAGATCGTTAAACCGAGGAATGAGCCAGTCGACTATCTCGCCGTAATGCTCGCCCGGCGGTACAAACGTTGGTATCCTGACCATTTCCTTGAGCGATTCGATAAGATAATCCTGTATCTCGTCCCTTCCCACTAAGTCGTCCAGGTCTTTTCCCCTCAACGCTTCCTTCTTCCGCTCTTCACTCTTCATGGTTTTGTATACAAAACTCTTAAATGCGCAAACAGAAATAGTAAAAGGAGATACAACGAATTCAATGAGTAGTAAATGATAAATAGGGAGTGCACGGAGGAAAACTAATGCGAGAGAAATTTAGCTGCGTTATGGTTGATTGGACCTACGCCTACGACCTTTGTAGGGATGCAAGTGAGGAGATAAAAGCTGCAGGATTCACGCCAGAGGCTATTATCGGCGTCGCACGCGGTGGCTGGTATTTAGCGCGCAATCTGTGCGATTTCTTCCTGCTTAAGGATCTGTTCAGTTTGAAGATGGAGCACTGGGGCCTAGCAGCAACGATTACCGGTGATGCGAAGCTGAAATACGGGCTTGATGACCGAGAGCGGGAACTCATAAAAGGTAAGCGGGTGTTAATCGCCGATGACGTAACGGACACGGGAGACAGCTTAAAACTCGTTGCCGAGTACGTGAAATCACTGGGCGCAGCGGACGTAAAAACCGTCACGATGCATCACAAAACTTCTTCGTCGTTCGTTCCCGATTTCTACGCCGAAATGATGAGCGATTGGAGATGGGTGGTTTACCCCTGGAGCATTCATGAGGATATAATGGAATTATCAGAGCAGATATTTGCACAAGAGGAGCAAGGACTAAGTTTGCGTGCATTACGAACCACTTTTAAAGTAGAATTTGGCTTTTATGTGCCGCTCCACACGCTGAGAGCGGTATTGGAGGATATGGCGTATCTCGGTAAGATAACACGTAAAAAAGAGGGGGAGGAAGAGGTGTGGCTACTTACTGCACTAGCCACATCCTTCACACAGCGATCTTAACTGAACTCTGTTGTTTTATTTAGGACTTCGAACGGACTACTAACTATATCGACTCAACACCGAACGACTCCAGTAATACGTCCGGATTGATCTTACCGCTGGTGAACGTCTTACCACTCTTCAACTCGTTCACGGTAACCTCCGCCGGTGCGAACGAGGCGGCATCGATCTTATAAAAGTCGAATTCCGCCTCCTTAAAGGTGACGTAAAACGGCTTTCCGTAATCTTTCGAGTTCATTGACGGTACGCTCTTCACGTAACCTTTCAATTCCTCTACGTTCTCGTAATCCACCGCATAATACATGCGACCGCAGTACATAATGCAGTCGTTAGTCGAGCCCATACATTTCAGATCGTCACCTACAAGGGGTGAGATCGGGATAATACCATGCGCATGTGTAATGCAGTTAATGTCAAAGCCTAAGACTTCGAGCCGGTGTACGCCGGTCTCAATGCCTCGCGCGGATATTTGCACAGAGCCCGCAATGGACGCCGTTGGCACAACCACGATATACAGGTCTTCGGGCTCCACCTTGCACGCCTTCGCTATCTCTGCCGTTACGTCAGCATCAGGCATCGTGTTGCTTTCGAGGACCAGTACTGCCTCATTGGCGTCGTCAGTATAATTTATCTCTTTATACAGCTCTTTTGGATTGAGCGAAAGTGCTCGCGCAGGTCCCGAGCCCATACCAAAGAACTTCCCTACTTTTATCCGCCATCCTGCGAATTGTGATGCCATACACGCGATCACCGGATGGTCCGTGGTAAGCTCTATCGCCGGGACGCTCAATTTACCAAGATCAAAACTGCTGAAATTAATATCTGCAAGGTCTGCCATGCATATCCGCGATACGTACAGGCCCGCTTCAAAGCCGCCATTTTCTTCCACACCGGCATCTATGAGCGTGGCCCCATTATCCAATTCCGCTATGCCTACCTGTAACTCGTCCGCATAGTCCATCATTTCCTCAAAAACGTCCAATCCATACTCATTTACGCTTATCATTATTCATCCACCTGTGCTATTTTACAATGCCATGCCCCTATTTATAATGCTACGATTCTCATTTTTACGCATATGTTCGATTGCGAGAGGGCACTCATTGACCTGTAAATAAGTTTTAGAATGCTGAAAATTGTTAGTACAGTTATACAGCGCCCGTACTCGCAAACGGGAGAATTTGCGTGGGTATAAACGGTCGTCAATACGACTGCACTTCTAAAAGGGAATCCCTAAGGAAAATCTCAGCTTCCTAAAATGACGCTGGAAACTCTGGGAGGGCGCACGCTAAAATGGGGGTTCTTGAAAAACAAAAATGAAAATGAAAAGAGAAAAAAGAAAAAGGAAACTAGATATCAGCTTCCATTTCCTCGATCGTATTACTCAGAACAGCGCTTGTGGATTCAACGGTAGCCTTTAAGTCTCCGGATAGCGTGCCTCCAAAGACCAGCTCTTCGTACGCATCGCGCAGTTCAATAAGATCAGTTTTGAGGTCTTTGAGCGCATCAACAGCTCCTTCGAGATCGCTTGCATCGAACGCTTCTTTGGCTTTTTCTAGGTCGGCTTCCGCTTGTGAGTGGATTTCTCGTAATTCGGTAACATCTATGCCAAGCCGGTCAAGCTCAGAGATGATAGTAGCAGTCCGGTCTACCACCCGTTCGCCAACGTGTATCCAATGTCTTACTCGTACTTCTCGCGGTATTTCGACTTGTAGATCCCGTACAATTCTCGCGAGTTCCTTTGAAAGCTCGAAAATATCACGGTGTACCTGCGCTATCGCGAGATTGTCCTTCGCATCAAATGCGTCTTCTAATTCGCTCCTTTTCGCCGTGATTTCGTCTAATTTTGCCTGTGCTTCACCCGTATCGTAGCCTTTATCCCGTAATGTATTGAGGACATTTTGTGCACGCTCGACGCGGGTATCAAAGATCGTCAAAGCGTTTTCTTTCCGTTTCTCCCAATAGACATCTTTGAGGTTGTCCAGCTCGTTCTTATTTTCTTCCAACGCTGTTTTCACACGGTTCGCGAGTTCCAGATACCTGCCATTATGCTCGTTCATCTGCTTACGCGTCTCAACGCGGAAATCGGTTGTTATCTGCCGCAATTGTCGCAGTGCGTTGTTCAGTGCAACATGCGTGGTTAACGATCCGATTGTTTCCGTTTGAGCTTGGAACTCATCACGAAGCGATTCGAGTTCTGACGCGCCCTCGGTACCGTTGCTGATCTCATCGATATACGCTATGACTGCGTCCATGCTTGTTTCCTGGATTGTGGTGGTCCATTTAAGATGTGCCTGGCGTATCTCTACTTGTTCATCCAGAATAGGGAACTCGTCAGCCGATGCGACACTCACGCACGTAGAAACAATGACCAGAATCAGTATCAGGGTTACTAAGCCTTTTCTCATCATATTACCTCACCTAACTCCTCATTCTCTGGATTGAGTTCAAATGGCTCGATGGTTAAGACGCCCTCGTCACCGGTACTGGAAGTGCACGGTTCTGAGCAGCAGCTGAACGTATCCGATGCGTCGAGCCACTCACCCGGACATTCCTCTCCCATCCCGCACTCGTAGCCGTTTAGTTCTGCACACGTCTTTAAACCACCAGATTCGGTAATTGGCGCTGCAGAAGGTGCAGGTGTCACTGATGGTACGGATGTGGAAGTTGGTGTTGGCGTTGCAGTTGGAGATGGCGCTGAACCATTCTCTTTAACGCAGCCACTGGTGAGAACGATGCAGATCACTGATATCGCTATTAATCCCGTCAAAAGTTTGTGTTTTCCCATTTCACGTAACTTCCTGACATTTTAATTGAACTTACGTCATGGCTTGAGCTATTTAAATAATTTCCTATAGGATGAATCTAGTTAGGCAAATTGTAAAGATTTTTTAATAAAACGGAGTGAGGTTTAGTACAGAATAAAATTTTTGGAACAGTATATCCAAGAATAGCACAATCTTTCGCCCGAATCGAAAACGCGCTGTTACTTCTCCTACACCCTTCTATTTGAACCGTGTCGCGTATATTTTCCGGGGGAAGCCACCCTGAGCGTATTCTACCTTCTTTTCGCCCTTCATCAGAGCGTCATCTGCGTACGCCTCGATTACTTCACCGACAAATATATTTTTATCGCCCGTCTCTATCTCTTGCCTGACTTCACATTCCATAAACGCGACACACTCAGCGATAATCGGCGCTTTTACCCTGTGTGCTGGTTCTGGCGTTAAGCCCGTCTCTTTGAATTTATCCACGTCATACCCTGAGTGGAACCCGCAATAGTAAACCTTCGGCTCCAGCGCTTTGGGCGGCACATTGATCACAAAATCCTGCGTGCGTTCGATTACCGCACAGGAATACGCGCCTCGCCCGATGGCGCACGCGATGAGCGGTGGCTCTTTCGAGACCGGCATGCAGAAGCTGACCGCAATGATATTCGGTTTCTGGAGGTCACCGCAGGTGATCAAATAGTGCCGCATCGGCCACAAAAACTCTAGATATTCGACGTCGGTTCTCATTTCAGGTTACCTCTGTTTAAGCGAATGCGCGTGAGTTGGTTATTCGAAGTTTCTATCATTCAGTTGGGGGAATAACAAAACGGGCATTAATCGTACAATGCCATGATCGTTTTGTCCTCGTTTAGGAGCGGTCCTGCTATTTTATCCATAGCCATTGCAGTCCAGAAAGGGAGATTTTTATGTGCCGTGTAGTATTTCAAAGGTACGGGATGGGTACCAATGACAACCGGCGTTTTGTAAAAACGTTCGATGAAATTTTTGAATTGGTTAATTCGCGGGCATGGCGGATAGCCAACAACCATGCCGGTCGCAAGATGAATGACCTCAGCACCGTTTTTTATCATTTCTTCGGGCACGTATTCAATATTCCCACCGGGACAGCCGCCACAGAATGAATAGCCAACTAACTCGAGTTCCTCTTCCTTGGGATACGTTGCAAAACCGCCCACATGCTCTTTTAATGCTCTGAGGCATTTGCCACCACCACACGTTTGATAGCGTCCGCAAATGATGATTCCAATTTTCGTCATTTTCGCACCTGCTTTTAGTAAGAGAAATAAGCACCGCTCAAGATATTATTATCGCCCGTTCTGCATTCAGAGAAAATCAGTTTCAGGTAAATAACGGAATTTTCGAATAATAGGGCCATTCTATGTGGGGCGCGCTCTTCACTGCGTCTCAACTGAAAATAGTTGAGGATTACAGTGTGCGCGAGGGGACTGAAGTTAAATATACCTGCGAAAGTGTGATCGGTATCGAGCAGGAGAAATGGATAAAGATGCGCCAAGGGTCTTTTACGCGTTCCGGGACGAAACTGAGGAGGTGAAAAGCGTTTGGTATCCACAGTGGGCTCAGTTTAAGACTTTTAGGTTTCCTCGCACGATTTCAGCGATGCTACGTGCCATTATTGTCATTGCCACTCTACAGTTTCAGTAAATGGTTTTATTCACCTCTACTAACTCATCATTACCAATTTCGTAGAGGTCTGCCACACTTCTATCAATTTCCTCCTCTACTTCCTTCAATTCGTTTTGGGCTTCCAAATCGTTGTGCTCGTAATATTTTTTAGCCAACTCATGCGCTTGCTTGGATAGCGAAGAGAGCTTCTGATGTTGCGGGTTGCTCTTCGCATATTTCGGTATTCTGAGATGTTTGATAATAGACGGTGCTCCAAATCCACGACCTGCTGAGGAATAAGATTGTATAAAAAACCTGACAACAGAAGAATTCAGAATCGCGCAGAAGTAATGTGCTTCATCCTCGCCATTGAAGGCAATAAGCGAAGTTGTATCTGTAGGTATCTCATCTTTTTCGCCGATGGGTGTAAAAATCTTAGAGAGAACCACAGCCGTTATGTCGTTTGCCATTCGTTTCCATACTACTTTGTATGCTGCGAAGGTGTATTCACCAATGCCATACATTGTGTAAAATGAAGTCTTCTCCGCTAGTTCTCTTACAACATTCGAGCCCCTACTCAAAAGAATATCTTTGAACCTGTGTAAATATCCGTAAGTCCTCGGCAAGTTTAATTTCATCCATTCCTCTTTGTAGCCAACTCTTTTTTTAGGATCCTGCGCAATGAGTACGTAAACTTCAGGTTCTGCATTCCACCGTTTTATGTCCCCGCCTCGAACTGCCGGAAATACCAGATTATCTTCTATTCGCTCCTCAACTTTCGAGATTTCTCTTTTACCCAGTTCTGGTAAATTCTCAATAAGTATCGTGCCATCACCGAAGACTTGCTTGATATTTACGTAAAAAACACCATAAGGGTCAACACTGGCCCCTCTACGTGCTTTGTATACCGATTTACCATGTAATTTATCCAAAATTTCGTCCGTACCAGCTTCAAACGTCTGCCAGGAGCTTTTATTCGTTCCGATAGGTTTCGCCAGTAGTTCATCACGCTCTGTTCGCTCTAACGCGTCATCGTACGAAATGTTTGCATCTAACCTCTTGCCTCGTTTCTTCTTCCACAGAATGTATGGCACGGGATAATCCGTTAGTTCTCCTTTTCTCAGAACTATGAGGGCCGTTTTGTTCGCAGCATTCTCGAATGGCTTCAATGAGACAAGATCGTGCGCTTTGAGCACTTTAATCGGGTTACCCTTCACTCTAAAGTTCCTGAAGCCTTCCCCTGCACCTTTTGCTTTAAAAACCTCTTGTGTGATGAGGAATGCTAATTTTTCGCCTTGCTTGAGGTAACGGTGCGCGGCAACATAGGTGAAGAGCATTGATAAATCCTTTTCACCGGAACCAAGCCGTGCTTCCATACCCTTTAACGAAAAAAGCTTATAATCCTTCCACAATTTGAGTGTCGCATCGCGGTAGCCGTCCGGTAAGTATCCCCAGCGAACCCACGGCGGATTGCCAACCACAAAATCAAACTCACCCATTAACAAAGGAGCAAAGGAATTTTTAAGTAGTCGCGTCCAAATCCTGTTCTTCCCTTCCTTTTCCAACCCTTTTATTTTATCGTAGAGTTCCGTCAGAGAAGTTATGCTATCGTCTTTTAAATTCGTAAAATCTCTTTTTATCAGCTTCTCAAATTCACTTCCGCTATAATCACCCTTTATGCACGTCTCAATTTCACCCAAGACCTGTGTCAGCAAGTTTTTATCAATTACTTCGTGCGGGAGAGAAAATTCACCCACGCTCGTTGCCAGATTAACTACCCATTCTCCGCTAAATGTCGCCTTCCTACTTACCAAGATGGAATCCGCCAAATAAACGGGAATTTCTATTCCCTCCCTCGGGATGTATCTAATCAAATCCCCTAGTGCGATAACATAATTTGCCCTCGATGCAAGAACTGCCAACGGGTTCAAGTCAAACCCAACAACATTCCCCACTATTTTCTGTATCAACTCGCGCTTATCGGTTACGAAATGTTCCTCCGCATAATTCTTCAGTTCTTTTATCAGAAGCACCAAAAATGTCCCGGAACCACAAGCAGGATCGAGAACCCGTTTATCCACGTTGCCATCATATTCTACTTCCCTGAGCACAAGTTCTGCCAGCCAATCAGGGGTAAAATACTCGCCGAGGTCATGCCTCACTTTCTTCGGCACTAAATTCTGGTACAACTGTTTAAACAAGTCTTTTACTCTATCTGGGTCTAATTCCACGGTAGCAGGGTCATATTCGCTCAAACCTCGAACTATTTCAATTACCCCTTTCACCACCTCGTCGTTCCATTCGTCCAGATACCACGCGAAATAGTCTGCCTCTAAAAAGTTCCTTATACCTATCTTCGCGATTATACCTCCCTCCTCCAGATCGAGCAACTCGTTCTTAAGTTCATCTCTACTTCTGAGGTATGCATTCTCTAATTTTTGTAATGGCGATCCAAAAACCGGATTGAAATACGAAATCACTTCAGCCGTTAACAGTTTCATTACCAGAGTGTAATACGTATGAACCGCAAACATTAACTTCTCCACATCTACGTTATCAGGTTTTCCCACGCTGTAATGTCCTATAAGCGCTTCCAACTTACTCGGTGAATACGCACAAACCTGTGAAAATACCCGCTTCCAATCCGTGAACAGCATGGCTGTTCTTGAAGACTCCGACTTTTCTAACGCTGCATATAAGACGGAAATGACCTTTTCACTTGTTTCACTATCAGGACCAAAATCAGCCAATAAGAGATCCGCATCAATTGCTTTCCTTCTCAGCGCGATTATCGCTTCTAATAATCGGTAAACCGATTCTTCACTTAGTTCTGCGGGTTCATTTGCTACCCACTGATTCCGTCGATACTTCACAAACGAGATTTTATAGCCATCCAAAATCACACCAAAAAACTTCCCAAAATTCTTTACGTCTCCACCGGCTTCTTCCTCAAGATAACCCACTATTTGCCCTTTCGCTTTGACAAACTCACTGTTTTGATCTAATTTCTTTGGTGCTTTGTATTCTATAATAACCGTACCATACAGGGCATCTTCTCTTTTTCCAGAAATCTTCGTTCTGCGCTCGTAAACTACTTCTGGCTCTTCTCCCCTAGGGAAAAACTTTAAAATTATTTCTTGTATTAAGCTTTCAACCTTGATTTTCAGTTGTTCTTCAGATTTCGCTTTTCTCGCGTACTCGTTTATTTTAACTTTAACTCTTCTCGCGTCTAATCCTAGATTTACCCCATTCTCCGGGTCTTTTTGCCATTTTTCCAGAAAAGCTGGGTTGATATAGGATAATATCCCATAAATAGCTTTCGCTAATCAAATCGCGGTCCTATGAGATCTAAACACGTCTCAGAGCGTAAAAAAACAATTAAGGCATAGTATTTCGAATCCCAAGCCCTTTTTCCACTGCCAATTTAGTATCCGACGCTTTTCAATCTTCCAACGTCGAGATATCGCCCACGTCCATGCCGAGCTCCTGCGCCTTGAGCACCCGTCGCATGATCTTCCCGCTGCGTGTCTTCGGCAGCGATTCAACTACTTCAAGCTCGTCCGGCACCGCCAAACTGCCCAGTTCTCTTCTAACGTGAAGCTTGATATCCTGTATCAAATTCTCCGAATGGTTCTGGCCCTGTTTAATAATGAGGAAGCCTTTGATGCTCTCGCCTTTGAGTTCGTGCGGCTTCCCAATGACCGCCGCTTCCGCAACCGCAGGGTGCGACACTAACGCACTTTCAACCTCTGCAGTGCCGATTCGGTGCCCTGATACTGTGAGCACGTCATCCGCTCGCCCCAAAATCATAATATAGCCATCCTCATCTTTCGTTGCCAGATCGCCCGCTAAATAATACGGCGCGATGGTTTTCCAATATTCTTCATAGCGCTCAGGCTCGTTCCAGCATGTCCTCAGACCACTAGGCCATGGCTGCTTGATCACCAGATGCCCCACGGTATTCGGCTCGACCGCTTGCCCTTTCTTATCCACCACGTCCGCAACAACGCCGAAGAACGGCTTGCCCGCTTTGCCTGGCTTCTCTTTATACGACGGGATTGTCGTCACCATGTGTCCCCCGGTCTCCGTCTGCCACCAGGTATCGACAACCGAGCAGTTCTTGTTCCCAATGTTTTCATAAAACCAGATCCATGCCTCGGGATTCAAGGGCTCACCAACACTGCCCAGTATCCGCAAAGAGGAGAGATCGTACTTCCGGGGCCAGTCCTCACCGTATTTCATGAATAACCGTATCGCCGTTGGCGCCGTGTAAAGGACGTTTATCCTGTATTTCTCGATAATGGACCACCAGAGGCCGGGATCAGGATAGTCCGGCGCGCCCTCCACGAGAACAGAGGTAACACCGACTGACAACGGCCCATAAACCAGGTAGCTGTGCCCGGTTATCCATCCGGGATCTGCAG
>CAYUEX010000038.1:0-15059 GCA_964443855.1 uncultured Halobacteria archaeon | reverse complement strand
TACTTTCCTAGGCGAGGGAGCTAAAAGTCTATTAGTTTAGGTTCTTAACTATAATAAGAACATTTTCATATTTTCCCGCTATCACACTAAAATATTCGCATTTGATCCGACCACTCCAATCTGAGTTTAGAGCCTCTTCATATGTTAGCGTTTGAATCCCCTGATGTCTAGCCTTCTCCAAGGCAGTTTTAGTGAATCCTGATCGAGAGACTATAAAAGCTGTATTAGCGCCAACGGACTGCTTTTTACTATTGATTTCTTCAATATAACGAACATTAACGGGCCTATTATGGTCACGGACTTCTACCATTACAAATAAATGTGTGGGTCCGTCAGAAAGACGGATTGAAATATCGATCTGACGAGTTCTATTTGTATGAATATCTCGCACTTTCTCATTCGGTATGATTTGGGCTTTTTCATGAACAGATTGTTGAATCCATGCTATTAAATCCTCAAAAGGTTTACCACTCTTAGGAACCATAGATTAAGACCTCTCATGAAGCACGAAAAATGCGAACCGCGTTCTTAAATAATAATCATTTGGGATATAAAAATGTTTTTGACTGCGGCATCACACAGCGTAGCCTCATTTACTTCACCGCATCCCAGTCACCGCGAAGAAGGATTTTATTGCTCCATCCCTATATATGAGTTATCGTTAATGGTACTAAGGCTGAAGGTGAAGGCGAAAGCGAAGAGATGAGAAGAAGAGAGAAGACAGACCCAAGGATTGATCGGTTAATAGGGGATTTAAAGCGGATTTCGCGGGAAAGCAGCGCACCGCTGTGGCGAGATATCGCGAAGCGATTGGAGAAGCCGCGACGGCATTACGCTGAGGTAAATCTGAGCAAGATAAACAGATATTCAGCGGAAAATGACACGATTATTGTGCCAGGTAAGGTGCTGAGTGCTGGAGCGATCGAGAAGCCGGTCACCATTGCCGCGTTGGGCTTCAGTAAAAAAGCATCTGAAAAAATTAGCTCAATCGGAAAGTGTGTGAGTATTGAGGAATTGATGAAAACCAACCCGAAAGGGTCAGGTGTAAAGATAATCGTATAATAAATCTTTTTAGGAATAAAGAATTATTGGAAAGAGCGATGGGGATAGAAGTAATAGATGGCGAAGGTCTCATCTTGGGACGATTGGCAAGTGCGGTAGCGAAGAGGCTGCTGACTGAGAAGGATACGGAGATCGTGATCGTTAATGCAGAACGTGTGGTCATAAGTGGGTCGAAGAACAGTATTTTTAAAGATTACAAAGCGAAAAAGGACAGAGGCTCAAAAGAGCAGGGACCGTTCTACCCGAAAATGCCCGATCGCATCGTAAAGCGGACGATACGGGGTATGCTCCCTTATAAACAGGGGAGGGGGAGAGATGCATTCTCGCGATTAAAGGTTTATCTTAGTATACCAGAGGAATATGAGGCGGCAGAGCGGGGCAAAGTAGAGAACGCCTCTGCTGAACGACTGTCTCGTAAATTTGTAACCGTAGGGGAGGTAAGTGAAAAGTTAGGATGGGCACCAAAACAAAGGTAAAGAAAGTCGTCAATGAAGTGGGAAAGCGGAAGACCGCGGTCGCACGAGTAACGATAAAAGAGGGTAAAGGCGTTGTAAGAATAAACAAGAGGCCGTTGGATATTATAGAGCCAGAAGTGGTACAGGTAAAGTTGGCGGAACCATTGTTTATCGCTTCTCAGTTTCCTGATATTGATATTGACAGCATCGACGTGGATGTAACGGTGAATGGTGGCGGCTTTATCGGGCAGGCCGAGGCAGCTCGCACTGCTATTGCGCGTGGATTAATGGGCTGGACGGAGAACGAGAAGCTGAAAGACACCTATCTGGAATATGACCGGAGCTTGCTGGTTAGTGACATGCGGAAGAGGGAGACGAAGAAGTTTGGTGCAAAAGGCGCACGAGCAAAGCGGCAGAAGTCGTATCGGTGAAACTGGCCAATGATTCCTATCAGGTGTTTCACATGCGGAAAGGTCATATCAGGCGTTTGGGATGAGTATAAAGAGCGAATAAAGCACGAAGATCCCGGGAAGGTGCTGGACGATCTAGGAATAAAGCGATATTGCTGCCGGCGGATGCTTCTAACGCACGCAGAGCTGATAGATGAGATAGCGCCCTATGAATAAGGAGTGGATGGTAACTAAAGATGAAGGGGTTGTAGGGTAGCTTGGTCTATCCTTCGGCGTTCGGGACGCCGAGACCTGAGTTCAAATCTCAGCAACCCCATTCTCTCACCATAAGGGAAGGTTGATCTTCTTGACAGAAGGAAAAAATAAATATACGAAATACGAAAAAGCACGCATTATAGGTGCAAGAGCGCTGCAGATAGCCATGGGTGCTCCTGTACTCATTGAGACCGACGAGATAGACCCTATTGATATAGCCTTGGAAGAATTCGAGAAAGGCGTTGTACCGATAACGGCGAAAAGGAGTGCAGACTGACTTGAGTAACTCCTCATTTCTGACTACTTAGCAAACCCGGCCAATACATCTTCTTCGAGGGTGAAGGGGCTGGATGGCCCGTAATATTTTGATGAAAGTACGTTGAACCTGATTTGTGCAGGATGACGGAAACAGATTTACTAGTAGTAGGCGACAGGTTATAACACTAAATGACCGTGATACTAAAATTAGGCGGCAGTTTAATGGATAGCGGAAGAGAAATTCTGCGTTTTCTTAGCGATTATGCTGAGACCAAATCACGTTCCTTCGTCATTGTTCCTGGCGGTGGTCCTTTTGCGGAACTGGTCAGAAAACTCTCAGAGAAGAAAACTATCTCAGACGATACGACACATTGGATGGCCGTGCTTGCAATGCATCAATACGGACTTTTTCTGGCAGGTAGTGAACAGGAAATACCTGTAGTTGAAAGCATGGAAGAACTAAACAATACAGACCCCATCAGCATAGTATTACCGTATAAACTGCTAAAAGACGATGATTCCTTGCCGCATACCTGGGATGTTACTTCAGACACGATAGCGGCATTTGTTGCATATAAAATGTTTGAGCGGGCGTTCATGAAACTGACTGATGTGGATGGAATACTGGATAAAAACGGCTTAGTGATAAAACAGATTCATGCGAAAGAACTGGTCGATAAAGAGCAAAAAGGGTGTGTTGATGCAGAGCTACCGCGATTTTTGCTGCAGCATGATATGAGCTGTATGGTTGTAAATGGTAACGTCCCAGAGCGGATAATTGACGTAATCGAAGGTCGAGAAACGATCTGTACAAAACTCGTATCACACGGTTGAAACCCGAACGTTTTATTGTCACGTGCAAGAGTCAAAATAGCCAGTCCGATAAAATTTTTTAATCCTGCTTGATTTTGCACGGCTATTCTCTATTTACTTGCCTCTATCCCAGTATTTGAAGGATTATCCGTCTCGATCGTCGTTTATTGTCCAGCTCGATAAAGACTATCTGCTGCCACGTGCCGAGCAGTAGCGTTTTATCGTTGAACGGCACGGTCAATGAAGGGCCGAGAAAAGATGCTCGTACGTGCGAATGCCCGTTTCCATCGTGCCAGCGATACTCATGCTCGTATGCTATCCCCTTCGGGAACAATCGCTCCAACGCTGTCGGCAAATCCTGTAACAATCCAGGTTCGTATTCTATGGTCGTAACGGCACCGGTCGCACCGGGCACAAAGATCGTTACAATACCCGCTTCGATATCAGACGACCTCAATTCGCGGTTTACTTTCTCGGTAATATCGACGATTTCCACTTCGCCTTGGGTATCAAAATGCAGCTCCTTCGTTACCACACTCATCTCTCTTAATTAACACCTCCTCATTTCTTCTATTTTATGGTTACGCTACGTTAAAGGGGGAATATTTAATATGTTTACGTTCAATATACCTCTTGGATACTTATTTATAGGGCTATGGGAACCGCATATAGGGTTGTCCTCCTTGACATGGACGGGACGTTCCTTGATTCGCGAGGAACGGGAACAATACCCAACGAATGGGCGTATGGGGCATTAGGGAAAAGTTTGAGGCATTTTGGTATAGCACTCACCATAGAGGGGATTGATGCGTCATTCCTCGCGCCGCTTCATTCCGAAGGAGCAGAAGGCGTGCGGAAATTCTGTGTGCGATTTGGCTTGGATTGCGATGAATTCTGGGCACGACGCGAGAAAGATGTGATCGAAGCGAAGATCGAAGCCATAAGACGAGGGGATATAACTCTTTGTAACGGTTCCGAAGAGATAATACAGTATTTGAGCAATAAATTTCAGCTCGCAGTTGTGAGTGATTCACAGCAAGCATGTGTAGACTATGCACTGGACTATTTCAACTTGAAATCGTACTTCACGATCTGGTACGGGCGAAAGAGCGATTTGAAAAATCTCGCGCAGCGAAAGCCAAATCCTTTTTATATCAATCGAGTCCTGCGTGAGCTGAATGTACAGCGGGAAGAGGCGATATTGGCTGATGACAGCCCTATTGGGATCTTAGCAGCAAAAAACGCAGGTATAGACTCTGTGCTCATCTGTCACAATGATGAGAAAAGGCTAACCTGTGACCAGGAGCCTACGTTTTCAATAAAGAGTATTGGTGAATTGAAGAAGGTGTTATTATAAGAGAAAGACAAGCAGTGGGTGAGATAGTTTGATATTGATAGAACTATCTTGTTTATGTGGTGGGTGAAGAGGATGGTAAAATTAGAACTACCGGTAATTGTATTGAACGAGAAGGCATATGTGGAATCTGCGGGTATTAAGGGCTTACAACTCGCTCAAATCTGTGCGGAGGTTGCTGCTGAGCAGAAGGTAAGTATCGTTATTTGTCCACAGCAGGTGGACCTTGCGAAGATCGTGTCGTCCGTAAACATACCGTGTTTCGCGCAGCATGTTGACGCGGTGGAGCCAGGCAGTCAAACGGGCTTCGTAACGCTGGAGTCCGTAAAGGAGACGGGCGCACGGGGCACATTGGTAAATCATTCTGAGCACCGGCTGAAGATAGCGGATATCGATTTCATCGTTAAGAAAGCAACGAGTTTAGGCCTTCTTACCATTGTCTGCACGAATAATATCGCCGTGAGTACGGCAGTGGCGGAACTGAAGCCGTATGCAGTCGCCGTCGAACCGCCGGAACTGATCGGAACCGGGCAGTCTGTGTCTAAAGTGGATCCAGCAATCGTCGAGGATACGGTAAGGGAAGTGAAGCGTGTGAATGAGAACTGCGTTGTGCTCTGTGGTGCCGGTGTGACAGACGGAGAGGATGTGCGAGCGGCGCTCGAGTTAGGCGCCGATGGTGTGTTATTGGCTTCGGGCGTTGTGAAGGCACAAGATAAGAAAGCGGTATTGATCGATCTGGCGTCTGGGTTACGGTAGGCGAACAATATGGCAAAATGCTGTCCTCGTTGCGGGTCTCAGCATCTGAATTACGAGCCATGGCTCGGCGAGATCTACGTTTGCCGCAAGTGTGGATATCAAGGTGCTCTAATAGTGGAAGACGGTGAAATCGCAGACGCACTGAGCAAACAGTCGGAAATTGAAGAGACGAGTGAGTAATTGCGCACGATCATTTCAGCAACATGCCTTACCCAACTAAACACCCGTAAGCGGAAATCACTTCCCAGACAAAAACTGCTCAAGCAGCTCAGGCTCCACCTGCATATTCAGAATGCTGACGGGCTCTGTCTTCTCGTAAATACGCTTCAAGTTCTCGCGCTTCTTAAACGATGCGAGGTTCCTAACCTCCGCTATCTGCTCTTCTGAAAGCTTCTTTGTTTCTATGAACCCTGCTTCTTCCGCACGCCTCATCAGGTCCTTACCCACTTCGCTTCGTACGATCACCGTCGACCAGCCGTCTTCGGAGCCTATTGATCCCACCGAAACATCCGCGAACTCAGCCGCAAAGTCGTAACAATAGTTGCAGGCTTCTCGTGCAAAGCCACGCATCTTTCGTATTGGCGTCTTGAGCGTTTTCCCTGAATTCGTATGGACAATAAAGCTCCCTTTACTGATATCGAATTTCTCAACGTCGTCGATGCTCGTGCCCATCTCCTCCAGCTGCTTCGTTAGCAGTTCCATGTCAAACGTTTCGGTACAGAAAAGTCCGATAAGGAACTTCACCCGGTCAGCGCCAACATTAAATCCCTTTGATAATTGAACCTTTCGCATACCTTGTGTGTGGCACGGCAATCCAACGAGGGCAATATTCTTGTAGCCCTGCTCGAATGCATCGCCAACACCTAATACCGACGGGCACTGTGTGTATTTCGAACCCGAGGCAGTTAGTATGTCCTCTCTCTGTGTCGCTACGAAAGGCACGGGTTCCCATTTCTCAGACGCCTTCGAGACCACCGCTGCATCGATCTCGCCCTGCTCAAGCAAGAAAACGAGTAACGCTGATACAACGCCGCCATCCTGCGAGTGCTCGCTAATTGCTGTATCTGTCGCTTGTGCGGTGAGGATATCGCCCTGGTAATAGCCTAACAGATTATCGGTTCGTGTATCGCCAAATATCGCTTTATCTACCTCAAAAGGAGCAAAGAACGTCCGGGGACAGAAATCATAGCACGCGCCGCAAATCTCATAGCACTTCTTCTTCGTCTTCGGCAGCTCGCTCTCATAGGTTATGTACTCTTTACAGAATGCACCACACGTCCCGCAGTAACAGCAAAGTCCGTTATAAATCACTTCAGCCTCTAAATCCATTAGATTCCCTTTCTCTTTTACCATGGTTTCTCCACCTACCCACTTACTTACCTACCTACCTCGGATGCTCTTCACCACGCGATTGAGCATATCCTTGTACAGCTCTTCTTGCCGCAGCGTGATATTCGAAAATCCCATTCGTGCGTTTGGATGGTAATAGCGATCGATCGAAACGGCACGTATCAACGGATCGGTTGCAAAATTCTTTATACAGGACAGCATCTGCGATGCGTAATAGTAAAGTATGCCAAAGAAGATCACGAAATCATAATTGCCCTGTCCGTCCAAACCCTTCCAATTAGGGTCTCGTAAACAGTTCGTGAGTTCGTGCAAGTTGTAATACGTCACGTTCTCAGTGTAGCCCTTTTCTATGAAGCCTTTTATGCTATGGCCTGTTGCCGCTACGGGGATCCCCTGTTTACCCAGTTCTATCGCAACGTCCAAAAAGAAGTCATCGCGCAGGATCTCCGAGCCAACAACAAGCAGCGGTCTTTTCGAACTTGAAATAGAATTTCCGATTACTTCGGGCGCCACAACTCCGCCGGTTTCGGGCCCCGGTATATTTGCCACGTCAAAAGGTATTTCCGTTTCCATCTCTTTGCCTCCTCTTTATTTCTTCTCCCGTATCAATCGTTCTAAATTCGTTGGGTTAAACGAGGGATCGTATCCCCTAATGGGGCCCTCTTGTATCTTTTTCAGTTTCCAATCTATCTTCCAGGCGTGCTCGTCTTCGAGTAGCTTCAATAATTCCGTCCTCTTGGCTATGGGTAGGTCGCTTGCAGTTCTAACGAAGAGCGGCCAATCGGGCGGATAGGCATGCAGATACTTCAAGCTCAGGTCAATATAATGCGTCAGCTTTACAGAACGCCCACGGTCTGTATCAGATGGTCGGAAGCACATTTTTGCGATCATCGGTAATGCTTCTTCCACCGTTTCACACGCCACGAGTAAATGCTGCGGCCCCGGCTCACAATAAATCTCTGAACCATCAGTGGCATCTATTATCTTCCAATCCTCTTTCAGGTCTGCGCGACCGAGGAAAGCTCTGCGGTATTTTGCACTATGGGGGCCTACGACCGCGGGAATACCCAGTCTGTTGAAACCCGTTGCAATTGAAGCAGCCTTCTGTGACATCGCTCCCCACGCAACACCGCAGGCACCAACTCGACTCAGAATATAATCCGCGATTTCCTCATAATTTCCCCTCAGTGGTCGCCCTGCGAATATACTTGCTACTTTTATCGCTGCATCGTGTATATGCGCATTGGAGACGCATGACCCTATATTGAGCACACCACCTGCATCGAACCCGCCGTGATGCGTCTCGTACAGCGTTTTTCCTTCTTCATCCTTCCAGAGCGCGGCATCAATCGCCATGCAGCCCGTAAGCGTAACGATATAATTTCGTTCTGCAAACTCCTTTACGATAAGCCACACGTCCTTTGTCCCGTTGGGATAATTTCCACAGCCTATTGGGGCGATAATACCCGGAATGGTTCCCAGGACAATAGGGGCACCGACATCTCGTATCTCACTGTCCCAAATCGGGCCTCTCCCTATGCGCATTCGCCCTTTCTCCTCCTTAAGCTGTGGATACGCCGCTTTGGTGATCACATCGATAATCGGCATGTTTTTCTTGCAAACTTGCTCGCATCTGCCACAGCCGACACAGAGATCAAAGATATCCGCAAGTGGCTTTACATTCCCCGATGCGGCACTGGACATCGCCTCTCCGATATGCAGCCCGTTCGGGCATGCGAGCGTGCAATTGCCACATTGGGTGCACTCGTTCACATGGTGTTTGAATTCCTCGTCGTTGAGAATGAAGCGGAGATTCTTCCGTTTCTTATCCATCTGGATCGCAGTCCGTACCGCGACTTCGCCTACCTGCTCGGGATCGAGTATGACAATGCCGGGAACACGCCCGTTTACTAAATCCGCCACTATCTCGTCAGGATCGTCGCCCGTTCTATTAACCAAGCCGTGCATTGCTTTATCGTTCGTTGCTATCACTGGTGAGTGAACGCGTTGACAAAGTTCTACGACGTCAGCACGGATACACTGCTCATCAATTACCACAAGATCTGCAATTCCCGCTCGTAGCACACGCAGTTGCCTACCAAGCGCCGAAGCGACCTTCGCTTTTTTATACACGCGCGTTGTGTCAATAGAAGTACAGCAAATCCCTGCAAGTTCTACATCGTCTTCGAGATCGTTTTCCGTCAAATAGTCACCGATATCTGCAGCCGGAGGCACATTGTGGCCGATGACAAGAATAACGGGCTTATCCGTATCGATCGTTCCTATTCCCACATCAACGAGCGGAACGTCAGGCCCGCCTCCTTCATGGCTCGAAGGCATACCATAACAGGCAATCTGAATGATGTCAGCCGCTTCTTTGTTGAGCGAATCGAGCATCCCCATATGCAGCGCTTTTGATTCGAAGTCCAGGTATGAGCCTTCCTGACCCGTGTGAAGCGCGTCTGCCAACTGAACGATTTGCTCCTCGACGTAATCGAATACGCGCTCATAATCGCCAATTGTCTTTGGTTTTATGCCACATATCAATCGTGTAAGCGGTGCTTCGATATCCACCTTAGGTCCAAAGTCTATGGGAACGTCTCGACCAAATTTCTTTATCATGTCGTGTAAAAGATGCCGTCCATGACCACAATGCGCACTGCACCCCACCAAACACGCGAGAAGCACAATTCTTCCCTGCTGCGCGTCCATGCGTATTCCGCACGCACCCTTTTTATTCCCCGTGAGGTCGCATTTCCCGTAGGTGCAAAGACAGCACATGTCGCATAAGGGCGCATAAAACGGTTTATACCTGTTTAACAGCTTTAAATCCCAGTCTCGAAGTGTTGCTATGCCGGGCATTGGATGGGGCCCCATCGGTTCCCAGTCCTTTTCTCCCTCTACCTCCACGATCTCGCCGATGTTTATCCGCACATTTTCCAAGCCACCAATCGTGAACATACCACCCTTCTTAATCTCATCCATTTTTACCGTCTCAACCTGTAGTTTCCCTTTATTTTCAAAATATTTAAGTCTTCAATGTCTTTTTTACGGCGTTATAAGCCACCTAACGTAGGTCATTGTACAGCAAAAAATACGGTCATAGGTAAGAATGGGGTCTGTTGATTGCGTTTGTGGAGGACAGGGGGGGGGGGAAACAGAACACTATTTAGGCTTTGCGTTATACAGTTAGGGTAGGAGATAAAGAAACGGTGGTTACGGTGAAACAGAAGGAATTTTTAACGGCGTTTAAAGAGGTATTTGTATATCAAGCACGGCGTAAATTCGGGCTTTCTGAGGATTTAGGTACAGTTGAAAAGTATGTGCGGCCCTCAATCATTCCCGTTTACATCGTGCTCCTTTACTTCTTCACTCAGAACCACTACGGAATACCTCTTGTCCTCTTGACGTTTGCAGGTTGCACGTGGCTGAGCGTCATAGCCATGGACTCAATAAAAATGATTTATCATCGCCGTCGCGAATTGGCTGAGAGCAATACAGTAGTGTTTAGAGAATTGGAGGAGTTTACGTTTCGTGAAAAATTGGTCACGTATTTAATTTCCGCCTCAGTATTAACCGGCATTTTCGCAGCTGGGATGTTTCTCATCACTTTTTCCCGTACTGGAGAATTAAACGTACACGTATTCACTGGTATGCTAAGTATACTGCCTGTTCTCTTCTATTATTTGCGTAAATGATTACAATTCTAAGTCTTAAGCGTGACGTGAGGGCAACTCTCGCAGGTATGGGATTTTATATTCCAAAAGTCACATAGATCTGTGAAAGAGGTATGTTGTAATGGGAAATAAGGCGTATATTGTTGGCGGGACGCTAACCGCTGTTCTGATCATCGTTGCAGTCTTGATGGTGCGTGGTCCCGGCGAGGTGCAGCTCACGGAGGCTGATAACGGTAGCACGATCGAACTCAAGAGCGGTCAGGCCTTGAGCATCACGCTGGAAGCGAACCCCACTACGGGCTACACGTGGGAAGTGGTCGAAAGTCCTGATGAGCAGGTTATGCGTCAAGTAGGTAAAATAGAATTTAAGCCCGAATCTGAGGCAATCGGCGCGGGAGGTGTGCAAATTATCCGATTTGAGGTTGTCAACGCAGGTCAGACAAATCTTACGTTGATCTATCACCGCCCCTGGGAGACGGATGTGGAACCTCTTAAGACGTTCTCCTTACACGTGATTGCACGGTGATTACGGCGGTGGTGAAGCAACGACGTTTGAGGTTCTTTTTATATTAACACGGATACGTTGCGTTGCATAAACCACACTTTACTAAGGTTTTATCTTCTAACTGCACTTTTATGAGATTATGATTATCCTCTCAGGAGGTACAGGAACGCCGAAGCTTCTGGTAGGGCTGGAGAAGACATTCAAGGAAGAAGAGCTGAACATTATCGTCAACACCGCGGAAGACGTCTGGATTTCGGGCAATTTACTGTGCCCTGATATCGATTCGGTACTGTATGCCTTGGCGGGCGTAATGGATAAGAAGACTTGGTGGGGCGTTAAGGATGATAGTTTCCATACACATACCGCGCTGCAGCAGTTGCAGTCTTCTGAGCACTTAATGATTGGCGATAAAGACCGTGCTACGCATATTATGCGGTCTGAGCTGATCCGGCAAGGAAAAAGTCTGACCGAGGCGACGGCGGTGCTCGCACGAAATTATGGCATATCTAATCGTATAAAAATACTGCCAATGACTGATGAGCCTGCAACGGTACGGACGAAGATTCTAACACCGGAAGGTGAACTTCATTTCCAGGATTTCTGGGTGGTCCGAAAGGGTGAGCCGGACGTTCTCGATGTTCAGCTCGAAGGAATAGATACGGTAAAACCTTCGGAGGCAGTGTTAGAGGTGCTGGAGAAAGAATCGGAAGCCCTGGTGCTCATTGGGCCGAGCAATCCGATTACCAGCGTCGGACCCATTCTCAGTTTGAAGGGGATACGAGAGTTTCTTCGGTGGAAAATCGTGGTGGCAATTTCACCGATCGTCGGGACGGAAGCGGTAAGCGGCCCGGCAGGCAAATTCATGCGTGCAAAAGGGTTCGAAGTCTCACCTCACGGCGTGTACAGCTGTTACAAGGATTTCTTAGATGCATTTGTGATCGCTAAGAACGACGAATGTCCGGTTGACACCAAGGTGGACGTGCTCAAAACGGATATCAGGATCAAGAAGGATAGGGATAGCAAAAGAATGGCACTGTTTCTGAAAAAATATTTGATGCAATAACTCCGTTTTAGTTCAAGGACTACAAATTAGCGCTCTTTCATAGCAAACTTATAAGACACCGCTCGCTTTTTGTTATTGGATATACGTATGACCGAAAAGAGCAGCGAGGAAGAGAAGAAACAAGAAGAACAAGAAGAAAAAAGCACCGGCATCGCTCTGTTTGTCGGCATGGGGTGTTTTATCCTGATCACGCAGATCATTGCCCTACTGCTTGCCGCGCCGTTTGACGTAGCGGGCATGTCCGCGTTTGAAAATCCCAATGATCCGCTTAACCCTATTATCTTTTTTCTCTTCATCATTGCGTTTACCGCGTTTATCCTTTTTGTGCTCCGGTTCGGCGGGGAACGGCTTGTTTATTTCGTGATGCTCGCTGCGGTGGCGATAACAATCTATTATGTGATGCTGGTCCTTCTGCCCTATGCTTTTCTCCCGGAGCTTAGCACGCTTGCGCTTGCGCTGCTGCTCTTTAAATATCCCGAGTGGTACATCATCGATGCGACGGGGTTGATCATAGGCGGTGGCGCAGCGGCGATATTCGGTATTTCGCTAGGCATACTACCTGTCTTGATCCTCATGGTAATCTTATTGATCTACGACGCCATTGCGGTTTACAAGACGAAGCACATGGTTGCATTGGCAGAATCAGTCATTGATCTGCACATGCCGGTTCTCTTTATCTTACCGCGGAAGTGGAGCTTCTCGCTCTTGCGCGGGGATACGATGGAAGACGGATTTTTCATGGGGCTTGGTGATGCGATTATCCCTACGGTTCTGGTGGTGTCCGCAAATTACTACCTGGCTGAATTTGGTTATTACTTCGGATTAATAAATGCGCCGGCGCTGGGTGCACTTGTCGGCACGTTAGCGGGTTACGCGGTGCTGAGCCGTGTTGCGGGACGTGGGAAACCGCATGCAGGACTGCCATTCCTCAATTCCGGTGCGATTTTTGGATTTGCCATAGGATATATGGCAATGGTGGTGTGATGAGTTCTGGAGCTTATCCACTTCTCAGAAAATGTTTTTCAGGCAAACACCATGCCTTGAAAGCATCAAAAAGCAACAATTACTTCAATAACCCTTTCGTCATCCGTATTCCATCGACCAGCCCATGAGCGTAGTTAATGCAGCCAAAGGCGGTGAAAAAATCGCCTTTTTCAAGATAATATTTCGTATCACCATAATATCGCTTTGCCTGATCGACTACTTCCACCTCGGTCTCGGTGAGCGATAACGAATCAAGCTCGACGATGCTCTGCTCGAAAAGTACAATATCCTTTTTTATCCGGTCGGAATCGCTCAGTTGGCTGGTTGCTGTCATCCTATAACTAAGTACTTAATCTCCTGCAATCAATAAAAATTTCCGTTGCTATTTTAGCATGGCTAACAGCAGGCAAGAAAAAACCAAAAAGCTCTTAACCTAGTTAAAGGAAAAACGTGTATAGCGGAGCATATTTTATGACCAAGTTCAGCATACGGAAAGCAGTAGAATCGGATTTGGAAGGGATTATACAGCTATGGAAGGAGAATATTAAGACGGTAAATACTGCATCGGATATCGCTGATCTGTTCCATCCTTTTGCGAACTATTACTTCGTGGCTGTGGTGCCGTTGACGACGTCGACGGGCACAGAGGAAAAGCTCATTGGTTTTGTCGGTGGCGCTGTGAGAGTAGGGCATGGCCATATATCAGGAATTGCTGTGGTAACGGCATATAGAAAGAGAAAAGTGGGAGAAGGACTGATAAAAGCAGCGGAACACGAATTTTATACCGCTGCGTTCGATACCGTCACGCTGGAAGTCCGACCAAGTAATACGGGCGCAATGCGATTTTATGAAAAGCAAGGCTACAAACCAGCATATACGGTAAAACGCTATTATGCAGATGGCGAAGATGCACTCGTGTATGCGAAGCAGATTTGAATTTCTTTGGAACGTGAAAGGGAAATAAATCCTTACAGAGGGGGTTCTTGATCAACGCAGCTCCAATGCGCCAACGGGGCAAATGTTCACACACGCTTTACAGCTATTGCAGTTTTCCTCATCTATCTTTATCCACGTTCCGACCAACTCGATCGCATCGGTGGGGCAGACGGAAACGCATGCACCACAGTATCCGCATTTGTATCGATCTATGTTTATCATCGTTTCTTCTACTGCTCCTCCTTAAATATCTGGCCTTCAAAGGTGCTGACTTCAGTGTCCTCCTCAAGCCACGCATCTTGAGGCAAGCCAGCTTTCCAGCAGGTTTGGCACAGAAACTCCTCGGCAGTCCAGTTATACTCGGTAGCCACCTGAGGGAGCAAAAGCCCCTGATAAAATCCCTTCTTTATGATTAAGCCATGCCTGCCTATTTCCACATGCTTGGGCAACTCCGCGGGCTTTACGGTTAACACCTGCGGCAGTGTGAGTATGGTAAGCTCAACAGTCACATCCTTGAATTCCTCCTTGGTCACCTGCGGAAATCGGGGGTCGCCGACTGCGGCAGATATTGCCGCTTCTATAATTGCGTCCTGTAACGCAAATACAGGGTAAGGATAGCCAATACAACCACGCAGCGTCCCAAATTTATTTAACGTGACGAAAACACCCCTCATCTCCTTTAAGCTCGCCGGCAAGTCGTCAGGTGCTTTGAGCTTGACGTTCTCATCAAGATATGTCTCTATCGCAGCTCGTGCAAGCTGCAATCCTCTTTTTCCTTCTTCTTCAGTGAGCATCGTATCGTAGCCTTTTGTATTTTGTGAGGAGCGACAGAAAAACACCTTGCAGGTATTGTAAGACAAGAGTTCTATCCCCCTCGCTTTTCCTTTACTATGGCTATTCAGCCATATAAAATTTCCTGTTTTTCGTGATGCGACGTTAGGGTGACGATGTTCTTCAAAGTAAACGAAACGGTAAAATAAAACAAATTTTTTACCTACCAATCTCATATAGAAAGCAGTCAGAATACACTCTCGGAATGGCGTAAAGACTGAACCATAGTTGATTAGCAATAACTAAGTTCATGCTGGTGATAAGCAGGAGGGCAATGCAAAATTTACTGGTTAAATACATGAAAATAACGATTTTAAAGCGTATATTCAATTTAGTCATCAATAAGATGA
>CAYUEX010000037.1:0-15419 GCA_964443855.1 uncultured Halobacteria archaeon | reverse complement strand
ACAGATAATAATGAAAAGGAGAAAATAGAAATGACTGCAACTGAAGTTCCAAAGGGGTGGAAAAAAAGATTGGATTCAAAAATAAGAAAATTCGATACCAAATTCAAGTGTTCTTCAGGATATATTTCTGTAAGTGGTTTCCCCGATAAATTGCAAGTGTATTGGGGGCATGAAAATGATGGAACTAATTAAAAATGATGATGTTAGGGCACTTGTAAAAGCAATTTCGAGTAATCTAATCAGAGCTCAAAGAGAAGAAGGAAGAGATTTAAATTCTCGTAACAGATATCTAGAAGCTGCAGGATCTGATAGCATATTATTAGGGAGGCTCCTGCTCGATGAATATAACAATAAAGTTGAAAGTTCAGAATACTTTCTTTCCGCCGGACGTTCTTTTGAAGAATCTGGTGCTCTTAACCCTTCCAGAACATGCTATGAAAAAGTAATTGAAATCGGACTCCTTGAGTTTAAAGATTTAGCTAACGAAGGATTTGAAAGAATTGAGAAGTCAGAATCAGAACAACGACGTATAAATTTGAATACCAAAGAAGGGCGTCTAAATGCTTTAGATCATATTGTTTGGAAATATAAAGGGTTGAACACCATCCAAGCTTATGAGTTTATGAAAGAGGACTTCGGTAGAGAACTCAGTAAAAGTACGATAAGAGCTTACGCTCGTGAACTTGATGAGAGAAAAAGAGTTGTAATATGGGGCGGCCCTCAAGGGAGACCCTATCACATATATCCCAATCTGGCAAATCTGGCAACTCGTAAAGATTATTATGGCGATCCAACTATAATAAGCGGAGAAATAGAAAATAGGGTTACTCCGTCTTTTAAAATTCAATTCCAAAATTGGAAATATAACAAGGAAATTTTTGTTCTAAATGGATCCAAAAAACCCAAGTGGCTTATGACCGTTGATATGAATGCATATATACAGAATATTGAAAAATTAACAAAAACAGGGTATAGTTTGAAAGTTGTAGGCGTTTTACAAAATCCCCAATCATTAGCTGGTAATGGATATAAGATCATAACATCGAAATACCAAGATATTTTAGACTCCCGGGTACTAATCGACTATAATACTGGTGAACAGTTATACAATAGGCTTGATAGTGAGGTTAGTCAATGACAGGACTATTACAGTTTCAAAACGGAATGCCTTTATATATCGTTAGCAAATTGACAAATGACTTCAAAGAAAGAATATTTTGTGAGGCAGACCAAAATTCTATAAAATTTATAGGTGCAAATAACCAATCAACTATTATTATTGGTTTCTATCCAGATATAGTCGCACACGATTTCTTTGAGATGCGTGAAAATGATAGATGGAACTATTCGTATCTGTTCGAGTCTAAAGAGGTTAAAAGGAATGTGATGTTGTTTAAAAATAAGACTATTTCGAATAAAAATCAAAATTTAGTTTTTGAATTTACTAATGAAAATATTAAAATTGATGGTGAAAATGTAGACGCTAAAATTGAAACTATTATTCAAAATCCCAGCGTTCATAGTATTCAAAAAATGGAAACCGGGGTATCCGCAAGGATTAAGAATATAAAAGATATGATTAGCCATATTTTATCAATTAGTGAAGAAGTAATTCAAATGACTTTAACTGAATCAGAACTTAAAATCTCCGGTAAACAATATCAACACCCAGCATATAATATCAAAATATATGATACAAATTTGGACGAAAACGTAATTAAAAATACGACCCAGTGCCATAAAGGTGTATTGGAGGTCTGTTGTAGACTAGCCCGTGATGCAAATGTCCTTTCGCCAGAACTAAGGTTTCATCATGGAGGAGCAACGCAATTATATGGAAAGGAGAGGAATGTTTTGTTTCATTCACTATTAGTTGGTGTGAAGTAATTTATTAATGATTTATTTTGAACGTTTTTTCGTAATGTAGCAGCCTCTAGTATAATTACTCTACTTCCATCGTACTCAACTCACAGGATAATAAATAAGGGTTACTCAAACAGAAGTCGCATTATAGATCAATGACAATACTGCAACTGTCATTCTTCAGCTTTTACCAAGAGCTCATCAAGTGGCTTCTTTCCGTATTCCTTTATCAGCACATTGATCTGCGATATCTCTGTTGAGATTTCGTTACCGCGAACGGATTTTCTTCGCCGTTTACCTTGCTCTTTTTGCTGGTAGCCAGGTGGATTTGTGATTAATATCCGTTTCCGCGCCGTTCCCGAGACATCTTTACGCATGGGCATACCTTGCTTATCCGAGCCACCGGTTATCTCCAGTGCATAGCCGCCTAAGCCGAGTATGTCTGCATCTATAACGTCACCGATGCGTTTCCCAATGAACAACGCATTCGCTTCCGCATCCTTACCTTCAACTTTGTACGCTTTCCCTGCTTTTGAATCACTTATCACAATCTGCATTTTGGTCTTCCCTTCTCTTATTATATTACACCTTTCTCTAATAACTCTTTTTGTTATCTTTAAATTTTTTCGGTCGCCGTGGGTAGCTTGCGTTTACGGCTCTTTGGATATTCTACAGTGACGAATGAATGATCGGTGAGCCTTCCCTACCGGATACTCATCATGCCGACTAACGTTAGGTTCTTATAGCAAGTAGGGCCGTGAACAACATTCATCGTAACCTGTGCTTCCTGACTCTCGTTCGTATTATCTTTATGAAGAAAGTTCATCGATAAACTCCAAACTCTTTACTCCACCCTCTAAGGAGTACAGTTCGAGCACGACAAGCCCTGCATAGCCGTTATTGTTGATACCGTCTAATACCTTCTTCCAATCCAAGTTGCCTTCGCCCAACGGCAAATGAAGATCCTGTTCTCCGAAATTATCGCTCGCGTGCATGTGTATTATTTCCACATCCTCTGCCTGCGCCGTAATGCTCAAGAACTCGTCCAATTTCTTCGTTGTATTCGCATGCCCGACGTCAAGGCACACCCCAAGATTGTCCATATTCGCACCACGCACGAGCTGAACGAGTTCGTCAGGATACCGACCCATCAGCATATTCGCTGAAGTTAAGTTTTCCACCGCTATACGCAATCCTCGGTCCGCAGCAAACTCACAGAGCGCAGTTAGACTCTCAATCGCCTTTTGAATCGCCGTTTCCGGCATCTGCACGGACAATGGTGAGAAAAAGCCCGGATGTACAACGCAGATGTCGTCAATGAACTCGTACGTACTCTCTATGCTCTCCTTTACCTGTTGCAGGCTCGCTCCCCACATACGCTCGTTGACACTCGCGATATTGATATCAGAGAGTGGCGTGTGCAAAGAGAAAATAAGATTCGTTGTTTCGTGCAGCTCTCGCACCCGCTCTTTCAATTCGCCTTCCACTTTTTGCAGTCCTTCGTCCACTATCTCCCAGCCCTGAAAACCTGCAGCCTCTAATCGATAGATCCAGTCCAGAGGTTGTTTGGTCGCATCGACCGAGGAAAAGCTTATCTTCGCATTCATAACCACTACCACCTCTCTTGTTAATCTAACCTGCGCTAAGAAAAAATAATAGTTACTTTGGTTGGTTGGTAAAGTTATCTTTTTAGAGAAGGGTCTCGTAATCGTCTAACGCAAGAATGAGCGGGACCAACTCGTTGACTATTCCCTCCTGCATCGTCGAATCTTCTCTGAAATCTACGCGCGTGAGTACATTACTGACTTCGTCAGGTGGAAAGTTGTTCAGTGCGATCTTCGGCAAGTCGCTGCTCTTAAAGCCCTCAACGAGCACAAAATCAACGCCTGCCTTATCCATCTTCGCTATCAAATCCGTCAAATTCGTTCCCCCGTAAATCTCTATTGTCTTCTCCGGTGAAGCGCCGATAACAACCTCAGCTCCCGCGGTGAAGAAGCGATCGGTATCTCGTGCAATTGGCAGATCCAAATCCAACTCGTGCGCATGTTTTATGCAGCCAACGTCCCCGTATTGCTTCAGACTCGCAATCAACTGCGCAATAAGCGTTGTTTTACCTGATTTTTTCTTCCCTACTATGGCTACCACTTTCATCCTGTACTCACCCTCTTTCTTTCTTCAGACTTATGAAAGGCATCAGTATAGCTGCGAGATTCCTCCACCATTCTGACATTGACGCTAAATAGAAAAATTTAAAACAAGCTATCTATAATAAAGACAACCGGTTATGGAAGAATACAATGGCAGTAGAAGCGCTTAAGATAATAAGAGAGGGGGAAGAGGAAGGGAGAAAGTTACTCGACGAGGCCCAAGCGAGCGTTGCGAACATCCAGAACGATGCGGAGGGAGAAATAAAGCGGCTCAAGGAGCAGGCACGTGAAGATGAACAGAGTTCAGCCTCTGAAATTTCTGCCAAGTATGTTCAGGAAGGCAAGCAGGAAGAGGCCGCGATCGTGAAGACGGCTGAGGAAGAAGCGAATGCCCTGAAGGCTGCTACTGAATCGAATCTCGACAGCACCGTTAATGTCGTGTTAGAACGAATTTTAGGCGTGAGGTGATCGTCATGGGCGCGAAAGAGATGGTGGAGCGGATAAAGGATGAAGCAAGCGAAGAACGCGAGCGAATAATTAGCGAGGCAAAGGAGAACGCGAATAAGAAGGTCGAAGAAGCAAGGGCGGAACTAGAACGTCAAAAGAAGCTGTTTGTCGACGCTGAGGAGCGAAAAGGTGCTGAGGAGAAGGATCGCATTATTCGAGCAGCACGACAAAATGCGCGGAAGCTCCGGTGGACGGCAGAAGAGGAGATGATAGAAAAGGCGTTAGAGGCCGCTTTAGGGCGAATGAAGGGCGTTAAAAGCGAAGGTTTCAAAGGCACCTCGTATCCCGAGATCCTGGCGGGCTTGATTAAGGAGAGCGCACTGAGCATTGCCACGGGAAGTAGCGCGGGCGAGGACGTGGAAGTACTACTCAGCGAAGAAGACGCGGCTGCTTCGTACGTAGACCCGGCAATGCTGACAAACGTAACTACCGAGATAAGCCACGACAGTGGTGTGGAGGTGCAGTTATCGCTCTCGGACGAACGGGTAAATTCAGCAGGCGGCGTCATTGTACGGCGAAAAGACGGCAAGATCGAGGTGAATAATACGTTTGAGCAGCGCATGACACGACTTTCCACCAGTTTACGAGAGGAGATAGTGAAAACGCTATTCACAGGAAAATGATCGCGGTTGCGGTAATTGGAGATCCTGATACGGCTGCTGGCTTCAGGCTCGCAGGTGTAAAAGAGGTGTATGAGTACGGCTTAGAGGAAGAAGAGGATATCGCCCGTGTGTTGGACACCGTGGCACGCGAGGAAGTTGCGATTATCCTTATAAACGAGCGATTCGCAGCCGAGGCACGAACCAGAGAGAAGATACGGGAGATAAACGAGAAGAAAAAGACCGTCATACCTATTATCCTTGAAATACCTGGCAAGAAGGGGCCGATTGAAAAGGAGTTTGACGAGATAGGGCGATTGATCCAGCGTGCGGTGGGCGTTGCGGTTCAGTAAGCTCGTCCATGTTTATAGCTCTATAAATACAACAGGCTCATCTAAATTACTTATTTTTGTTTTCACGCCGCATAATAACCGCTTTTCCGCTTCTTCAGCAGATAAATAAAGAACGGCGCGCCGAAGAACGCGGTGAGCACTCCTACAGGCAACTCGCCTAACACCCGCGCCAATGCGTCCATCCACACCAGAAAGATCCCACCCATCAATGCGGACGCAGGCAGAAGAATTCGATGGTCCGGTCCTACCAATATCCTCGTAATGTGCGGGATGATCAACCCTACGAATCCAATGGTTCCGGTAAAGGCAACTGCAGCTGCGGTAATGAACGCTGAAAGCACCAAAAGGATTCGTTTCACTGTTTCTACATTTATGCCCAGCGTCTGCGCCGATTCCTCGCCCAGCAGCATCGCATTAAGATCCTTCGCGAAGAGATAAATTAGGCCGAAGCTAACGAGTACGGGCAAAGCGGTTATCTTCACCTGTGTCCAGTCAGCGAGCCATAACCCGCCCATCAGCCAGAAGAAGATGTTGTGCAACGACTCCCCGGCCACCGACATCATGAACGATAACACCGCGCCAAGGAATAACGACACGGCAATTCCCGTGAGTAATAACGTGTCTACCGGTATCCGTCCGCCGACCTTCGCGATGTTGTAAACCAGGAAAATGGTGAAGAGCGCACCAAAAAAGGCCATTAACGGTGTTGTATAAATCGAAAGGAGCGGCGGAAGCACCATGATCGAGAACGCGGCGCCAACCGCAGCGCCCGACGCGATCCCTATGATGTACGGGTCTGCCATGGGATTTTTAAATAAACCCTGCATTGCCGTGCCTGCAGTCGCAAGCGAAAACCCTACCAACAGTCCAAGGAATATTCGCGGCAGCCGTATCTGGAAAATGATGATCTCGTGTGGGGTCGAGGATAGCTCGCAGAGCTGTAGTTTACTACCCAGCAACGCGACAATCTCCATCGGCGGTACGTAAACCGGCCCGATTGCCGTGGTGAGCACAACAGTCACACTTAAAAGTGCAAGTAAGTAAAGCATAACCAGTTTCCAGTGAATGAACTTTTTGAAATACGTCTTTTTTATCACACGAACCACCTGCTTACGTTTAATACAGTTCCGGATGGAGCATCTTTGCCATCTCTTCCAAGGCCTCCGCTATCCGTGGACCAGCACGACACACGATATCTGCATTGATTATGTACACCCGCTGCGTGCCCACTGCGTTAATAGCACGTAATCGGAGCTCGTTGATTATATACTCGTAGGTGAAATTTGTCTGCGTACAGCCCATGCCCGTTCCTGACGGGGTAATGATAACGTCTGGATTCAGTTCTAGCAGCTTCTCCAACGAGAGGGTCTTATACCCTTCGACCGGGGCGATATTAACACCACCACACCGGCTGATCAACTCATCCTCAAAGGTGCCTTTACCCGCTACCCAGAGGGGATCGTGCCAGATTATATGAAGCACCGTAGGCTTTTCTGCATCCTTCAATGCACTCATCCGCGCATCAGTTGCCTCAATCCGTTGCGTCATATCTGCAACTATGATCGAGGCATTCGCAGATGTGCCAGTTAGTTCACCCACCATTCTCAGATCGTAAAGGATTTCATCCAAATTCCTCGCGTTTAAGCCAATAACTGTTACATTAAACCGTTTCAGCGCTTCAATAGCTCCTCCTGGATTGCCATAAGCCGCTAAGACGAGATCCGGGTTGTGGTTAACGATCTTCTCGATGTGCGGCGTGCTGTAACTACCGATCTTCTCCTTTAACTCAGTCTCCGGGGGGTAATTACAATACTCAGTTACGCCGACTATCTTCTCGTCTAACCCCAGCGCAAAGAGTATCTCGGTGTTAGAAGGAGCCAAAGAGATGATCCGTTCCGGCTTCTTGGTTATGGTAATAGTGCTGCCGAGATCGTCAACGATGGTTACCGGAAACCCCCCCTTCGCCGTTTTGAATCGCCATGAACCTTCGTTTGTCGTCACGGTGTAAGTAGTGTCGTACTCCAGGTTTGTGCGGGGTACGAACGTCATCGTAGTACCAGCCCAACAAACCGTGCCGTTTAAAGGTGGTACAATGGAAAACGCCTCTTCGATTGAGGCTTGATCGGCTGCACCTGAGAACGTGGCACTTATTTTGGTGGCAACGCACACAGTTGTGGCCTCACTTGGTGGTGATACGGCACCTAAGCTTTGTGATGATTGATTTGTGTCCGTAGGAAGGTAACCACAAAAGAGCAGATAAGTAGAGATAATCAGCAGGATCAGTAACGCCAGTACTGGTAGGATCTTTTTCGGTTTCATTGTGGTCATCGAGCTTTACGTCGTCTAAGAACGGTAAATGCTACTGCTAACACTCCGATGACGCAAGATAAGAGTTCAAATCCTGCGACTGCCGTGGTATCGGTAGATTCCGATGGTGCTTTTTGTGCTTGCGCTGATGGTGTTGTCGTTGCAGTGGGTGCTGGTGGCTGCTGTGAGTGTACTGTTGGTGTAGGTGCTGATGAGGGGCTGTTTGTGTTTGATACTTCTGGCGTTGCCGTTGGCGTTGGTGTGACCGAAGGTGCCGGTTGCACGTGCGGTATTGGTTTTACTGGATACGGCTGTCCGAGCAATGCCACGATGGCACAGACTGTCATATAGCCCGGATTTGATTTTGTGTACGACGTGTAATAGAACGAGCCATCTTGCTGCTGAAGACTTAAGAGATGATCTACAGGATTAGCGCCATTTACCGTCCAGTCTGCATCTCGTGGGTCTTGACCGCACGCTACCAGTGCTTGGATAACCCAGGCATCAGAAGCGGCGTTAGAAGGATCCGTTCCAAAGTATCTGAAGCCACCATCTTCATTCTGGCCAGTCTTTAAAAACTCAAGGGCATCTCGTATTACGCTAGAATCTGGACGTTCTCCCGCAGCAATCAGCGCCTCTATTGCCGCTGCTGTATCATCGTAATCGCTCTTTTCTCCCTGCGCCCATGCAAAGCCACCATCGTCATTCTGCTGTGTTTTTAACCATGCTACCGAATTTGAAACATCCTCGCCCGCAGAAGAGAGTGTTAAAATACCCCAGATAGTAGTGTAGGTAAAATCGCTGAACTGACCAGTTTCTTCCAGATAGTTATTTTTCAGTTCCTTTACAAAATCTCGTCCTGCAAAATCTCTTGGATCCTCGCCTGCGGCAACCACCGCGAGAATCATCCGTTCGTAGTCCGTTGAACCTGTTAGACTCTTTGCATTCGTGCTCAAGTAGTCTATCGGGGATTGTCCGTTCTTCACCCATTCGTGTGGATCTTCGCCCGCCGCGACGAGTGTCATGACGACCCATTGCGTATTGCTCAGCGAACTTCCCTCACCCGGATTACTGAAACCTCCATCGTCATTTTGCAACGTACGAAGATAGCCCAACGCCTGCTGTATTCTGGCGTCATTTTGAGTCAACGACGGGTACTGCTGCGGGTCCGAAGTGGCGAGAACTGTCGATAGGGGCAGGCTAAAACTCAGCAGTACACAGAGAAGCAGGCTAAAACTCAGCACTACCCTCCCCCTCTTCTTACTCGATCTCATTCTCTTTCCCTTCTCCGTGTAAAATATGCGACGAGCGCGATTAACAGTACCGCGATGCCCACTGTGGATATTACAATCTCTTTTAGCCGTGGTATCAATGCTGGTGGCGTTGATGCTGGTGTTGGCGTTAATGCTGATGAGGATGTGTCTTTCGTTGTTGCCGCTGGCGCAGGAAGTGTGGTTGCAGAAGGTGCTGAAATCAAAGGCGGTACTGGTCGCTCACCCGATATTGCGAATACTGAAAAACCCGGTGTTACCGCCTTGAAATACAGCGACGTGTTATCTTCTCCAATTTTAACGGTTGGTAAGGCATTCCAGTGATTATCGCTGTATCTACTTAAGGTGATTGTTGCTTCGTCTATGTTACTCGCGTTTAGCCAGCTCTTATTTACTTTAAATTCGACGGTTGCCTGTGCTATGTCAGCATTTGTTAGATTGGTGGTGGTAATGTTGAAGTAGCAATACGGTATTCCAGAAACGTTTACGATAAACACCGTTTTTCCGAGCGGTTGGATCATAATGCTTGCATTGCGAATGGTGCTGTTGGCGTTAAGAGTAATCTGTGTGACATCCACCTTGTCAAACGTTACGGAAGCATTTGCGCCTGCTTCGATGAGTTCAATCTCTTTCACCTCTTCTACGAGTTGAGGTGGTGCAGCGGTTGGCGTTGGTGTGCTGCTGCTATCACCACTACCAGAATCCCCATCAGAACCTTTGATTTGTATCTTCAGCACCCTTGAAGAGGTAGATGGCGTGGTGTCCATGCTCTTGGAGAAATACCAGATTATTTCATCACTGACACCTACGGAATAGTCGTGCGCACCCACCATAGGACTCTCGCCATTTACCTGGTACATCCAGCCAGACGTTTCGCCTTCATCGTATTTTTCCTTATCAGCGATAGCATAGACCATGGGGCCCCACGTTGTTTCTTCGAGTGTATAATCGAATCCACCGACTTCAGAAGCCTTCTGCAACGCACCTAATGCTGTCTGCCAATTTATCGTGTATTCCTTACTCGTATCAAACGTAGTCTTGTTGAACGTTCCAGACGGTAAGGTAACACTGCCTTGCCACCAGTAAGAGGTATCGTCACCGCCATCTCCACCATCGTCCTCCGAGGTCACGGTAACAGACTTCTTTCCTGAGCGGATATAGCCTTCTTTTTCTGCATAGGCGGTATAAGAGTCAGCTTTTGACAGTGCGATTATCGCGCTTCCATTGAGGTCTGTTGTATAATTAGAACAATCTACGTAAACTGTTGCATTCTCGACGGGATCCCATAAGCCGGATGTATCGTTAAACGACTCCACAGTCGAAGTAAAATGCTCATCCACGTTAACGTGCGTTTTATCCAGTGTTAGTCTGAGCGGCGCGGCCGTCCACGAACCATAATACCATAAAACCTCAGCATGTGGGGATGATGGCGGCTCTGTTACGTTTATTACGAAATCAGCAGCGCCAACCATTGGCGAATAATAATCGACACGGTACATCCAGCCATCCCAGGTCACGGGATCATTTGCCTCGCCTGCTATCGAATTCAAGAAGAGGCTCCCCCCAACTTCGTACGAGAAATTCCCGAGCGTTGATGCCGCATCAAGTGCTCCCAATGCCGTTGGCTTGTCAAGGTAGTGCGAGTCATTGTTCGTATCCACGATCGTGGAGTTGCTGAAAGTCACGTCTCCGTTCCAGATCGTTTCGTTCTTGCCTTCAATGCGGACAGTGATGCGGGGTAAGGATACGGTCACGTCCTTCTTTGACGATCTTATAAATCCTTCTTTCTCCGCGTACACCGGATAGGTCCCAGCACTTGATAATAATAGTGTCGCATTTCCATCGCTGCCGGTTTTATAATTTACTGTCCCCACGTGAACCGTGGCATTATCGAGCAGCCCCCAGCCGCTCGCCGTATCGTTGTAATAGCGCACCGTTGCGTTAAAGGGCACGCCTGCAGTTACGGTCGTCTTATCCAGCGTTATCGTAAGTGGAGCGTCTGTAAAAGAGCTTAAAGACCATAAAACTCCCTCATGCGGTGGTAATGGCGGCTCTGTAACCCCCAACACGAAATCAGCGGCACCTACCTCTGCAGAAATATAATCTACCCGAAGCCCCCAGTAAGGATCGTAGGTTATTGGATTGTAAGCCTCGCCACCTATCGATGTCACCAAGAGTCCCCATCCCATATCCTCAACTTCGTACGAGAAGTTCCCGAGCTTCGATGCAGCATCAAGTGCTCCCAATGCGGTTGGTTTATCGAAGTAGTGTGAGATGTTATCCGTATCCACGATCGTCGAGTTGCTGAAAGCCACTTCTCCACTCCAGATCGTCTCGTTTTTACCTTCGATGCGGACATTGATACGCGGTACAAAAACGCGCACCTCCTTCTTCGGCGATCGTACAAATCCTTCTTTCTCCGCGTAAACCGTAAAGGTTCCGGTGTTCGATAACGATAATGTCGCATTTCCATCACTGCCGGTTGTATAATTTACTGCCCCAACGTGAACCGTGGCATTATCGAGCGGTTCCCAGCCGCTCGTTGTATCGTTGTAATACCGCACGGTTGCGTTAAAGGATTCGTTCGTAGCGACACTCGCCTTCTCGAGCGTGATGTTGAGTGGATCGTCTGTCCCAGAGCCGTAATACCACAAGACCTCATTATGCGGTGCTGACGGCGGCTCTGTCACACCCAGCACGAAGTCAGCCGCTCCGACCACTGGCGAATAATAATCGACACGGTACATCCACCTATCCCCTGTTTCGGTATTGTTAGCTTCATCACGTATAGATTCCAAAAAGAGCCTGTTCGTCTGGTTTTCGACTTCGTACGAGAAGTTCCAGAGCTTCGATGCAGCATCCACGGCGCCCAATGCCGTTGGCTTATTAAGGTAGTGCGAGACGTTGTCAATGTCCACGATCGTCGAGTTACTGAAGGTTACTTCGCCATTCCAGATCGTTTCGTTCTTGCCTTCTATCCTTATGGTGGTGGTGATTGCGGGAGTTTCGCCAAAGGCATACACGTTCCCATCATCTGCACCAATGAATACGATGCCATCTACAACTGCGGGTGAGGACATTACGCACTGATCTACATCATAGGACCAGCGTAGCGATCCATCGGTCGTGTTGAGCGCATAGACCGTTCCGTCTCCTACAGCCCCATACACCGTTGTTCCGAAATAAACGGTATCGTGCGCAACAACAGGCGAAGATTGTATTATGCCGTCGACCGGATAGTTCCACAGTTCTACCCCGGTTAGCCCGTCATAGCAGAATAATTTCCCATCATCTGACCCGATGTACACCTTTCCGTTCGATACTGCAGGAGAGGACATCACGCAGCTAAAGGGATTGCTCCACACCTCGTCACCTGTCTGCGCATTCACTGCGTACATCCTATCCTTTGATGCAAAGAAGACCGTGTTATTCCAGATCGCTGGCGTGGACTTAATTTGCGTGCTGGTATTGAACCGCCACAAAATATCGCGTGTGGTTATATTCACACAGAAGAGCGCATGTTTGGTAAGATTGCCCGCGAAGAAGATATTACCATCTAAAATCGCCGGCGACGTATAATAAAACGTGTCCCCGGTTGATAGGTTCCATAAAGAGTTACCATCAAAATCGAATACGTGTAGTGTCCCGTTGTTCAAGGCATTGTTGGAGAAGGTGGTGACGAATATTGTATCATCGTAAATCAGAGGAGACGACGCAACACCCCAAAACAGTGGCTTGTGCTCTATTTTCTTACTCCACAGCGTTTCGTTACTGGAAATGTTTATGCAGTGTAAATAGCCATTCTTCGATCCGACAACGAGCCTGTCGTCGCCAGAGAGTGCCGCAGTCGATGCGGTACCATCGCCCCCATCTAGAGGATTTTTCCACTTAATGGTGCCGGTGCGTTCATCTAGACAATAGAGACCATATCTGCCAACATCCATTTCCCAGGTAGATACATAGACGTTTCCATCAGCAACGATGGGCGAGGATTCAACAAATCCACCAAGCGGTGTAGACCAGAGGAGATCTTTCGTCATCGGGGCATTCCCGATGACGTTTCCAGTCCTCTGAAGATCGTAATGAAACATCGGATAGCTTGCTGACGTTACCGTAATTAACAACAGACTCGCTACCAGTAATGCGCAGAGGTAGCTACTGCTCATACGAAGAATAGTGATTTTTCTCATTTTGCTGCACCTTCGCTATGAGATTCCGCAAACAGCTTTAAATAGCCTTCTTTTTGGGTAAGTAACGTAACCTAAACGGGTAACGATTTTAGGTGATTGGCCATTCCGAATAGTGTGACCCACGCGAAAAGAGCACACTAAAGATAGCTTGTAGCGATAATGAGTCCAAAGCGGAAAAACAGAGGAGAATGATAAGAGCGCAGTGACACCCTTACAATATCATCGTCCCGATCCCTTTATCGGTGAAAAGCTCGAGCAACAGCGAATGCGGCTCGCGACCGTCGATGATATGTGCGGTGACGCCACCGGAAGCAGCGCGTAAACTCGCCTCTACTTTCGGGATCATTCCCGCGCCGATAACGTTGTTCGCGATTAACTCTTGTATCTGTGCAGATGTGGCTTTCGAGATCAAGGTCGTGGTGTCCGCGGGATTGCGTAGCACGCCAGGCACATCGGTGAGTAATATCAGCTTCTTTGCCTTTATGGTATGCGCTATCTCGCCTGCGACCGAATCGGCATTGACATTGAGGCTGTTGCCCGCCTTATCCACGGCGATTGGCGATATTACTGGTATATATCCCTGCTCGCTTGTGATCGTTATTATTTCCGCGTTAATGGCTTCGATTTCGCCGACCCAGCCGAGGTCAACTTCTCGTTCCTCGCCGGCAACGCCTACCGTCTGCTTCTGCTTCTTCCTCGCTGCGATTAACGTGCCGTCGTTTCCTGACAGGCCAATGCCCTTACCGCCGTGCTTCCCAATGAGTGATACGATGCGTTCATTTACGTTACCGACGAGCACCATACGTGCTATTTCCATCGTTTCGTCATCGGTGATGCGCAGTCCGCCGATAAACTCGGGTTTTTTGCCCAACCGCTCCATATACTTTGTTATCTCAGGTCCGCCGCCATGCACCACCACGGGACAGATCCCGACGAATCGGAGCAGCACCAAGTCCTGCGTGATCTTGTCCATAATGCGCTCGTCGACTAACGCATGTCCGCCCAGCTTGATCACTACTTTCGAACCGTAGAATTCACGAATGTACGGTAACGCCTCGATCAGGACTTCTTCTCGTTTCATCGCTCTTGCTCTAGTTTAATTCAGAATAGAAGAAGGACGTTAAGTTCTTTAAAGGTTTGGGTTCGTGAGGCTTTGCACCTAAAATGCTAATTTTGAATGAATAAAGGTGCAGATATATGATTAAAGGTGCAAAAGTCGGGAACTTTCTTATTTTTAAAAATAATGATAAGCTAAAACATGGAGAAGAAAAACATGAGGAAGAAAATAATGGCTTCGGTATTAATTGCAGTAGCAGTGATTGTTGTTATTACAGCACTTGTATACTCATACGTTACAAAACCGAAATTACCTGAATTACCTGTAACACAACCCCCAAAAGTTGAAAAAGTTGAAATAAAAATAGGTGAGACCGTATTGGTGAAAGGCATCCCAGTTAAACTTATTTCTATAGAAGAAGAGAATAATACCGTAAAAATTGAGGTCTACAATGAAACAACAGGAGAGTCTCTGGTTGTTTCTTTTGACTTCATAAGAGGTGGAGGGGTGTTTGAATTACGCAAGGGGCTAGCTATTGCACCACTATTGGGCCCTATAGAGAACGACAGGGTCACCTTCCTAATTATTGAGGACCCCCATTATAGTGAGGAAGATATGCAAAATCGGTGAGCTTAGCACTGAGATGCCAATGTCGATGTTAACAATCACTGCAATATCTTAGTAATATCCTCTTCCGTACTTCCGCTTCCAACTCTTCCTCGCTCAACTTCCGCTCCGCAACGCCCTGCTCTTCTGCGATTGAGTGTGAATGAGATTATATGCCTAATGAAGGATGGAGATGGATAACTCATGAATCGAAAACAGATTGAAAAATTTTTGATATTCTTGGTAAAGCTGAGTGCTATTTTCATAATAGCAGTTGGAATCGCTATGTTGGCAAGAGTAAGGATTTTTTAGGTATAGGTAAACTCGTTTAGATTTGACTAAGGGGATTCCGATTTTAGGTGCAACCATCCGAATAAAGGTGCAAACGATAATTTAAGTGCAAAGCCGGTTCGTGAACGTTTAATCTCGCCACGTGACCTCAACATCATCAGGCCGATAATTCGGCCGAACCTGCGATTTGTCCAGTGGTGTGGTGTTACCGCTATTAAGCATGAGCAG
>CAYUEX010000036.1:12830-15805 GCA_964443855.1 uncultured Halobacteria archaeon | reverse complement strand
CATTTGCGGACATTAATGACGAGATAGTGAGGAGATTCGGGATTTTGTTCGGTGCAGGAGAAGCAAATGAAGTAGGGCAGATGGTCGTAGATGCAGCTGAGGTGATGAATACATTGAAAGGGGGCGGCATATCAACAATTGGCTATGCGTCGGAAGAATTAGCGAGTGAAAGTTTATTTAAGAAGTTCCTTAGCAAAAAGAAGACCCTAGAGAATCTGGATTCGGTTACACGGATCACCTCGTTAGTGAGGAGAGCTGTAGCAGGCAGATTGACGATACCCTGCGATGTTTCAACTGCGGAGAAGGCACTGATAATCGCAGCAGGGCCACCGAAGGAGTTAAGTAGAAAGGGTATAGAAAAATCAAAGGTGCGAGTCGAAGAAATGATACGAGGAAAAGAAGTAAGGGGCGGTGATTATCCGCTCGTAAAGGGGCAGCATGTATCGACGATCGTTTTGTTTTCCGGCGTGTCGGACATCCCGCGGATAAAAGAGTTGCAAGAAATTGGTGTTGAAGCACAAGAGAAGATAAAAGAAGTTTCAAGTGAGAAAAAGAACGATCTCAAAGAGCTCATGGATACCAACGACGCTATAAAACCACTATTTTGAGGTACAAAAAAAAGATGATACCATTGAAGATTAACTACCGCCACATTTTGGCTTTAATTGTTTTAGGAGTATTTTGTTTGGCACCGCTCAGCATAGGTGTATGCGTTGCGGAAGAGACACCACAGTTTGTAACGGTGGAATCGGTGCATGTAGACTATGACGAAGTACAGGGAACGGAGATGGTCAAAAATGGCAGTAAAGTTACCCTAGAAGTTGTCTTGAGCGACTTTAGCAAGGTAATAGAAGGAAACAAGTCCGGGCTACTTTTTCAGACAGATTTGGTTACGAAGGACTTGCAGTACGAGTTGCCCAGCATAAGTGTAGATGGAGTCCCGAAAGATTATGCATCCCCGTTCACGGTGGATCATAGTGAAGATGAAGAAGTACAAGTAACGTTAATCGCGAATGCCCCGGAAGCGTATAAACGGACAGAAAATGTCACCCTGTTGAGCATAACGCAAAAGATACAGGAGAAAGAATATTTGGTAATAGAGATAAAACGAGATGTGAGTTCCGAGATCATAGAAGACGCGGTCAACGCAATCTTTAACGCTGGCGAAGGAATAGCAGCAGCGAATGAATCAATTGCTAACGCTGAAAAGGCGGGCGTTAATGTTGATGAAGCGAAGACGCGCCTTGAATTGGCTATTGCACATTTTAACAATGCTAATCAGCGTTATTCAGAAAGACGGCCTGCAGAGGCTTTAGAAGAAGCTGAGCTGGCATTAGCGTCTGCTCAAGATGCAGCGGCAAAGGCAGGGTCCGCAGTCGGTGGCAAGACACAGAGGAATTATGGTATTATCGCCGCCGTGATCCTAATTGCTGCGGTAGCATTTATAGTGGTATTTCAACAGAGAAAAAGGAAACGGGGCGTCTATTAATTAAACCTAAACTTCAGAAAAAGAGACTCGTTGGAATAGAAACAAATATCTCTGAATGGATGCAGCGAAAAGAGTATCACCCCAATGCATACTTAGAGTTAAGAAAAAACGTTATAAGAGGGTTAAAAGCAAGGACGAAGATACTCGATGTGATAGCTGGGGCGGATGCGCGCACCATAAAAGAAGTCGCGAACTTAGCAGTTCTGAGTTATTCTGCTTCTCGTCATCACTTACGGTTGCTCGAGGACGAACAGATAGTGAAACGGACGGGTAAGAGACCCTATAAATGGAAACTAACAGGAAAAGGCCAGAAAAGGTTGAATCAATTGGGCTTGAATGCGTGACATAGGAAGTTTAACGCTCGTTTTTTCACTGGGTATTGGTGTGGGCAGATCTTTATTGGAGGGTGAAAGTTATATACGCAACGGCAGATAAGTAAACAAATTGGAATCGATTGTCGGGATAGCCAAGAGGTCTAAGGCGGTAGGTTGCTAACCTACTTCCCCTTACGGGGAGCGAGGGTTCGAATCCCTCTCCCGGCGCTTATGCTCAATTTCGTTTCGTTTTTGTATGAAGAGCTTTTGCAGAGGAGCGTAGTGAACTCGCCCATTCCCGTGAATCATATTCTTCTGGTCCTCGATGAAACGGATCTTCTAGCCAATAAGCAAGGATTAGAGAAGCTCAGGCATTTTGTTCGATGGTGCCATACACTGGAAATAGCTACGATAAGTGTTTACGTTAGTGTCCTCCATGACGGACTGGACAGCGGTTTATTGGCAACGGCGTATTCACAGCTCGAAAAAGAGCTGAAACGGGTGTTGAGTAACGAAAACGCTTCGCTGGTGGTGTACGGTGACAAACCGGAACGAGACCCTGTGTTTGTAAGCTCCGTCGAAGATGCGGGTGCTAACGACAAAAGCATAACGGTTTCTCTAGGCTTTAGCGGTAAGAGCGAGCTGACGAAGGCAACAAAAGAGATCGTAAAGAAGGTTGAAGCCGGAGAAGTAGAGCCGGAGGACATAGACGAGAAACTGATAGAATCCGAGTTGCTCTTCAAATCAGAACCTGACCTCGTCATCAGATCTGGCGCCACACGGTTAGTGGATTTCCTGATTTGGCAATCGGTGTACACCGAGTTTTACTTTACCGATATGAACTGGGCGAACTTCAGAAAGATAGACCTTTTGAGAGCTGTTCGAGATTTCAAAATGCGTGAACGCCGGTTTGGACGGTGAATCAATCAGAACTAATCAACGACGTGCATCTTCCGCATCCATACACTTACCGCCTTTCGCGCCTGCTCGGGATTCTCGAAATGGTGTTCGATGTCCGCATCTTTGGAAGTACCGATGAACGGGTTTACGGTTTTCTTTTGTAGATCGACGACCCAGATCGTTACGCCACCAACGTCGTGCTCTCGGACGAATGATATAAAAGGCGCGGGCGTTTTCTCTGTTGGAACAACGATTACCTTTTCCTTCTCCGT
>CAYUEX010000036.1:0-12820 GCA_964443855.1 uncultured Halobacteria archaeon | reverse complement strand
ACCGCGGGATGCTCTTCCATGAACGGGGGGACAAACTTAATCGAAGGCAAAACGAAAAGGTGCAGTTTGTGCTGCGTTTTGTCCTGTTTAACCGCGATTAGCTCGCAATACGAATTTTCACCGTCGCTTGTTTCTTCTTTCACCTCATAGTTACAGCGATCCAAGAACTCTGTTAGCACGTTCTTCAGCGCACTTAACGGGCTTTTGATTCGTGCCCAGCGTAAAAACGCGTTCTCCAATTCATCAGCAAAATAGCCATGCGTTGGCAAGCAGTAAAAAACCTCGCCCTGGTAATTTGTCTTGGTGTGCAGATCAGGCGAGAAAACGGAGATTTTTTCACGGCTCGTTATGCTGTTAAAGATCTGCGCTTTTGCATCACCGTTTAGGTTCTGTTCTAACTCTGCTTGTTCGTTCTCGCTAAGCGCTTGTAGGTACTCACGGATCTTCAACCTGAGTTCGCCTTCTGAGAGCACCTTATGCTCCTGACAATAAGCGCCAAGGCGTTCAAATAGCTGTAACAGCGGCTCTTTTTCATTGCTCACCTTTTATTTCCTCCTCTCCTCACCGAAGGCGCTCTCGGCGTTTTATACGGACGTCGCATATGCTCTCCGCATCGTAAACACGTTGTGGTCATGTACTCTCCCCTGAGCCGGACTCGTGCGGTATTACCCGGAATTAAAAAAGCATAACAACGCTTGCATAACCGCATCTTCAGATGCTTCGGTATTCGCACCCGGTACCGCATTCCAATCGCACGGGCGAGTTGGATATACCTCGCACTTCTCTGTTCTCGCCCCTCTTTAGCCGCTACCTCTGCAAGCTGAAAGAGCCGTTCGATGCGTTGCACTGCAATATCCTCGATTCTTCTCTTTCGCTTCATTCAGTAAAACGTTCTTAAATAAGAAAAGGAGTTTAAATATCAATAATTGAGAAACAGCAGCTTCGTGAAAAAATACCGCTAAAGATTACGTAAGGAGATTAGCTTCTAACTGTTTCCCGTAGTCAACCGCGAGAAGAAGATGGAAGAGAAAGAAAGAGAAATTCTGCTCAAAAAGGCGAGAATCATTGCGGACTATCAATTTGGCAAAGGGGCAGGCGAAATATTGTTCACTGATAACGTTGAATTCACGCTATCACGGACGCGGCGGATAGCACAGATAAAAGAGCACGATAAGAGAATAACCACGCTCAGGAGTTATGATGGGCTGTTCACGCTGAGCATAGCAGGAGCAAAACGACTGCACCAGTTCCTAGGCTATCCACGGTTACGGGTGGTGATGAACGAAGAGAGCAGTGAGTTTGTAAAAAAAGGTGAGACGGCATTTTGTAAGCATGCGATAGACGCCGATCCTGATATACGCGCTTATGATGAAGTAATTGTCGTGGACAAGCAGGATCGACTGCTTGCGACGGGTAGGGCTCTGTTAGCTGGTGAAGAGATGCAAAGCTTTGAGCATGGCGTTGCTGTAAAGGTGCGGTACGGCGTTGAGAAATAAACGAACCTCATTCGTACATTCATTATTTACTTTATTTTTATGGTTAGAGGTGTGAATAGGATAAGAGATAGATTTTTGAAATACATGATAGAAGAAGAGATCGGCGATGAGCTACGAAAGCGAGGACTCACGTTAGCTACTGCAGAATCGTGTACAGGAGGCCTAGTGGGCCACAAAATAACTAATATCTCAGGCAGCTCGGATTATTACAAAGGCGGCGTGATCGCGTACGCAAATGAAGTGAAGGAGAGGATATTGCACGTCGCACATGAGATATTGGAAGAAAAAGGCGCAGTAAGCGCGGAATGTGCGAAGGATATGGCGAGTGGCGTAAAAAAGCTTCTGGATAGCGATATCGGGATATCAACGACCGGCATTGCCGGACCCACCGGAGGGACCCCAGACAAACCAGTTGGATTAGTTTATATAGCATTGGCAACAAAAGATTACGTATATTACGTGAAGCATATCTTCCACCGAGATAGGGAAGGGAACAAGCGTGAGGCGGCTGATGCTGCTCTTGGAATGCTTAAGGCGTATTTCTCTACAGGGGAGGTAGAGCGAAAGGGCTCGTAGCTCAGAAAGGTAGAGCAGCGGGCTTTTAACCCGTCGGTCGCGGGTTCAAATCCCGTCGAGCCCGTAACAAAACTGAAATAAATGAAGAAGGGAAAGATTTCTATACTTGAACATGAGTTGGTGCCCAAGCACGAGATAGTGAGCGAGGGAGACGTAGAAAAGCTTTTAAATACGTATAAAATACGAAGGGAGCAACTAACGAAGATTAAAACGTCTGATCCGGTCATAAAAGAGATTAAAGCAGAAGTGGGCGATGTCGTACGGGTAATGCGGAAAAGTAGGACAGCAGGTAGATCTATATCTTACCGACTGGTTATAGAATAGGATGGAGTGGAGGGAGCGTGTATTATGTTAGATCATAATGTTCTTTCAAAAGCATATTTAAAACGGAAGAGAATAGCACAGCATCAGCTTGATTCGTTCAATTACTTCCTCAACGAGGGCTTGCACAGAGTAATAGACGAACAGTCACGGATAGTGACTTCGATCAGCGGTGAGGACGAAGATGGGAAGTATACCATAGGTGTGAAGTTTGGTAACATCAGCGTGGGCGTACCAAAATCAAGGGAAGCGGATGGCTCTTCTGAAGAGATCTTCCCGTCACAGGTGAGATTGCGGAATCTGAAATATGCTGCACCGGTATATTTGGACATGCAAATCGTGCGGAACTACGAGAACGAAGAGATAGGGATAAAAGGAGAGGGCAAGGAGGAACGTGTTGAAATCGGCGAGATGCCTATTATGGTGGGATCAAATAAGTGTAACGTCTCCAAAGAGGTTCGCGAGGAGAAAATAGGAAGGAAACTTTCTGACGCAGAATATGAAGAATGGTTAAAGAGGGAGGCTGGTGAAGACCAGCTTGACCCCGGAGGCTATTTTATCGTCAATGGTTCAGAGCATGTAATCATCACGCTGGAAGACCTCGCGCCAAATAGGATATTTGTGAATTTTGAAGAGAAATATGGGAGTAAAAATGTCGTTTCCAAAGTTTTTTCGCTCAAACAAGGATTCCGAGTCCCTATTCGGGTGGAGATAAGTAAAAAAGACATACTGGAGGTATCCTTTCCTGCGGTGGGACGGAAAATAAAGTTTATAACACTCATGCGAGCGTTGGGGCTTGAAAGCGATGAAGAGCTATTAAAAGCCGTCTCTGACGATCCAAAGATAAAAGAACACATCAGGGCGAATATCGAAGAGGACGAGATACGCACACAGGAGGAAGCAATAGAGACATTAGGCCGTAAAATCGCACCAACGCAGGCAAAGGAGTATCGAGAAAAGCGCGTTAATTACATCTTAGACCGCTATTTCCTTCCACATCTTGGCGATAAGATAGCTAAAGCGCATTTCCTTGGCAGAATGGCAGAATCTTGTTATGAATTGCTTTTAGATAAGAGAGGCGAAGACGACAAGGATCATTACGCGAATAAACGATTAAAGCTCGCAGGCGACCTGATGGAAGACCTTTTCCGAGTATCATTTACAAAACTTATACGTGACATGCGGTATCAATTGGAACGTGCGCACATGCGAAGTCGAGAGCTGAAAATATCGACTGCAATTCGTTCCGATGTGCTTACAGAACGAATAACGCACGCACTTGCCACCGGAAACTGGGTGGGTGGCAGAGCGGGCGTCTCGCAATTGTTAGAACGGAGCAATTACGTAGCTACCGCGAGCCATCTACGGCGGATAATTTCTCCGCTATCGCGGTCTCAGCCCCATTTTGAAGCACGTGATTTGCATCCGACACAATGGGGAAAAATCTGCCCCAGTGAGACCCCCGAAGGTCCGAATTGCGGATTGGTAAAGAACTTTTCACAGTTGGTTGAAATATCAGTGGGAGAAGATGACGGACGCTTTAAAAAACTGTTATACGAACTCGGTGTTGTGCCTCCCGCTCATTCTTCTGAGCTAAAGGCCGAGAAACGGACTCGTGTGTTCGTAAACGGGGATTTCATCGGGTACCACACCGATCCCGAGCAATTTGTGGATGCGATAAGAAGAAAAAGAAGAGGCGGCGAGGTATCCAACCAGGTAAACGTCGCGTACTATGAGGATAGAAAAGACATAATTGTCAACTCTGATCGCGGGAGGGCACGGAGACCGGTTATTGTAGTGGAGCGAGGAAAGCCGCGGGTTACTGAATCACACATCAAAAAACTGATAAGCGGTGAAATGGATATTGATGGCTTGGTGAATGAGGGTGCACTAGAGTATCTGGACTCAGAGGAGGAAGAGAATGCGCTGATCGCACTGTATGAGTCTGATTTGACAAAAGCAGACGGTGAAGACTACACGCATCTGGAGATTGATCCTTCTTTGATCTTAGGCATCGTTGCGGGTCTGATACCGTATCCTGACCACAATTCATCGCCCCGTAATACCATGGGCTGTGCAATGCTGAAGCAATCCCTGGGCATTACCGCGGCGAACTTTAAAACGCGTACTGACACGCGAACACATATCTTGCATAGCCCCCAGAAGCCGTTGGTAAAAACGAGAACTGCAGACCTTATTCTGCACGATAAAAGACCGGCAGGGCAGAACTATGTCATTGCTGTTTTAAGCTACGAAGGCTATAACATGGAAGATGCTTTGATTCTAAATCGCGCATCAATAGATCGGGGCTTAGGAAGGAGTCATTTCTTTAGAACCTACGAAGGCGAGGAAATACGATATCCTGGTGGCGAGGAAGACCGATTTGAGATACCCGATATGGAGATAGTAGGTGTGCGGAGTCACGAGGCGTATAATCAACTTGACGAGGACGGCATAATAAATTCAGAGACTGAAGTGGCACCAAATGATGTCTTGATCGGGAAGACAAGTCCACCACGGTTTTTAGAGGAAACTACAGAACTCTTAAGCCCTCTAGAAAGGAGAGACACGTCTGTTTGTACGCGACCCAATGAACAGAGAGTGGTAGATTCGGTAGTACTCATGGAATCAAGTAGCAACAGGCGATTAACAAAAGTTTCCGTCCGCGATCAAAAGATACCTGAGATTGGCGATAAGTTTGCATCACGTCATGGTCAGAAGGGTGTTGTCGGTTTGATCGTGCCACCAGAAGATATGCCCTTTACTGGCGAGGGGATCGTTCCGGATATGATTATAAATCCTCACGCTATTCCCTCACGAATGACCGTAGGACACGTGCTGGAGATGATCGGTGGGAAAGCCGGCGCTTTAGAAGGTAGGTACATATATGGAACTGCTTTTTCTGGTGAACCCGAAGAAGAGTTACGAGCTGCGCTTGTACGTGCAGGGTTCTCTGACACCGGTAGAGAGACAATGTGGGACGGAATGAAGGGCAAAAAGATAGAAGCTGACGTGTTTGTCGGGGTAGCGTATTATCAGAAGTTGTATCATCTGGTATCTGCGAAGATGCACGCCCGTGCGAGAGGCCCCGTGCAAATATTAACGAGACAACCTACGGAAGGAAAAGCGAGAGAAGGAGGGCTTCGTTTTGGAGAGATGGAACGAGACGTCCTTATCGGGTACGGAGCTGCGATAGCACTTAAAGATCGGTTATTGGACGAATCCGACAAGGTGGTTGAGATGGTATGTGGAAATTGTGGTATGATTGCGTGTCCTGATATAAAAACAGGGTCCTTATCTTGCCCCAATTGTGGTGCTGATACAGACATCTATCCCGTAGAGATGAGTTATGCATTTAAGCTACTTCTCGATGAGATGAAAGCAATGTGTATTGCTCCACGGTTAGAATTAGAGGAGGCAGTCTGAAATGAGAACGAAACGGATAAAAGGGATAAAATTCGGCTTACTCTCATCGAAAGAGATACGAAAGATGAGTGGCTCACGGATAATAACTCCAGACACGTATGGTGAAGACGGGTTTCCAATAGAGCGAGGGTTGGTTAATCAGCATATTGGTGTTATTGATCCGGGATTACGATGCAAGACCTGTGGTGGCCGGATGGGTGAATGCCCAGGGCATTTTGGACACATCGATCTTGAAGCGGCTGTCATCCATATAGGATATGCAAAATTCATATACCGGATATTAGCGGCAACATGCAGGAACTGTGGCAAGGTCCGATTAGGAGAAGAAGACCGAAAACGGTTTTTAGATGATATAGAGCATCAGAGAGAGAAGAAAGAGGACGTAGGCGACGTGGTGAAGCTGGTATTCAAGGAAGCAGCGAAGCATACTACCTGCATGTACTGCGATGAACCGCAACAGCGCATAAAATACGATAAACCCACGACGTACAAGGAGATAGACGAAGAAGGAAAAGAGCGCAGATTAATGCCTACCGATGTGAGAGAACGACTTGAACGAATACCTGACGAAGATATATTCCTCTTTGGTATGGATCCAAAAAACGCACGACCTGAGTGGATGGTCCTTACCGTATTGCCAGTGCCTCCAGTAACGGCTAGGCCTTCTATTACATTAGAAAGTGGCCAACGTAGTGAAGACGACCTGACCCATAAATTGGTGGATATAATAAGGATTAATCAACGATTTGTGGAGAATAGAGATGCTGGTGCACCGCAGTTAATAATCGAAGATCTGTGGGAGCTTCTTCAGTACCATGTAAACACTTATTTTAATAATGATATTCCGGGGGTCCCTCCGGCGAGACATAGGAGTGGGAGACCGCTTAAGACGATATCACAGCGATTAAAAGGGAAGGAAGGTAGGTTTAGAGGGTCCTTATCAGGAAAGAGAGTGAATTTCTCCGCACGAACGGTTATATCTCCCGATCCCGATATTGATATAGATGAAGTTGGTGTACCTGAAGCTGTCGCGAGGGAGTTGACTATCACGGTTAACGTGACTGAGCGAAACATAGATGTAATGCGAGAGACCGTGAAAAGAGGAAACAAACATCCCGGTGTGAATTATGTGCGACGCGCAGATGGACGGAAAGTAAAAGTAACCGAGAGTAATTATGAGACGTTAGCAGAGGAGTTAGACATTGGATGGAAGGTAGAACGACATCTCGTGGACGGTGACATCGTGTTGTTCAACCGGCAACCCTCACTGCATAGATTGAGCATAATGGCGCACTATGTACAGGTAATGTCTGGTCGGACATTCCGGGTAAATCCCACAGTCTGTCCACCATACAATGCAGACTTTGACGGTGACGAGATGAACATGCATGTGCTCCAAACCGAAGAAGCACGGGCAGAAGCGAAGATCCTAATGGCTGTGCAGCGAAACATAATATCCCCCCGATTCGGCAGACCGATTATCGGCAGTATCCATGATTATATCACTGGTATATTCTTACTCACGCGGGGCGAGAAGAAGTTCGAAAAAGAAAGGGTGCTGGACATATTGCAGAAAATCAGTGTTGATGATTTAGGTGAGCCTGCGGGAACCTTTGACCCGGAACCCGAAGCATCAGGCACACGGGTTGCTGCGACACGACCTACCCCTTATTGGACCGAGAAGCAGATATTTAGCATGATATTACCGAAAGGTTTGAATTTAGAGTTCCAAGGGAAGACCTGTAGGAAATGTATTGAATGTAAAGATGAAAAATGCCCCTATGATGCGTTCGTGAAGATAGAAGACGGGAATTTAGTGAGCGGAATAATCGATGAGAAAGCGTTAGGCTCGTTCAAAGGGATGATAATAGAGCGTATTTTTAGGCACTACGGGGAGGAGGTCACAAAGGTGTTTATCAAAGATGCAGCCCGGCTTGCGATTAACTATATCAAACAGGCTGGATTCAGCTTTGGTATTAGTGATGAGGATATTCCAAAGGAAGGTAAGGAAGAGATACGAATCGAAGCAGTGCATGAAGCTGAGATGAAAGTCGAGGATCTGATACGAGCGCACGAGGGAGGGGAGTTGGAAACGTTGCCAGGGAGGACATTGGAGGAGACACTGGAACTGTTGGTCATGCAGGCGCTTGGTCGTGCACGAGATGATTCCGGCGACATTGCAGAGAAATATCTTGGCATTGAGAACCCCGGCGTGCTCATGGCGAAATCCGGAGCAAGAGGGTCCATGCTCAATTTAACGCAAATGGCTGCCTGTGTCGGTCAACAATCGGTTCGTGGAGAGCGGATAAAGCGCGGATACCAAGGGAGAACGCTGCCTCATTTTAAGTCCGGCGACCGCAGCTCAGATGCTCATGGTTTCGTGAGGGCTTCTTTCAAAGATGGTTTGAGCCCAACGGAATACTTCTTCCATGCGGTTGGAGGCCGAGAAGCATTAGTGGACACCGCAGTTCGTACGTCTCAGAGCGGTTATTTCCAGAGAAGACTTATCAATGCGTTACAAGATCTCGAAGTGAAGAATGACGGAACGGTAAGGGAAACACGCGGGACAGTCGTGCAATTTAAATACGGCGACGACGGCATTGATCCTGCAAAAGGCGAGTTTGGAAAAGTAGTAGACATAGATAAGGCAATAGAAGATTCGCTAGGTGTGGAAACATGAGAAGTACTATACACAATGAGGATCATCAATCCACGGTACCGCATTGGAAACAAACTCAAATGACGGTATTTAAAACGTTGTCAATGAAACTTATAGGGAGTACTGCATAGCTGGGATAATAAGGAGTTAAAGCCCATGACTGAAGGAAAAGAAGAACTAACGGAAGAACTGCTGAATATCGGGATCGAAGGAGAATTAGCAGAGCACATAAAGGAAGATTCTGTGCCTGCCGAGTTGACTGTCGATCTTGAAGAGCTGTTAGAGGATGCATATGCGGACGATATACTAACGATGCTGGGCCGGGAAGAAGCGGGAGACATAAAGCGTGGGGACATAGCGCTGAAAGTGAATAAAAGCGGGCTGCCAGAAAACATAAAAGTTGAGTTGAAGAAGAAATTACGGGTTGTAAGGACAAAGCTAAGTCATAAAAAGCTCGATGAGATTTTGAAGAGTGTTGTAGCTGATTATGAAAAGGCAAAGATAGATCCACGGGAAGCTGTCGGAATCGTTGCCGCGCAGTCCATCGGCGAGCCTGGTACGCAGATGACGATGCGTACGTTCCATTACGCAGGTGTGGGTGCTATTTACATTACACTTGGCTTACCACGGATAATAGAGATTGTGGATGCGCGTAAGAAACTTTCTACGCCGACCATGACGATAAAACTATCAGGGGAGTATGCATTGGAGCGCAATAAGGCAGAACGGTTGGCTATGGAAATACAAGAGACGCACATGCGAGATATAGGTGGAATAGAGGCATCCGTAGAGGACATGTCCGTGTGGCTGACACTAAATAAGAAGGAATTGGAGAATCGATATATAACAAGAGAGGCAATAGAGGAAAAACTGAAGGGCTTAGGCACGGATACCCTCCTCGAAGTAATGGAAGACGGACGATTGAGGGTATATGGCGGAAGCACAACCCTTAATGAGCTGTCTAAATTTGAGAAGAAAGTAAAGGATACACCGGCAAAAGGAATCGAGGGGATAAGACGGGTTCTGGCACGACGCGAGCGCGGAGGGGAATATGTGCTTTATACCGTGGGTTCAGAATTGAAAAAGCTGAAAAATCAAAAGATTGAAGGCGTTGATTTCAAGAGGACCACGACGAATAACATAGCCGAGATAGCTGATGTATTGGGCATAGAAGCAGCTCGTAATGCGATAATAGAGGAGATGATAAGTACGTTAAACGAGCAAGGGTTGGATGTGGATCCCCGCCATATAACGTTAATCGCCGATGCAATGACGATGGATGGCGAAGTGAAACAGATAGGACGGCATGGTATAGCGGGAGAGAAAGCATCAGTGCTCTCACGGGCCGCTTTTGAGGTCACCGTGGATAACTTGTTGGAGGCCGCGATACATGGAGAGACGGACGAGTTAAAGGGCGTTACCGAGAATGTAATCGTTGGACAACCGATAAAATTAGGAACTGGGGCAGTAGACTTAGTAGCCAGAAAGTAAAATACAGAATATAAAAATGCAAAAAGGCTTGGAGCTAAAATAAGATAGAATAGGAGGAACAAGATGGCAAAGACAAATAAAAATTCAGTTGAACTTTCAGATGTGAATAGAGAGTTACAAAAGGTGTTAAGCAAGGGTAAAGTACGTATAGGATCGAAGGAGACGATAAAAGCGTTAACACGAAAAGAAGCAAAAATTATCATCCACGCTTCTAATTGCCCCGGGGAAATTAAGGGAGTGTTTGAAGATAGGAAGGAAAGTGAGGAACTAATTATTTATGAATATCCATCGAATAGCCTTGAACTTGGACTTGTATGTGGGAAACCGTATCCTATTGCTTCTTTAAGTATCACCGATACGGGCGATTCAGAGATCTTACGGCTTTTGACCCCCAAAGTTCATCCTAAAGAGAAAACATTGAATATCAATTATTAATTACATATCACTATGAAAAGAAAAGCAAAGGTGAGTCAAACTGACTGTAAAGCTAGACACTGAGGGAATACGGTGCATAGGGGTCTTCGAGAGTTCTACTGGTGCGGGAGTTAGGGATTGCATAGTAGATAACGAGGCAAATAAGGTGATAGTGGTGGTAAAAAAAGGGGACATGGGCTTGGCTATAGGGAAAGGGGGCTCTAACATAAATAAGGTGAAGAAGATGCTAAAGAAGGATATAGAGGTCGTGGAGCATTCACCAGACCTCAAGGAATTCATAGAGAATTTACTTCGCCCGGCTTATGTAAAGAGTGTAGAGTTGCTGAACAAAAATGACACCCTTTGTGCATACGTTGAGGTTCTCGCAAAACATAAAGGCATCGCAATAGGACGAGATGGCGAGCGCATAAAGAAGGTGAAAATGTTGGTGAAACGAAATCAAGGCATAGATGACGTAGTTATTAAATAATCAGAGGGTGATTTGAAAAAGGTAAAACTTGTAAAACGTTTTATCAACGAAAAGTAAATTTTAGTTTTGTACGATTCTTGTGGAGTAAAAGCGATGGGAAGAGGAATAAATGCAGCGAGGAAGGTAAAAAACAGAAGAAAGGTGTTTAGACTGAAGAGCCCGGACTATGCACGGAGGGTACTGAAATCCGCGAAGAAGGCTGACCCGTTGGAGGGTTCACACATGTCACGGGCAATTGTCTTAGAGAAGGTAGGGATAGAGGCAAAGCAGCCGAATTCCGCGATACGGAAATGTGTTCGTGTTCAGCTCATCAAAAATGGTAAACAGGTGACTGCGTTTTGCCCTGGTGACGGTGCCATAAAGTTCATAGACGAGCATGACGAGGTGCTCATCGAAGGTATAGGTGGGCGAAAAGGCAGGTCGTATGGGGACCTCTCAGGTGTGCGCTTTAAGGTCGTGGCGGTAAACGATATTTCATTACAGGAATTAGTGAGAGGGAGAAAAGAGAAGACGTTGAGGTGATGACGATGCAGATACAGATACATTTCGATAAGATATTTGATAAATGGGACATTTCAGAGGTGGAGATAAAGGACTTAGGTCTGGAGCAGCACATCAGTCTCCAGCCTGTGTCCGCACTGCATACTGGAGGGAGGCATGCGAAACAGCAATTTGAGGAATCGAAGGTCTGCATTGTGGAATTGCTGATTAACAAATTGATGCGGTCAGAACACAACACGGGGAAGAAACAGAAGACCTACAAGATCGTTAAGAACGCTTTTGATCAGATATACGAGACGACCGGTATGAATCCACTTCAGGTGCTCGTAGATGCGATAAAAAATGCAGGACCATTAGAAGACACGATCAGGTTGCGATTTGGCGGCATATTGGTTCCCAAAGCCGTGGATGTGACTTCACAAAGGAGGATCGAGCAAGCACTCCGTTACATTGCTCAGGGAGCGCAAAAATGCGCCTTTAAAAGCAAGAGGAGTCTGGGTCAGTGCCTTGCCGATGAGCTTATCGCAGCAGCGAAAAACGCGAAGTGCTTCTCGACGAGTAAGAAGGAGGAACGGGAACGGATAGCACGGGCGGCGAGGTAAAACGAGTATAGACTTGCCTTTAGCTCTTTTATTACTTGACATCTGGGAGCGAATGCATCTCTTAGCTCTCTGTTCTTGGCTTTATATGTGTGAAGAATAGAGGGGTAATCGTGGTGCAGAGGACTAAAGTGGCTTTTCTCGTTAAAAGAGCGGTTGCTCTTTGCATCACGAACAAAAATAAGAAAGAAAGGAGTAATACGGAGGTTTTGTAAGGTATGCAAAGTGGAGAGCGAAGGGGATTTAGCGCCCCTATAAACGTTGGTGAGACCTACGACGTAACGATAGAGGACGTAGGTAGAGAAGGAGATGGCATAGCTCGAGTAGAGGGTTTTGTGGTTTTCGTGCCGAACACGAACAAAGGGGATAGTGTGAAGATCCGAGTAACGAAGATATCGAGGAGAGTTGCATTCGGTGAAGTAGTTACTGAATAAAGGCGCTTTGTGCTCATGGGATACTAAAAATGCTGCGTTGAGCTATAGCGCTGCTATAGCTTTTCTTTTTTATTTCTGAAACTTATGGAGACTGCCGTTCATACAATTAATGGGTTTTTTGCTTGATTTGACAGCTTTTTTACCGTGCGTTTTAGACAAAAGCGTATTAATTCGTTTCCTGCAGGTCTCTGTTACCTTTATGCATTTATTCGTTTGTCTTTAGCCCCACCGGTAAAAAAAAAACCACCTTTTATATATTACCTTTCTTCTTTTCAAAGTTAGAATAAATAACATTCACTATACCCTACGAAAAGAGCCACCTTTAAAGTTAGAAAAAAATTTGAGAGTGAAGCAAGAAAATGCTAACCAAAAGCACGAAAAATATAACCACTGCAAGCATGTGAACAATGATT
>CAYUEX010000035.1:6734-15891 GCA_964443855.1 uncultured Halobacteria archaeon | reverse complement strand
ATATTATACTGGCAGAAGCGGTAGAACTCTGCGATACTGTTTATGAGATAGACACAAGTGGAAAGAGCGTAAACGAAGTAGCCGCTCTGGTGCGAGAGATTATAGATGGAGAGTCTGAAACTGAGGCGGAAGAAGAAAGCGACAGCAGAATCAAAAGAAAAATAGCGCTCAGAGAGAAGTATAAACCCGGAACGGTAGACTGGACATCCTTCATTGAGCAGATTTGCTTGAACTATAAAAAATAAGAATCAAAATCTGAAGTGGAAAAGAACCCGTTGTTCTTTCTTTTAGCACAACCCTTTTCTTGGAAAGAAAAGGTTTACCATCAAACTTTCTTTCACAAAGAAAGTTGAATCAAAGAAGCTTATATTTTCCGCGAAGCGTTTTTTAGTTAAGGTTTTTGCGGAGCAAAAAAGTTATAGCACAGGTTCTTTCTTTAGAAAGAAAGTGTTTTATAAAAAAGAAAAAGTGTAAAGAAATGTCAAGATGGCTCTTAATGCGTTCTTACGTAGCTTTGTGGATAGCAGCGAGTTGGTAAAAACGACAGCGCGATTTTTCGCTGCCAGAGGCATCCTGCCGAATGTGTTGTCGTTACTCTCACTCTTCTTCGCCGCACTCGCCGGCTTATTATTCTTCTTATCCCACAAGAGTACATCCTTCAACTTCTTGTTATTACTCGCCGGTGTGTTCGTCTGTCTGAACGCTATTTTGGATGGTTTAGACGGTGTAGTAGCGCGTGAAATCGGTAACGCAAGCAAACAGGGCGATTTCCTTGACCATGTGATCGACCGCTATTCAGACATGCTCATCATCGGTGGCATTGTCTTTGGCGGCTATGTAAACTGTAGAATTGGCGTTATAGCGATTATCGGCGTTTTGCTCTCCTCATATATGGGTACACAGGCGCAGGCAGTAGGAATAACAAGAATGTACGGCGGAATGCTTGGCAGAGCCGACCGCATGGTGCTCCTTATCGGCGCAACGTTCCTCATGCTGATCTACCCCTATCCAATTCCCACATCGGGACTAGTAAGCTTCTCCTTCCTCGGCTGGGCACTCGTCATCTTTGCTATTATCGGCAATGCAACGGCATTACAACGGTTCGTTTCTATCTGGCGACGACTGTAACGCGATAATTCCACGCTTTCTACGTTCATAGAAGTTCATCAATTCAACTATACCGTTCTGAAGTTATGGTACCTTCAATATCCGTAGAGCGAGCAAAGCCGCATTTTTCCCGTTGTCTATGCCCACTACCCCTACCGGAACACCAGAGGGCATCTGAACCATAGACAGGAGTGCATCCATACCCTTTAACGGCCCACTTACCGGGACACCAATGACGGGCTTTTCTGTTTTCGACGCGATTATGCCGGGTAAAGCCGCCGATAGTCCTGCGATCGCTATGAACACCGCTACATCGTTTTTTTCCTTTAGATATCTGTCCAGCGCTTCTGGATTCCGGTGTGCGGATATGACTTGTACTTCATAAGGAATGTTCTGCTCTTCCAATACCGGTAGCACTTTATCAGCCACTGCTTGATCGCTCTTCGAGCCCATTATAACGGCTACTTTATTCATGGTTGTGTTCACGCCGACCATTTAGTTCTTCACACGCTCCTCCATCACCGTGGTAAACTCTTCTAGGTCCCTTATTCGTTTCAACTCATCCGTCCCTATCAACACTGTATTATCTATTTGCACATATTTGACTTTCCCATTCACGACGAACACCGACTTCGTTCTCGTAACCTGGGATACGCTACTTACTATCTTCGCTCTCTTTATCATTCGCTCTGTGCAATCGCTTACGCCGGTAAGAATTTTTGCGCACTCACCTCGTGCTTTCGACGGCAGCTCTGGAGAAGAAACTGCGCTAAAAGGAGCATAAGCCGTTGTAAATATCTCAAACCCGATCTCTTCCATTGTGCGTAAAATATGTCTCTCCAAGTCAGAAGCCGCTTCTTCCACCCCGCCGGTCAATACATCGGAAGAAGGTTCTTCAGAATCCTTGTTTAAAAACTCCAGTGGCTCTATGAGCGCAGTATCTAAAATCTCCTCAAGCTTCAGTGCGATGTCTATTGTCGGACTCGTGCCGCCTTCCTCGTACTTGCTGATGCTCCTTCTCGAAACACCAGATTCGGAAGCAACGTCGCCTAGGGATAGTTCCTTCTTTTCCCGTGCCACCTTCATCGCTGCTCCATCGATATTGGCATACACGCCCCCAGTAGCAGAATAGACACAGGGCTCAATGTCTTCAGCAAAATAATCGTAGAGTGTATGGGGGTTTAAGGCGGGAATGCCGTATCTATGATACACCACGTCATCCTCCAAAAAGGATGCACCTGTTCTCTCTCCGACCACAAGCGGAGCAGCAAGCAAACAAAAAGCGGCACGTTTTATGCTCTTCGCTACGTCCTCGCTAAGACCGTCTATATTACGCATTATCTTTGTCAGTAAGGTTATTTCGCTTCTCCGCGCTGCTAAATCAAAACTTCTCGTCTCGCATCTGCGCGATACGATAAATCCCGCGTCATGCAATATTTCCAACACCTGAGCGATTAAATCAGTCCTCATCTAGTCTGACCTGATTACACTTCTTATCCCACATTACAGACAGATCTCAGCGAGATTTGTCCGATGATATTTCCCGTGCCCGTTTTGTTGCTTCACTTACCGCAGCCATCATCGCCGCCTTTACACCGCCCGCATCCATCGCATAAAGCCCGCGTATTGTCGTCCCGCCGGGAGACGCGGTCCTGTGTGTTATTGAAGACGGGCTATCCCCCGCAAGAATCATCTTTGCAGCGCCCAGTGCAGTCTGGGCAGAAATCGCGAGTGCCATATCGTAGGGCAAGCCTTCGTACACGCCCCCTTCAGCCATTGCTTCTATTACCGCAGCGAAGAAGGCGATGCCACTGCCGCTTAATCCCGTAATAATATCAATATCGCCCTCTTTTACGCTATAAACAGCACCAAGCTCATCTAAAATCGCCTTAGCCTGCGCTTCATCATCATCTCCTGCATACGTGCCCTTACAGATTGCCGTTACGGATTCTCCGACAAGCACCCCAATATTCGGCATCACACGGATTACCTTCTTACCTTCGCCAAGATCTCGTTCAATCGCACTCGTTGGCACGCCAGCTGCTACTGATACGACCATTTTACTACCGGTGATAAACGGTGCGATCTCTCCTACGACCCCCGGCACATCATTTGGCTTAACGGCTAAAATTATCACGTCCGATTTCTCAGCCACCTCTCCGTTGCTCTCACATACCGAAACTTGTGATGCCTCTTCGCTTTCAAAAGAGAAAGAGCTGAGTGTTTCCTTCTTTATATCACCTATGAAAATTCTCTCGCTCTGCTTACTGCCATCAGCAGCAGCCAAGAGCCCGCGAAGGATTGAGGCCCCTATGTTTCCTACACCTATAATGCCTATATTCTTCCCCTTTACCGCTCTCTCACTCATTCCTTCAGTGGATTTATAAGCACAACATTATTGCCACGGAGTATAACAGAGCCCAGTGCTCTCTTCTTTTCACCTTGTAATATCTCGCTCGCCCCACTCAAATGCAGATTTAAATAGTCATCAACCGACATCAGCACTCCCTCCAGCACACACTGCTCACCTTTCATCTCCACGTGGATCGCTCTTCCCACCAGACTTTGAACTTTTTTGTTTGGAAACATCGTTTCATACTCCTCTTATCTTTTCTATTTCACTTCCTTATTTAAAAGCTATGCTCCATGAGCTGGTTGTCGAAGGTAAAATCGTAAACCCTGATGGAATACACGACGCTCAGATAGGCATTGACGAAGGGTGTATTACAGAGCTGAAAAAGCAGGGTTTAAGAGGCGAGCGGAAAATAGAAGCTCAGAGATTTCTCATCTTCCCCGGGTTCATTGATATGCACGTGCATTTACGGGAAGATGGCAGTCACACGTGGGATTATAAGGAAGATTTCAAATCAGGCACCGCGGCTGCGCTTCACGGCGGTATAACGACCGTCGTTGATATGCCTAATACTCCAACACCCGGCATAACTGCAGCGCGGATAAGAGAAAAGAAAGAACTCGCACGCCAAAAGTCGAAAGGCTTGGTTGACATCCTTTTCTGCGGTGCTGTGGCTGAATCCAATCTGAATACTCTTGCTGAGATGGAAAAAGAAGTCGTTGCGTACAAAATCTACCTTGCTATGACTGGAGGCTTGCATATAAATGACGAGGCTTTACCAAAAGCTCTTGAGGCTGTAGAAGCGACTTCCAAACCAGCAGTCCTTCATTGTGAAGACCAGCGGATTATCAACAAGATGAAAGCAGAATTAGAACTGGAAGGAGAAGGGAGAAAAAAGCATAAAGAGCCCCATTCCGAGCTGAGACCCGCAGAAGCGGAATTGTCCGCGGTCAAGCACGTTTTAGCCTCCGTTTTGACTTCACGCGGTATTAAAATCAATATTGCACACGTATCCGTTTCTAATACGGTGGATCTCATAAGGCAGTACAAAAACGGACATTGCGAAGTCACACCGCATCATTTGTTCTTTACTAAGGACGATGTAGTGGCAAAAAAGTCGCTTTTAAAGACGAATCCACCGTTGAGAACCGAAGAAAATAGGCAGCAGTTGCTGACTGCATTCAAAGAAGGCAGAATGGATTTTTTGGCGACTGATCATGCACCGCACACGAAGGAGGAAAAAGCGCGTGATATTCTTGAAGCGCCCGCAGGAGTCCCTCATTTAGACACATACGGTAATTTCGTGGCCTGGTTGATTGTACGGTGTGACGTCCATCCGACGCTTATCGCACGTGCCTGTGCATATAATCCTGCTCTCTTTCTGGGCTTGCACGACAGAGGCCATATCGAAGTAGGGAAGCGGGCGAATTTGACCATTTTAGATTTACAGCGGCACGTGAAGATCCGCAGTGACCACTTATACACAAAATGCGGGTGGTCGCCCTTTGAAGGCTACGAACTCCCCGGCACGGTGAAGCATACCATTTCTAATGGCGTAGTAATGACGGAATATGACGACGTTCTCTTTTAATAAATCCATTGATTCTGTGATAAAAGCATAAAAATGAGTGTTAGCTATAATAGCACACGGGTAACGTATCATGAGTGCTGTTTTATACACTATTGCCACTGCAGTATGGTTGATGCTCCCTGCGTACATAACGAATTCGAGTGCTGCGTTCTTTGGCGGTACAATCCCCATAGATAGAGGCATTTATTGGGGTAAGAGCCGATTGCTGGGTGACGGGAAGACGTACGAAGGCCTCATAAAAGGTATCTCGTGCGGCGTCATCGTCGGCATCGTGCAGAACCTGTTTGCAGGCGAATATATAGATCTACCGTCTTTCGGTACCTTCCCCTTCTTTTTCGTACCCTTAGTTTGTTTATCAGCAGGCGCAATGCTCGGAGACCTGCTAGGGAGCTTCTTAAAGAGACGCGTGGGATTGAAAAGAGGGGCACCATTCCCCCTGGTAGATCAGCTCGATTTCGTAGCTGGTGCGTGGTTGCTTTTATTCCTGTTTGCACGCGAGTGGTTTATCGATTTCTTCCCGTTGAACATAATCCTCGCAATTATTGTTATTACTCCGCTGTTGCATTTGCTTACCAACTACCTTGGCTTTAAGATCGGGAAGAAGCAAGTTCCTTGGTGATCGTTCGTGTATTTTATTGGAAACTACGGGATCGCCACCGATAAAAAAAAAGCGTAGTCTTTAATTTCACTCCCGACCTACCATTTTATGAACCATGGGGAAGACGAAGAAGGCCGAGGAAGGGGAGGAGGAAGGGATACGAATAGCACAAGTTTCGTGTGGCACCATCTATGGGAATGTGCAGCCCGAGATAGAGAAAGCTGCGGCAGCAGTGGGTGCGGAGATCTTCGTGCCTGAGGTTGATTTGGATTACGTTGCGGAGAAGGTTGATGAATTTGGCTATGATATGAAGCGGAGCCTTGGGTTAAGTGTCGCGTTGGCACGTGGCTTTGCCGTGGCTGAAGGACTGAACGATGCTGACGCGGTATTCGTGGCGGGCTGTCACAAATGTCCGCGCGGAGCGATTATCCGGACAGAGATTCGGAAGGTCATACAGGAGAAAACAAACTTACCCATTGTTATGTATCCATTTTCAGAACGGACCAAGGCGGGGGAGTTGCTGACGCGAATGGAGGCGCTGGTGACCATAGTGAGACGGCGATGGGTGCTGGAGCGAACAGTGCAAGAGGGAATTACCGCGGGCATTGATTCCGGCTCGACAACGACAAAGGCCGCGATAATGCAGGATAACGAGGTGTTAGGAGCGACGTGGTCACCGTCGAGAGAAGTAGTAAAAACGGCGGAGAAGGTCTTCGAAAAGGCATTGGAGATCGCTGGCGTGAAACGAGGAGATATAGAGGCTCTGGGGACCACCGGTTACGGCAGACATCCGTTAGGGGAGCATTTTAAGGCGGATCTGGTACAAGAGGAGCTAACCGTCAACTCGAAGGCGGCGATGTATCTCGCGGGTATCGAGAAGGGCGAGGCTATGATCATTGACATCGGCGGTATGGACAACAAGATAATTACCGCGAATGATGGCATCCCCGACAACTTCACGATGGGCGGGATCTGCGCTGGCGCATCAGGGCGATTCCTGGAAATGGTAGCACGTCGACTGGGTGTCGATGTGGTCGAGATGGGGAAGTTAGCGTTAGAGGGCGATTACACAAATGTGAAGACGGACAGTTACTGCATCGTGTTCGGTATTCAGGATCTTGTCTCGGCATTATCAAGTGGAGCGCGAAAGGAAGATGTAGCAGCCGCTGCGTGCCACTCAGTCGTGGAGCAGGTAAAGGAGCAGTTGTTACAGGAAATTGACCTCAGACAGCCTGCGATCGAGGTTGGCGGCACTTCCTTGGTGGAGGGCGTGCCCGTGGCGATGAACGATGTGCTGGGATTTGATGTGATTGTGCCAAAGTATCCGCAGTATATCGGTGCCGTGGGCGGAGCGCTGCTCTCATCGTCCTTCAGGTAAACGGATGCTGCGGTTTATCGGTGTGGTGGAGACGGCAGACGAAAAAGGAGTGGCAACACTACGAATCTTTGATGCTTTTCGTGACGGCTTAGAAGGGTTAGATACCTACTCGCATATAATCATCCTGTATTGGTTCCATCTACGCGATACCGAGGCAGACCGAAGCGTGCTGAAGGTAGTTCCACGGAGACATTCAGGATCGCCAGAAGTTGGCGTGTTCAGTTCCCGAAGCCCAAGCAGACCAAATCCTATTGGACTTTGTGTCGTGGAACTGGTAAAACTGGACGGGAATGTTTTGACGGTGAAAGGGCTCGATGCTTTTGAAGGCTCGCGGATCATTGACATCAAGCCGTACAGCCCACGCGCAGATGCTGTTCCCGATGCGGTGGTTCCACCGTGGGCTCTCCGTGGGCCTAAAACATGACGAGTTAGAGAAAAGTATGGACGTTAAGATACTTCGCAGTCAACGGCGGAAGAAAACGATCAGCGCACGGGAAGTAGATGGTACAATCCACTTATATCTTCCGATAGGGCTCTCACGAGAGGAAGAATCCAAGTACGTTCAGTGGGCGAAGAAGCGTTTTGAGTTAAAGCGTCGTAAAAAGGAACTCGGGGAGAACAACGCTGATGAAGCGCTGGAAAACCGTGCTCAGGCACTCAACAAGCGATATTTTGGCGGTGAACTCACGTGGGAACAGATAGGTTACACGACGGAGCAGAATGCAGGCACATTTGGGATTTGCAATACGAAGAACAGAACAATCAGGATTTCGGATCGCTTATTGAAGATGCCGAGATTCGTTCATGATTACGTTGTGGTGCATGAGCTTGCGCACTTGAACGTGCCACGACACGGACCTGAGTTTTGGGCACTCGTCAACCAGTACCCCAAGACCGAACGTGCGCGCGGCTATTTGATGGCAGTTGGCATGCGTGACTGCGATTTACAGTAGCTGCGCGACGAATGTAGATTTTTGAAGCGTAATTCAAATGGTATATATAAAGCTTATGTTTTGCATAGAGCGATAGAAGGAAGGCGCTTCAAATCGTTGCGAAGAAGCAGGGGTGAAAAAGGCAGAAGGAAATGACGATGGATGAAGGCTATAAAGATGATTTTATTTTATCATTAGAAGCCGACCGGTGGCTCTTTCACGCAGATATCCTTGTTGACAAGGCACATGTCGTGATGCTAAAAGAGAGGGGCATCATAAAGAAGGCGGCCGCGGCTATTCTGAATTGTTTAAGTGAGATAGAAGAGCGGAGTGAGGATTTTATCGAGCATGAGCTCCCCCAGTATGAGGACGTGCACACGGCGATCGAATCGGTGATGATACGAGAAATAGGCGCGGACATCGGTGGGCGGATGCACACCGGGCGATCGCGGAATGACGAAGTGTCAACGTGCATACGCATAGCGCTTCGTACAGAGCTTTTCGAGCTGCTGGAAGCAGTGAACGGACTGCGCAGCGCGTTACTCGAAAAAGCGGCTGCGCATGTTGACACGCTGATGCCGGGCTACACGCATCTGCAGCATGCCCAGGCGACGACTTTTGGTCATCACGCATTAGCACACGCTGATGCGTTTGCCCGTGATTTCCCACGGCTTATTAGCGCTTACGAGCGTACAAACGTTTGTCCTTTGGGTGCTGCGGCCTTTGCGTCTACCGGCTATCCGATAGACCGGGATCGAACCGCGAGGCTGCTTGGGTTCGATGCGGTGCTGGAGAACTCAATGGATGCAGTCTCCACGCGTGATTTCGTTATCGAGACGATTTCGTGTTGCGCTAACCTGATGACCACCCTGAGCAGGCTTGCTGAAGAGCTTATTCTGTGGAGTACTTCGGAATTCGGCTTCATTCGCGTTCCTGCAGAGTACGTAACCGGAAGCTCGATCATGCCTCAGAAACGAAACCCAGACTATGCAGAGCTGGTACGAGCGAGAACAGGCACGGTTAATGGCTGTTTGATGAGCGTGCTCTCCATCTGCAAGGCGTTACCGTACTCTTACAATCGCGATTTACAAGAAGTCACGCCGCATCTCTTGCGAGCCATGAAGACCACCACCGCTTCGGTAGCCGTCATGAAGAGCATGATCGAAGGTCTTGAAGTGAATAAAGAGGCGCTGGAGCT
>CAYUEX010000035.1:0-6724 GCA_964443855.1 uncultured Halobacteria archaeon | reverse complement strand
ACACTATCGTTCGAGAGACAGGCACACCGTTCAGAACGGCGCATAAAATCGTGTCTTCCTTAGCGCCGGTGTTAACCGATGAAAACTGGGAATTGCTGAACGATAAAGAGGCTGAGAAAGCGTTTGTGGCTGAGATCCTTCATAAGATCGATGAGATCGCTCTGGAGCTCACCGAAAAGAAGCTGAGTGAGAAGCGGCTCACGGAAAAGAAAGTGAAAGAAGCGTTACACGTCGCGTCAAACGTTCAGAAACGGAAGGCCAAAGGCGGCCCCGCAAAGAAAGAAGTCCAGCGAATGATCGACCGCCGGAAAACTGATCTTGAGAAGGACGAAAAAGCGCGACAGGAAAAGGTAGAGCAGGTGAAACGGAGCCGGGATGAACTGGAACGCGAAGTGAAACGCAAGAAGCGCGTTATTAAAGTAATACGAAAGCCAAATCCCAACGCGGTCGTTGGACGCATTAAAGATATGCGAAAATGAGCGGAACAGCTTCCCGAGTTCTACGTATCTGATCTGATTATTTTGAGAAGATCGGAAACTTAGGACAACACAAAGGAAAAATTTTAAAGTATCTAAAGGTTATCCTAATGCAAGATGTGGCCTTTTCTTTCGAGGCATAAGTGGATTGTTGCATATTTGATAATAATCGGGGGCATTTTTGTATTCTTGTTTATAACGGGCTTAGTCTATTTACTGCCGCCGAGTTGGGGGATTGTGGCAATAGTAATCGCGATTATTGGTTTTTTAATAACCCACCTTTCTACTCTCGATCGAAGTAAAGAAAACGAGATTCAAGAAGAAAAAACCGATCGGCTTGTTAAAGAGATGGAAAAACTTGTTGCGCCCATGTATTCTAAAATTGGAGACATTAACATTTATCTAAAAGGATCCCCAGGTTATAAAGCTAGTAACTCTACAAGCGTTCAGGAGTATTTTAGGTTCTGGAGTGATGTTAAACAAAGTAAGTACCTCGCTCCTGATTACTTGCGTTCGGCAATTGATAATTACCTAAAAAACAAATCGCAAACCGTAAGAGATAGGAAAAAAGACGAATCCTACGAAAAAGCCGAAACACAGTTATTAGAAGCAATAAAAAGACGATATTCTGAACTTGAACAATTAGTATAGATGCACCTCTGTTGATATTCCGTGATCTATTGCGCAGAAATATAAGACCCATCGATATCTTTGGATTAATCATAAAAGCAAATCCCAATATCTTGTCATATCTGGTTATCATAACGCCTTAAAACTTAGGTACCTAACCGGAACTACTGGGTGAGATCAAGCAAAGAAGTACCTGATCGAAACATTTAATTCCTCATCGACAACTACCTGAAATAAGGAGAAGGAAAAATGGAAATCCCAACGTTATCGGAAGAAGAGAAGCAGAAGATCTTTATGGAGATGTGGTTCGGCGCGATGATGGGCCCGATGGGATTCATCATGCGTAAGCTGGGTCCAGAAGCGATGGACGAGTTGAATGATGAATCGGCGAAAAGCTGTGCTGCAGATCTGAAAGCGCGAGGCGTTGACGATCCGTTACAATTCGCCATGAGCTACGCGGTCATCAACAAGAACGTCTTCGGCAGTGACGTTGACGTTGAAGGCAGCCCGGAAAAAGCGACACTCGCTATGAAACGCTGCAGTAACCTGGAAGCAGCATTGCAATTCGCAGAGAGAGGTATGCCACTCACAAAGGAGCAGCATTGCTCCGGCTACATCAACGGCTATTTCAAACGCGTTGCAGAGAATTTAGGGTTTGCGTTTGACGTCGAATTCACCGATAAGGGCTGCAGGATGACGATGAGCAAATAAATAGAGTAGAGGTGTAAAAATGAACACGAAACGAATCGCAATCGCGACCGTGATAGGATTGTTAACCGGACTGTTCTGCGCATACGGGACGATCTGGATTGCACCATCGAAACCGGCACTTGTTGTTACCACAGGACTGCTGGCCATGGTCGTGTATAATCGCGTACTACTCGGTCTGTTCGTCGGCCTTGGCGATGACATCCCGCTGCATCCGGTGCTGAGAGGTGCTTTGATCGGCGTAATCGTCAGTCTCGCCATGGCACTCATGAACATGATCGATGTCGGTATAAGTGACGGTGCAGCTTTTATCGGATTCGGCATCGTCTACGGCATCATCGCGGACGTCGTGGCCACGAAGTTCTCCTGAACGGATAAAACAAACCATCATTCCAGCCGGAAGAACAACCGCATCAACTCTTGCGAGCGTGCATCGAGCACCGTTCCAGCACGTTTCTTGGCTGAAGGTTCGTCGAAGCCGCCTACTGTTTTCTGCTGCTGCGGGGCTAGAGAATCGTAGATCGCAAACGGCACGGGCTCTCTCGTGTGTGTGCCTACAGACACGGGCGTGTAGTGGTCCGGCATGACCAACACCCGGTAGCCTGCTTCAGTAGCTGCAAAGTTATCCGCTAAGCCGCTCAACACGGGTCCGACCACCAATTCGTCGAATTCCTCTATCGCGTTCACTTTCAGATCGATATCACGGAGGTGCCCGCCTTCGTCCGGCGCTTCAACGTGCACAAGCACAAAATCATCCTCCTCCAAGCAGCGCAGCGCATGCTCCGCCTTGCCTTTGTAATTCGTATCAAAATAGCCTGTAGCGCCCGGCACGTCGATCGCATCCAGACCCACGCACCGTCCAATTCCTTTTATGAGGTCAACACCTGAGATTACCGTACCACGCTGTACGCCGTACAGCTCGCTAAAAGACGGCATCATCGGCTTCTTACCGCCGCTCCAGAGCCAGACCATGTTCGCCTTCGTTTCGTGCTGTGCTAGCCGTCGCGCATTGATTTCATGCGTATCCAGCACATCCTTCGAGGTAAGCATGAGCTCCTTCAAAACCGCCTCCTTCGGGAGGTAATCTTCGATACGCTCGCCAACGATGTCATGCGGCGGCGCGCCCCCGATTTCCTTCTCCTCACGAAACTTCAAATCGTTTGACCGCGATTTAAGCACCAAAATGTTTCGGTAGCTCACACCAGCATAAAAGGTAACCTCCCACCCTTTGTCAACCCATGTATTGGGGATTGCTGCATTGAGTGCCGCTATTAAACCTCGTGCTTCTTCGGTTGAGATGTGGCCACCACTGAAATCCGCTAATATGCCGTCGTTCTCGGTTATCAGATTACAGCGAAACGCAAATTCCGCCTCATCGAGCGGAATACGCATTGCCAGTGCTTCTAACGGCCCCCTACCAGTATGATATTTCGCAGGGTCGTAGCCAAGAATAGAGAGGGTGGCAATATCACTTCCGGCGGTCATTCCTTCGGGGATTGTTTGTACCAACCCGCACGTACCCCTCGTGGCGATGAAATCAAGATTCGGCGTGGATGCAAGTTGTAGTGCCGTCTTGTTTCCACGCTCAGGAATTGGATAATCAGCCATTCCATCTCCAATTAAAATCACATATTTCATATTCGTACCCAACAGCATTGTTTTTAAATCATACTTCTTCTAATTATAATTGTTGAGGAGATATGGAGACCGATATACCGCTAAAGGAAGTGATGGTACGAGAGGTTGTAATGGGGGATAAAAATCTAACCGTACTGGAAGCGGCGAAGCTGATGCGAAAATCCCGTGTGGACAGTATTATCGTACTTGACCACGGAGGGCCAGTAGGGATCGTTACTGATGGCGATGTAATCAATGAAGTGGTGAGCAAGGATATAAAGCCGAGCACAGTGAAGCTGGAAGCAATAATGACCACGCCGTTAATAAGTGCCTCTCCGAATGACCGCGTCTCAAAGATAGCGAAGAAGATGGCGAAGCAGCGGATACGGAAGATGCCCGTTGTTGAAGATGACAAGCTCGTAGGGATCATTGCAGACATCGATATCCTCTCAGTTGCGTCCGAGATGAATTCGATACATGCAGAATTGGTAGAGATGAGCATGGAACGAGAGGAATTGAACTTAGAGGGTGAAGATGTCGGTCAGGGAATCTGCGAGAAATGCGGTGGATTCTCTCACTACTTGGTAATGAAAAGCGGGCTCATGGTCTGCGATAGCTGCAAAGAAGAGTTAGAGATGGCGGGAGAGGAATAACCTAACGTAGCTAATCCCGAATCCCTGCCGTTGACACGGAGAATACAGCCTCAGCTTCGGGGAGATTTGGCGAGTCAACTAATCGCGCTATTCGCTTCTCGCCTTTTGACTTGCGCAGGTATAATCTGAACGTAACGGTATGCCCCAGGACATGCCCACCTATGGGTCGTGTCGGGTCGCCAAAGAAGGCATCCGGTCTTACCATCACCTGGTTCGTTATCATCACCACTGCATTATTAAGGTCACCAAACCGTAGCCCGTCGTGCAGATGCTTATTGATCTTCTGCTGGCGGTCTGCTAACGTGCCTCTACCGACATACTCACTTCGGAAATGGGCAGTCGCCGAGTCTATTATCAGTAACCTCACGGGCTTTTCCGTCTCTTTCAACTCCTCAGCAAGCTGTTCCGCTTTATCCACCAGCAGTATCTGATGATTTGAATTGTACGCACGAGCGACGTGTATATTCTTAAGAACCTCTTCGTAATCTAGTTCAGCACCTTCTGCCATATCCTTTATTCGTTCTGGCCGAAAGGTGTTCTCAGTATCTATTATTACGGCAGAGCCGTTTAGTCCGCCCTGATCCAACGGCAACTGCACATTTACGGCGAGTTGATGCGCTACTTGCGTTTTGCCACTGCCGAATTCACCATAAAACTCCGTTATTGCTCGCGTCTCGATACCACCGCCTAATAACTCATCTAACGATTGGGAACCTGACTTGAGCTTGCCTACCTCCTTACGACGTTCCAATAGCTTATCTCCGGTCTCAAAACCGCCAATGTCCGCAGCATCACGCGCGGAATTAATTATCTTCGCTGCTGTTGCCTCTCCGATCTCTGCAGTGGCCACCAACTCTGCTGGAGACGCTACTGCGATCGCCTCTAACGAATTAAAACCGCCATCACGCAATTTCTCTGCTATTGCAGGGCCAACACCCGGTAACTCCTCTAAATCCACTCTTTTCTCACCCCTTAGCGTTATAAATAACCTATTATTCACCTTTTAGCACTTAAATCTTTTGCAACCTCAGATTAGAATACGAACACCAGTACTACGACGACCGAGCCGAATTTGCCCTTTTCCACCTCTAAGGATTCCACTACCAGGCCTTTTTTAAGCAAACTCTTATCACGAATCTCCGCCATCGTATCTAACTTCTCTTGCACCTTATCTGCCAGATATTCGCGTGAATGGTGGCCGTGATGCTCGCAGATGATACCAAACTCTCTTTGCGCTTCTCTACTTTCTGTTTTTTTGCCTAGCCAGCCGTAACCGACACCGGCACCAATGGCTTCGCCCGAGCCGCCATCAGCACGTGACAGCACGCAGAAGGTTATGCTCCCCGGTGTTATTGTCACGTTGCTTCGTTCCGTCTCCACAGCGTTTGCCGGCAGAATAGACGAAACTCCTACCAAATTGCATTCACCTATTCCCGCATCCCGCAACGCGAGGTCAAAAGCATTCGCTTGCTCGGTATCCATCCCCACACCGGAAGTAACGAAGAACGCCTTCGGCACCATGTGCTCGTTCATTTTTTCCCTTATTTATTTTTATCTTACAAGCACTTATACAGATTTTTCACTTCTTTTAATGCAGGAAATGGATTCTCCATTCTTTTTGCGCTTATATATACCGCCGCACAGGCATTAGCGAATCGCAAGCAGTCTTCTGCTTCTTTTCCTGTCAATACGGCGTAAATAAACCCGGCATTGAACACATCGCCGCCACCTGTGGGGCTTATCGGTTCTACGTTAAACGCAGGAGAGCTTGTCTTGGACTCGTTGGCTATCCACGAGGAGCCATGTGCACCACGATGAACAATCACGTTTTTGCACCCCTTGTCTAACAAATCCCGTGCTCCACTCTCCCCATTTCTTTCACTTAAGCCCTGCAGCTCTGCTTCGTTAAGAAAGAGAAACTCTGTAGAAGGCAAGAGATTAAAAACACTCTGCCGTGCACGAGCGGTCCACCCGAGATAGGCACTCCAACCAATGTCTACCCCGGTATAAGCACCGGCGGATTGCGCAACTTTGAGTAGTCTCGTGTTTACAGGAAAAAGCCCTTCGGTGTTCCAATGACCGGCGCGCATCACGAAACGCGCTTCCCTCAGAAGTTTGATATCTACATCTTCTTCCTTGAGGGTTACATTTGCCCCTCTATCGGTCAGCATTGACCTGCTTCCATCGTCAAAGGCTATGCTTACCGTTATGCCTGGACGCTGACGCTCCTCTTCCGCTGTTACTCCCGCAAAGCAGTTCACACCTATTTTCTGTAATTCTGAAAGCACCCACTGCGAAAGCATATCGTTACCCGTTTTGCACATCAACGCGGTTTTTAAGCCCAAAGAGGCACACGCAGCAGCGCAGTTTCCCGCCTGGCCGCCTATCTTAAGAATGAAGTCACAACCTATCTGCCTGTCTCGCTCGGGATAGTCCTTGATTGGCATTGTAGCGATATCACAGAACACATCGCCGATGACTACTACGTCGTAGCCTTCCACTGTTTGCTTTGCTCTCATCTCAGATACCGCTTTCCCAAAGTTATTTATAGCAATTCGGTATTAGCTGAACGTATAGAAATAAAGTAGACCATAGAGGTTAAAAGAATTGCGGAGGTGACACAACACATGGACCAAATAC
>CAYUEX010000034.1:0-16008 GCA_964443855.1 uncultured Halobacteria archaeon | reverse complement strand
GGATAGAAAAGATGTTTTTGTTTGATAAGGAACAGAAAGTATTGGATATAGCGGGAATGAAGATAGGCGGCCAGCCAGGACAGCACGCAACGGTCATGTGCGGCACGATATTCTACGCGAAGCATTATCTGGTTGAAGATGCCGACAAGGGTATCTTTGACAAGAAAGCAGCGGAAGGCGTTTTAAAGACGCAGGAGGAATTCTCGGATTTGACCGGCAATCCCTGCGTGATGCAGATATTCTCGGAATCGCCCGAGGCGATGGAGAAAGAGATCGCATTCTGTACAGAAGTAAGCGATGTTCCCTTCTTGATCGACTCGACGGTCGCGGAGACGAAAACGGCCGGGCTTAAGTACGCGGATGAAGTGGGACTGATAGGAAAAGCGATCTACAACTCCATAAACATTTCGTGTACGGAGGACGAGATCGAAGCAATCAAGAACTCAAAAATCGAAGCTTCGATTGTGCTGGCGTTCAATCCAAAAGATTCCTCAGTCGCAGGGAAGATCGATCTGCTGGAGAATCCCGGCACCTTTGATAAAGGCTTGGTCTATATGGCGCGGGATCTCGGCATAACGAAACAACTGATTGATGCCGCAACGCTGCCCATTGGTGCAGGAGCTGGCATGTCCGTTGCAGCAGGCTTTGCCGTCAAATCGAAATTCGGTTACCCCGTCGGGTTAGGTATCCACAACGCACCGTCTGCGTGGACCTGGCTGAAGGAGTTCCGAAAGGCGCATGCAACGAAAGGACCGAGTGGCTGGGAAGGACTTGGCCAAGACGTGTTCAAGATCTGCGATATAGCCTCGAATGTCCTGCCCATCATGGCAGGTCACGATTTCGTGCTTTTCGGACCTATCGAGAACGCCTCGAAAGCGTTCCCGCTGGTCGGCATGGCGGATATGATCGTTTCAGAGGCGGCTAAAGCAGAACACGAGATCGAGGCAGAAGAACCGCATCCGATCCTACAGATGACGGCCTAAAACAAACAGTTGGGGTATTTTTTTTCGTTCAACCCCTCTTTTTTCTTTTTTTCGTTTACTTTTAAAGAAAAGACTCTTTTTTGACACACGTTGACCCTATTTTAAATTCACGATACAATCTCTACACCCTGTGCATCGCTCCTGCTTGACGATCGGGATCTCCGTTTCGCCCTCATTTCATCACGCATTTTTTCGGCTGAGATGCTATTACTTCATCCAGATAGCAATCTTCACACAGCGTAACGCCTCCGAACTCGCAAACATCACCTGATATTGGCTTGCCACATTTTCCGCATTTTATGGGTGTCTTAACGCTCTTTTCCATTTTTAACGTTTATTTACAACTCACGGATACTCCTTTCCATCGCTCCAAGTTGCGCCTCTATCCCCTTTAGCTGCGCTTTTATCTCATCCAAATCCTCTTCCCTCCGTAAAATCGGCAATGAATAGGGAACTATTCCAATCGCACCTCGCGGGCAACTCTTCATGCAGATAGCGCAGCAGATGCACCTGTTGAAATCCACCACTGCTTTTTTATCAACCATCCTGATTGCACCTGTCCAGCAAACCCCGACGCATTTCCCACAGCCAACACATAAACGTTCATCAACAAAAGCCTTCCATATTAACAGCGATGATTGTTGCATGCTCCTTTTATAACCACAAGATTACACAACACTTTTTCTTTTTTTTACAAAAAGAAAACCGGTGCTAAAAGAAAAACGAATATGTTCTTTCGTAAAGCTTTTCTCTCTAAAAAAGGTTTCTTGTAAAATCTCGTAGTTTTTCACTCCAGCGATAGCAAGAAAAAAGAGAAAGAAAGAGCGAATTTATCTCTTCTCTTTCACCTACCTACTCTACTTGCAAAAGGCGCAACTACCGCCGGAAGTGCCAATGCTGCAGGACACACGGTTTTCCTTGTATAATTTCGACCAGCACTCCTGACAAACCATGATGCGGCCTAGCTCTTTGTGGTCCGCTTCCATTCTACTCCCTTCTTTTCCGCACAGTTCGCATTTACCCATCTTATTCACCCCCTTTTTCTATACCTTACTCCATCCACTCCTCTCTTACCCTCTCTGCTCCGCCAATCTCTTCTTTATCTGCTCTAACCGGTCGCCAAGCATCTTTGCCCGCGATTCGAGCATTCACCGTCCACAAATCTCCTCACTTTTTCGATAATTTGCCTAAATGCTTCTCTTGCTTTGCTTTGCTTTCGATTTTCGGGTTTAGTGGATATACAATCAAGCATTATTTCTTTCCCCCTAAAAAGCTCTGGAGTCAGAATGTCAAGGAGAGCCCGAATAAATTTCTTCTACCTTTATTACTTCTGCTGCTCCATCAACTTCTTCCTCCTCTCCTTCTCTGCAATCCCTGCTTCCTTCTTCTCCTTCATTAACTTGTGTATCAAATCCGCACCAGACTTAGCTATTGGCTTTGCTTCTATATATCCCCGCTCCAAAGCACCTTCAAATACCTCCTTCCCCAAATCAGTGCGAATTATAACTGACGACTTACCCGCTGGTGAGCTGACATTTCCAACACTTATGTCAGAAAACAGCCCGGCGAAATCTTCACACACCTTGCAGCCATCTCGTTTATAATCCTCTATCTCGTCGATTCCCGCACTTAACAGCTCTTTCTCACCGGCATATACGTGTAAAACATTCTCGCTAATCTGTAATTTTGTTACCTCGCTTATATCGATACCATGCTTTTGTTCAAGATACCCCTCCGTTAGCTTTTCATACGAATAACTGCCCATGCAAAACAGACCTATTTTCAACTTTATATGGGCTGAGAAGTTATGCGCATTATGCGTACCCCGCCCCACAACGAACATCTTTTCATACGATGACATCCCGCATGGTGTTCCTACCAGAGCGGCACTCCCCAGGTCGTACTTCAAAATAGCGTCTGCTATACCGGTAAGCGTTGCCGCAGGCGTATATTTGCTACCCGCACTCTTTATCAACCCTGCCTTATCCATCGCCACTCGCACCTCGGGCTTCCATTCACCTTTATCTGCTACTGTTATACTGCCTTCCACTATCGCATCATCGAGAGCATAAGCTAATAGCGAAGTAACCGCACCACCATCTTGACAAGCCTTTCTTATCTCCGCGTCTGTACTGACAACTTCATACATCTCCTCTAGTCCTTCCCTCAACTCCGGTTTCTCTACCCTCGGGCATTGATAATAACAGTACCCACAATCCGGCGGGCACTGCTGTCCTTCTCTTATCACCGGTCTTTCTTCAGAAAAATCTACGCTGAGATAGCCGTAATCGAGCAATCTACACGTGGCAACACAGCCACCACAAAGTGCACATTTCCCCTTATCTATCACTTCTCTCTCCAAATCGCCAAAATCTTTTTTCTCTTCCACTTTCATTCCTCCCTCCTGTTTTTTGATAAATAACATTGCTTCAGCATATAACAATCCCCAAAACCGTAAAAAGCAGAAAGAAATTTTGTTTCTCTGGGTGTTCTTTTCTTTAATAAATCTTCCTCTAATCAACCCCGGCAGTTGAGTCTACGGACCTACTACCACATTGCTTCCAAAAGCATCCTCCAGCGAGATAAGGAGAACGTGAGAGATGAGAGAAAAGCGGGTGCAAATTTTGCCTCTTTGATGCCTTCTCTCGTTCCGGTATGAGGATATAGGAGCAACAAAGATAGGTGCCTTAATAGCTCACACGGAATGATACTGACCTGATCTCAGGCAGCATCTCCAAAGTCGTCTCGAAACCTCCCCCTATTGGATAAACGGGTACCCCTAACACAATATCCTCTTTATCCTGGCGCAACACTTTTGCACAAAACTCTTCAGTTCTCCAATACTATTCCCCTGAACGATAACGGGGCATCCATAATTTTGAATAATCGTAAGCGCATCAAGCTGGTCAGAGATTATAGCAACTATCAACGGGTTTAAATCTGGTCTTCCCGCACTCAAGCATGTCGGTTTCCGGCACTCCAATACGAAATGCTGTCCCCCACACCACTCCACTCTTCGAGAGATTTTCAGCTATAATGTCCTCAGGCATTCCTTTATTAACCTGTCAGTCGGCATCTTTGTTCTTCCAGTCCCTCGCTTTGCTCTTTACCTCATCCCAAACGAATATTGGATACATCAGTTGAGGTGTACACCCTAAAGACCCGTCGGACTTTGAAAACGCGTCATGCTCCCCTAATACAAGTTCCCTTGACGTACCACTCAATTTTTGTCCCTCGTACTCGCATTTTAACTTATTTAACAAACGAATACATAATTCATAACAATGCAATGGTGCGATTAATCATCCCTCATCCAGGGCATTTTTCCGCATTGGAAGAACTTATCTCGGTCAAAGAGGCGGAGGGCTTGGATGAAGTGGACGAGGTATTCATGGGCGGCTCGCCGGATGTCATGGGGAGTGGACGAGGTGTGTTGCACGCGCCACTGCTCGATGAGATTCGTGAACAAACCGACTACGCGCATCAGCACGGTATCAAAATGAATATTACCATGAATTCCACGTGTACGGGTGGGCATCATCTCTCGTTCGAGGGCTATAAAATGTTCTCGTGGTATTTTGGCGAATTGAACAAGGCAGGCGTAGACGCTGTTACGGTTGCGGAGCCGTACCTCGTGGATCTGCTGCGTGATTTCCCGATGCAGACCGTCGTGTCCGTTTTATCCTACGTGGAATCGCCGCAGCGTGCAAAATTCTTCGATGAGCTTGGCGCTGATATGATCACGATCGACACGAACATCAACCGTCACTTCGACCTCTTAGAAGGCATCGTAAAAGCGGTTAACTGTGACGTGCGACTGATCGTGAATGAAGGCTGCTTGTATCGATGCCCGTTTAGATATTCGCATTACAACCTCGCTTCGCATCTCAGCAGTTTAAATCAACCGCGCACGCCGCTCTTCGCTCCTGACTTTTACTTTGACAAGTGCATAGCCATTCGGCTGCGGGATCCCACACAGATCATCAAGTCCGCATGGATACGCCCGGAGGACCTCAAAGCATACGAAGCAATAGGCATAACGGACTTCAAGCTTTCTGGGCGGACGAAAACAGTGAACTGGATAATCGATTGTATGCGGTACTATGCTCAGCGTGCGTTTAACGGTAACGTGCTCGACATCCTCGATTGCCCTCAGATGCTCCGGTACATGTTTTATCTGGATAATGCAAAGCTTGAGGGTTGCATAGACCAATGGAAGCAGTGTAAGAAGATCTGTAACGAATGTGGCTATTGTGCTAAACTCGCAAAGGAGGCATTGACGGTTATCAAATGAAATTCGTCGTTCCGCATCCCGGACATTTCGCCGCGTTGAAAGAGATCATTGAAGTGAAAGAGGCGGAGGGCTTGAGCGAAGTCGAGGAGGTGTACATGGCGGGCGTTCCGGAAGTGATGGGTAGCGGCCGGGCGACACTCCATTCGGCACGCATCCCGGACATCAAGGAACAAACGGCGTATGCGCATCAGCATGGCGTAAAGATGAATATCGTGATCAATCCCTCCTGCTTTGGCGGCAACCACTTGACCTTTGAAGGGTACAACCTGTTTACGCAGTATTTCGAGGAATTAAATAAAGCAGAGGTTGACGGCGTTACCGTCGCAGAGCCGTATTTCATTGAGCTGTTACGGGATTACTCCATGGAGACGGTGGTATCCTGCATAGCGCATGTGGATTCACCGCAGCGTGCGGAATTCTTCGAAGCGCTTGGTGCTGACACCATCGCGTTGGACACGAACATCAACAGGAACTTTGTGGTCTTAGAAGCGATAACCAAGGCGGTTCGCTGTGACCTCAAGGTGCTGGTGAACGAAGGCTGTCTGTATAAATGCCCGTTTCGGCACGCGCATTTCAACCTCTTTTCCCATATCACTGCCACGCGCTCTGCACTCATGAAAGCACAAGCGCAATCCATGAACATCTTCAGTGATTACTATTTCGATAAGTGCATCTCCATCAGAGTGCGAGATCCGTCACAAATCATTCGATCGCCGTGGATACGACCGGAGGACCTGAAGGAATACGAGGCGATTGGCATTGACAATTTTAAGATCACCGGCAGGGCAAATACGGTGAACTGGATAATAAATTGTATGAGGGCGTATGCCCGGCGGTCGTTCGAGGGGAACCTGCTTGAGCTCATTGATTGCCCTTCAGAACTCGGCTATACGTTCTATCTGGATAACTCGTTATTGGACGGATGTATAAAGCAGTGGAAAACCTGCAAAAAGATATGTGAGGAATGCAGATATTGTGATGAACTAACAACTAACGTGTTGAGGGTAATAAAGTGAAAGAAGAGATAGTAGAAGGTAGGAATAAGATTGAAGACGAACTGAGGAAACTGGTGGGCAACGTTTTTGTGTCCGAGGCAAAAGTATTCGGAATGGCCTGTGGCTGTGTCGGCTTTGCCGTGGATCTACGGGGATTGCAGGTCGATGCGGTGGAAGTTTTTACAGAGCGGATAAATGCGCTCTTGGAGGATATAAGCAACTCCGTTGGCATAACGCCCGAATTTATTTATGCACGGAAGCTACCAGGAAGTGACGAAGTGGTGGTGCTTACCACGAGAGAACTGTGTGAGCGCTGTAAGAAAGAGTTTGCAGGATCTAAAGCTTCTCCAAGGCCTGATATACTGGTGTTAAAGAGGAGAACCTAATTAATCCTGAGGTTCTTTTTTTTTGGTACTAAAGCAAAAAGTTGATAGTGAGAAAAAAAAGGCACAATTTTATATGTTATTAACCGTTACAAATATTTGGTACCTCGGAGATAGAGGAGAAGTGCGATGAATGGGGGGTTAACGTAAAAAATGAGCAAAGAGGATAGACCATTTATAGAAATTCGTGGCGTTAGTAAGTCTTTCGAAGGTAAAACCGTGCTGAATAACGTGACTCTGGATATAATGGAGAAGGAGCCGTTGGGACTGCTTGGAAAGAGCGGTTCAGGCAAATCCGTTCTGCTTCGTATGCTCCGAGGTAGTGATGAGTACGCCCCCGATAGTGGCGAAGTAATTTTCAATATAGCACTCTGCCCCAACTGTCGGTGGATAGAGGGGCCAAGCATGGTGGGTGAGAAGTGCAGCAGGTGCGGCTCCGTATTCGAGTTCAAGCAAGTGAATTTCTGGCAAGACAAGCAAATGAGGCGAGTACTGAAATCCGCGATTGCTATCATGCTCCAGCGGAGTTTCGCGTTATACAGTGACGAGGGCGTGGTCTGGAACGTCCTTGAGGCGTTGGAGCGCGCGGGCTACCCGAAGAGCAAGCGGATGAAGCATGTCTACGAGATCCTCGAATCCGTGAAGATGCTCCACCGTGCTAATATGCCGGCTACGAGGGATCTCAGTGGTGGCGAGAAGCAGCGAATGGTGCTTGCGCGGCAGTTAGCGTTGCAGCCAATACTGCTTTTGGCAGACGAACCCACGGGAACGCTTGATCACGAGACGGCGCGTGTCGTGCATAAAGCACTGATTGAGAGCACTCGAGGCGGCACAACCTTCCTTGTCACGTCGCACTGGCCATACGTAATCAGAGAGTTAGCAGAAAAGACGCTCTGGCTCGATAAAGGCGAAATCGTCGAATGGGGCGATACAGAGAAGGTGGTGGATGATTTTGAACGGGAAGTAGGCGAGATAGAGCGCGAGGAATATAAGAAGTTTGGGGATCCAAAGATACGCATCGATCATCTCAAAAAGTATTTCCTCTCTGCATCGCGAGGCGTGGTGAAGGCAGTCGATGATGTTTCGTTTGAGATAAATGAGAATGAGATCTTTGGGGTCGTAGGCCACAGCGGTGCCGGGAAGACGAGTTTAATGCGCATTGTCAGTCATTTAGAGCCGGGCAGCGGTGGTTACGCGTGGGTGAGGATAGGCGATCGATGGTACGAGGCGTCAAAGGCTGATGAAGGGACGTTCCAAAAGGATGGCGTCATTTCAGGTGGCTTTACCGAGTGGAAACATTATTTTGTTGGCGTTTTACATCAGGAATACTCATTAATCCCAAAACTAACGATCTGGGAGAATCTTACGCATGGTATCGGCCTGGATATGCCTGATGACCTTGCAAAGATGAAGGTGCATTACACGCTCCAGGGCGTGGGCTTCTCGGACGACGAGATCGAAGAGCTAATGCCAAAAACGCATCAGGAACTGAGCGTGGGGGAGAAACAGCGGATACTCATTGCGCAATTATTGATGAAAGAGCCCGAAATCGCCGTGCTTGACGAGCCGACGGGGACGATGGATCCGCATACGAAGAAATACGTTGGCGAGACAATAAGGAAGGCACGTGAGAATTTGGGTATTACGTTCGTCATTGTCACGCACGATCTCGATTTTGCAGAGAAGGTCTGCGATCGGGTTGCGCACATGAACGCGGGTAAATTGGCGAAGATAGACGATTATAGGGAGGCTTAAGATACTCTTAACCTCTCATATCGTCATTTCGTATAGCGTAAAGGAAGAAAGGATGTGGGAAAATGGGCAAAGAAGAGCCATTTATAAAAGTCCGTGACATAAGTAAGGAATTCGAGGGCAAAACCGTTTTGAAGAACGTGAGTTTCGACATCAATGAAGGAGAGCCGTTGGGGCTACTCGGAAGGAGCGGGGCAGGGAAATCGGTTTTAATGCACATGCTTCGAGGTACTGAGGAGTACGCACCCACCTCTGGCGAAATAATCTTTAGGGTGGCCATGTGTCCTTCCTGCGACTGGGTGACCGCACCGAGTAAAGCCAGTGAGGTATGTGCGAAGTGTGGCACACAGTTAGAACTAAAAGAAGTGGATTACTGGAAGGACAGCGCAGTGCGGAAGAAAGTGAAACGGAGTGTTGCTATCATGCTCCAACGCACGTTCGGGCTCTACGGCGATGACACCGTCATGTATAATGTGCTACAGGCATTGGAAAGCAGGAAATATCCGGCTGCTAAACGATTTAGAAGGGCGTATGAGCTCCTGAAAGCCGTGCGGATGATTCACCGCATAACCTTTCCAGCAATAAACCTCAGTGGCGGTGAGAAACAACGCGTCGTGCTTGCACGGCAACTGGCATTAGATCCGATGCTGCTGTTAGCAGATGAGCCTACGGGGACATTAGACGTTGAAACGGCAAAACTCGTTCACAAAGCACTGATAGAGAGCACAAAAGGTGGCATGACCTTGGTTGTTACTTCTCATTGGCCTTACGTGGTAGAAGAACTCACCGAGAAGACCTTATGGCTGGATCAAGGTGAAGTGGTTAAATACGGTGACTCGAAGGAAGTAGTAGACGAGTTTAAGAAGCAAATAGGCGAGATCGAGCGCGAAGAGTATCAGAAAATCGGGGAGCCGAAGATCAAGATCGAGCATTGTAAGAAGTATTATTATTCTATCTGGCGTGGCATGGTGAAGGCGGTGGATGACGTATCGCTCACCATAAATGAGAACGAAATATTTGGGCTCTTAGGTAGGAGTGGCTCGGGGAAAACGAGCTTATCACGAATTATATGCCAAATAGATCCTGTTACTGGTGGTTCAGTTAAGATACGCGCTGGAGAGCGGTGGATAGAGGTGGGACGGGTAGCAGAAACAGGCGTGTGGATTGCGTGGGGAGCGACGACTCCGGGCGTAGGTGAACAGGCAGCCGTCCGTGTCGCCATGTTACATCAGGAATATTCGTTGTATCCCGACCGCACGATATTAGAGAATCTCACCACGTGCATCGGGATGAAGATACCACAAGAGCTTGCGAGTATGAAAGCGAAATTCATCCTGCAAGGGGTCGGCTTCAGCGAAGAAACAGCAGAGGAAATACTGCCTAAGACGCATGCTGAACTGAGCGTGGGGGAACGCCAGCGTGTTGCACTTGCTCAGGTAATCATGAAGGAGCCCGCAATAGCGGTTCTTGACGAACCAACGGGAACGATGGATCCGATAACGAAGAAATTCGTTGCTGATTCCATACGGGCCGCGCGTGAAAACCTGGGAATGACCTTCCTCATTGTTACACACGACGTTGATTTCGCCAATGATGTCTGTGATAGGATAGCACACATGCAAGATGGCAAAATAACAGAACTGGAGGATTTGAGGGGCACCTGAGGGTGCACACGCGAAAAAATGGCTGTAGGGCGAGAAACACAGATAGTAGCATGTAGAAAAGGGCAAGGGCTTGGCTTAGGTGGGGGTATAGCTCAGAGAGGTACCTTTGCAAAGGCCTGGAAGAATGACGTAATCGCGGTTGCAATGTCTCCAGGATACCGGCATGTGCCAAAGCCCGTATGCGAGATAACGACCGAATTGCGGGGCCATGGTATAAACGTCGGTGAGATAATCTTGAATGCTGGAGATGGCACACCGACAGATGCACCACGAACTGGTGGTCATGGTGTCGCCTTTGGATTGGAGCCGCGGGAGGTAGATATCATCAATCAACACAAACTGCTCATTTTACATCATGGCAATGTCAAAGTGCATTTCATCTACAAGGTACGGTTTGTGCTGAGGAAGGTGAAGGTACCGGCAATCGTTCTTTGCCAATCGCCCGTAACCTTTGAAGATTTCGAGGAAATCGGGGTGAGCACGAAATTCAAGGACGGGGAGACACAGGGAAAGTTGGTGGGTATTGTGAGCGGCATTGTACGACACGCGAGCGTTCCACAAGAGAAACTGAATGAAATTGTCAGTAATGTGCAGCGGAGCCTTCGAGAAATCGGATAAACTATGCTGAATCAGCCGGCTCAGCACGAAAAGCTCAATAAACCCTTTATTTTTCCTAGAGAGAACAGATGGGACGGGAAATAGCACTGTTATGGGACAAGGACACGCCGTTCAAGCAGTATCTTACGGATAATGGCTTTGATTGCGAAATCGTGACGCCAAAACTCTTAGCAGCGCCGTTTTTCTCGTGGCGATCTTGCAGGTTGGTCATTGTGCCTGCGGGGTTTGGACACGCGTTCTATTCAGGTGTACTTAAAGACCTCAGGGCAAACAGCGCGTTTATCAACACGTTTGTCAAGGCTGGCGGGACACTGTTGGTATCAGGAGCACTTTCAGGGGGAGATGCGTACAATTGGCTGCCGTGGGGGATCACGTATCTGAGGGATGAACGAACAGTGGAGATAGAGCGGGTGAAAGAGCACAAAGCGGCAGCAATTATAGATAACGACGAATGCATGTGTGATGGCTACTTTGAGAAGATAGAAGACGGTTGGGACATCATTTTAGCGGCAAAAGGGGAATCGGAGGGAAAACCAATTTTAGTTACCGCGGAATACGGTGTCGGTACGATTATCGCCACGAGCATTCATGAATATCCTTCAGAGCGGTTTATTGCGTTTTTTACGGGTAAATGAGCAAGGAAAACAATCAACATAAGACGGAACTGAGCAGGCTATTAGGAATTGATAATTTCACCTTGGTAGAGGACAGTTTTGCGGGACAGAAGTGGATAGACCGAACCCTTGACTATATGGGCAAGGTCAAAGAAGCGGATGTGTTAGAATCGATACGGATTTACGATACACGGCAGGACCTGATCGGCCTTGCTCTGCGTGACAAGGATTTGGAGTTCTGGATGGTCTTCACTGATGTTATTGCAGATAGGCTGAGGAAAGAAGAGTTTGAGACGCTCGCAACCAGGATAAACGGCGCTGAAGAGCGCGATGTAATAGTGGGGCGGAACACGTTTCAGGAAGGCGTGATTGAATTTTATGCTGTCGGCTTGGTGAATAGATTGTTTTGTGACTGTAATTTGAAAGCGCAGAGCTTTTATCCACCACACCGGATAGAAGCATTGAAGACGGCGGTAAGCGAATTTTTAAGGGATTACGGCATCAATAACGGCGACGATACGAAGGCACTTGAGATTGGCTGCGGCGATGGCGGTGCGACCATAGCACTGCACGAATCGGGGATCTTCCCCTTTACGGTGGATATAGACAAATGCGAGGTTTGCAAAGGCTTGGAGGAAGGCGTGTTAGAGCCGAAGAGGAGCATTGTACTGGATTGCTCATTGCTTTCCTCGTTCTTCGGCAAAGAATTTGACGTGGTGTTTGGCTTTATGGTCGGCAAGCTCAACCCGTTTGATCTCTTTACGTGGGAGAAGGTGCTACGAGAAGTGCCAAAAGTTTTAAAGAGCAAAGGAAAGGTGCTTTTGACGGTTTCGAGCGAAGAAGAGACGACAATCCTGAACAAGCTCTTACACGATGATTTTGACGCTCGGATACAAGAGAACAAAGCGAGTGACGGCTATTTAGATCAATGGCTCTATATGGGTGAGTTAAAGGATTAAGATAGAACACCTCTCGTGGCAGCGAACGCGTAATGAAATAGAGCCTGTGTTTAACCCTTTTGCAAAACGCGCAGCGCAAAGCAGTAAAAGCTTAGGTCAACCTGTCTCTCTTTAGAGGCGCACGGTTGTTGGGCAGTGTTTCCAGGTTATTTAAAGAGTGCTTTATTTCCGCATCTTCTTTAGAAATCGCTCACGGCGCATTGCACGCCATTCTTCTAGGCCCTGGATCCACGCCTCATGCTTCTTGTAGATGTATTCCTGAGCCGCCACTAATTTATCAGGGGAATCACTCTGTAGTATTATCCGAGGCACATAATCCTTGATTGGTAGATCGGTTCGTACATCAAACGCATCTTCAGGTGGCTTCTCCTGACCAACCTCACACCCGAATTTCTCCGCGGCTTCAAAAATAATACCCGTCGTTATAGCACGAGGGATGGGTAGTGTATATATCTTCTCGCTCATTTCACTCACTTCTCTCTTTCTTATCCCGCTCCACAGCTATCTGCAGATCCCATATCCATGCCTTCTTCCAATTCGTCGGCATAACAATCTGCGCACAAAATACTCCCCTGGAACTCTATGTATTCCCCCTCTACCACAGCTTTACCACACCGTGAACATTTCGCTTCCTTTGGTTTCGCGTCATCAGCCTTTTTTGCTTCTCTTTCCATCCACCTCTTCCGTCTATCCTCAGGGGTTTCCTCTCTTTGGGTTGGATGCATATACTTAAATCATTCATTTAATTTAATATAAAGGCTGCCGCTGCTCTTTTCGTCAGCTCTTCTCTAAACTCGTTCGGGGCTCGCGGTCTCCTTTGTTTGCCTTTCCTTGAATCTTAAATCGTGACGCTCTTTATGACAAAACTAAACTTCAGCTATATTATACGGAGAAGTAGACAGACAAACGATGCCTATTAGTACTGATATCGGCGGTACCTTCACAGACTTCGTGATATTTGATAAAGGCGAGATAAGGACATTCAAGGTACCTTCTACTCTACCCCACACAAACCCGAACTCGCGATTGAGACCGGTTTGGCGAGATGCTCACAAGCTCCGTCATTTCCACACGGCACGACGCTTGCCACAAATGCCGTCTTGGAGCGCAAAGGTGCGAAAACCGGGTTGGTAACGACAACAGGTTTTGCAAACATCTTGAACATTGGGCGGCAACAACGCCCTCATCTTTACAAGCTTGATTCGTCTCGATCGCAGCAAATTGTTGATACAAAGGTATGTTTTGAGATTTCCGAGCGCGTATCCGCTCAGGGCGAGATACTTACGGCACCAGCGCAAAAAGAAATAGGGGTTGTAGCAGAGCAAATACAAGCCAAAGGCGTTGATTCAGTCGCGATATGCTTCTTATTCTCGTTTCTGAATCCAGAAAATGAACACATTGTACGGGATAGCCTCTGTAAAAGCGGGCTTGCGGTTTCCTGCTCTTCAGAGGTTCTGCCGGAATTCAGGGAATACGAACGGATGTCTACAACGGTCTTAGATGCGTATTTGAAGCGAACGGTAGAGCGGTACCTAACCAGTATGGAAACGCTGTTGGCGAAAACTGGTGTGGAACATTTTTATGTCATGCAGTCAAATGGCGGCGTCGTCAAGGCGGGGGTGATGAAGCATAAACCGGTAAATATGCTCCTATCTGGACCTGCAGGTGGTGTAGCGGCTGCGAAGTATCTGAGTACGCTTCTGGGAAGGGCTAATATAATCACCTTTGACATGGGTGGAACGAGCGCGGACGTTTCAACCATAATCAACGGTAACCTGTCATGGACGTCAGAGGGGAGCATTAACGGCTTGCCGCTAACAATGCCTATGATCAACATCGTGACGGTTGGTGCGGGCGGCGGTAGCATAGCATGGATAGATGACGGCGGTGCGTTACGCGTTGGCCCGGAAAGTGCGGGGGCCTCTCCGGGGCCGATTTGTTACGGACTAGGTGGAACGGACGTTACGGTAACCGACTGCGATCTGTTATGCGGGTTTCTCAATCCGAACTACTTCGTCGGCGGTGAGATGGTCTTGGATGCAGCAAAGGCAAAACGGCGCGTGGAACAGTTTGCGAATAGGATCGGTATGTCGTATGAAGATACGATTTTAGGCGTTTGGAAGATTGTGAACGCGAATACGATCAAAGCTCTAAGGTTAGTTTCTGTAGAGAAAGGACTTGATGTCAGGGATTTTGTGGTATGTGCCTTTGGCGGTGCGGGTCCTGTGCATGCAGCGGCACTGGCGCAGGAGCTTGGCATTCCAAAGGTAATCGTGCCGTTTGCATCCGGCGTATTCTCTGCCTATGGCATTTTGGTCTCTGACGTGCACTTGGATTACAGTCGAACGCACCTTTTGCGCGTTAACGATGGAGAACAAGAAGCTGAAATGGTGGTTAAAGAAACGTTAGCTATTTTTTCGGATGAAGCTCAGAGAGAGCTTGCGGAACAGGATATTGACTTTGAAAACGCGACATTGCTACCCTCGTTGGATATGCGGTACGTAGGGCAGAGTTACGAGATAAATGTAGGCTTTACGACAGTGGCGGAAGTTCAGACAAAATTCCATGAACGTCATAACCAGCTTTATGGCTATGCGGTACCTGCAGAGGACATAGAGCTCGTTACTATTCGATTAAGAGTGCTTGTGCCAAGGAAGAAGCCGGAACTTCCTAAAGCACGTGTTGAAGCGGCTGGTGAACCTGTTGAGGAGAGAATGGTGCTTTTTGAGGGCGGTCAAGAATACGTCCCAGTCTATAGAAGAGTGGATTTGCCTGCTTATTTCGAACACGAGGGTGCGGCGATTATCGAAGGGCGAGATTCTACCACTGTTGTGCTGCCAGGTATGCAGTTTTCGGTGGACACGTACGGAAATATCGTTATTTGTAAATAGGAAGTCTTATTTTTGTATTCGTAACTGCTGCTTACAGCAAGTCTTTGGGTTCTACTGCATCTAATCTCTTCCCTGCGTACGGCTCTGCGTACAAACAGGAACTGATAGATAAGGAGTGATGGCTTTTTGCGTGCTCGCGGTTGTTCAACAATTCAAAACGTAAAAAATGGCACCTGATGTTTTAACCCGTTAATCGTCCCACGTTCCACCTTGGTCCATTATAGTTATCGCCTCTTCGCATAGATTATCACTTTGTAAGAATCGGAGATACTGAAATGCGCTCTCTACCATCTCGTCGGCTATTAAACTTGATTCATTAACTGTTACGTTCATTCCCGATTCTGTCTCTGTCTCTTCACTCTGGACCATCTCTAATACTTTTGAGGTGAAGGGGAGCGTTATCTGTATCAAAGTGATTAAATCATCAATTGATCCTTGCCCCCCTAAATCCTCTCCTGATATATTTATCTCGTGGGTTACCTCTTCTGCAAACTCCACGCTTGCATTCCACACCCCTGCAACTAAATCAGGATCTATACCTTCTATTCCCGTATCTGCAGTGTTATTTGTCTCCCCACATACCGGGTGAGTGAAAACAGTTAATGAGAAAACAACCGTAAGCACAAATAGTAAGACGGACCCTACTATCTTCATTTCTGTACATTTCAAGCTTTTTAGTTTTAGCCGGTGCTGTTTTCCCATCGGAACTATGTGGGTTAAGCTATAATAAAATAGGCTAAGGGCTTGGAATAAGAACAGAAAATAAGAACTTAACGTCTTTAATCTTGTTAGAACCGGCTTAAAAAGGAAACGTACTATGAGTCTACTATTGATACAATACAGTTTACAGTATAA
>CAYUEX010000033.1:0-16139 GCA_964443855.1 uncultured Halobacteria archaeon | reverse complement strand
GTTGAGCAGCACCTCTTAAGCTAGTTTCCTAAAAATGGACGTTTATCAAAAACCTCTAAAATTTTTGAACAAAATCTCTTCAAACATTTTGGTCCCTAAAATAAGGGAAAAATGAAGGATCCATCCGCTGTAGCGGATGGGTCGCATCGAGCCCATGCATTACCGCGGATGGCACCATCAAGAAAGAAAGTTTTTAATGAGCGTGCGCCATTATTTCGATTTAAATCCTAGCTCCGGCCTAAATCCATGCGTTCAACGGAAACGTTTTGCTCGCACATTTGTTACGTACGCGATCTCACTAGCAGTACGTTGTCGGGACGTATATTTTACGGTTCACCGATCCCAAAAAGTTGAAACGGATTATTCTCGTTACAACGCTCTTCGCGGAAATGCTTGCGATTTGGAAGTTTGTGCCGTGGGGGTAGGAGATTGTTAAGCCAGAATATGTCGTAAGTAAACCGTATCCTCTTTGATCATTCGTAGATCACCTTCATCTCGCTTTTTATCCGGTCAATCAGGTAGGGACTTATCGATTTCTCTGTGAGCAGATCCACCTTCACACCCAACGCGTCAGAGAGCTCCTGCTCAATCCCCACAAGATCAAGCAAACTTTTCCGATCCGAAAACTCCACCAGAAGGTCAATGTCACTTTCAGGCTTCGCTTCGTCACGTGCGTAGGAGCCAAAAACCGCTATCTTCTTTGTTCCGTGCTTGAGCAGGATCTTGACCAGTTTCTCAAAGAGCGTTTGCGGTTCCATTATCACAGTCTCCTTTATAACCTTTTATCGTTAGAACTACATTTACCTTTCTCTTAAACATTGCTCCGTCCTCATTTGCTCGTACATTGCCGGAACGCATATTTTGCGGTTCACCGATCACAAAAAGTTGAAACGGATTATTCTCGTTACAACGCTCTTTGCGGGGGTACTGGCGATCTGGAAGTTTGTGCCGTGGTGGTTTGGAGATTGTTAATCCAGAATGTGCCGTAAATAAGTGGTATCCTCTTCCATCATTCGTAGATCACCACCATCTCGCTTTTAATCCTCTTAATCAGGTCGGACTTATCCATTTTTCAGTGGACAGAGAAACGGGGCTCGCTCTGTTCTCTGTGCGCCGAACGATTTGCATCAGGCGCTTGGTGTGAAGCGGCGCATAACACCAAGTCGCTTGAATGCTGTGGTTAGATATCGCCTTGTTTATATTATCATCTCTTGAATCAGTTCGGGTGCAAACAATGTGATTTTTTCAATAAATGCCTTGGGATCATTCGGGGTTAGATACAGGGCCCACCACTTGTTCTTTCTGTGCAGAGCAATTGCATCCGAGAGTCTGACACACGGAGTCACTGACGGCCATCCAATCTTTGTCGCAAACATCCCTTTCTGCCAATACACCGTCCTAAAGTCTGCCCATCTATATGTATTAGTCGATGGTCCGTATTTCACCGTTATGCCATTTTTGTCCACAATGTAGTAGGTTGTGTACAAAAGCCAGAAGGAGAAACATAGAATCGCAATGAAGAGAACTAAGACAGTAACAATGGTGGGAACGAACCATGACACCACTTTGCTAGGTGGCATTCGAAGAACCAATGGGATAGCAACGGCAAAACTCGTCGCTGCGAAGATCATGAGGGTCATCAACCCGATACTCGGTGCCGGATGATCTACAAATATCTTATTGGCCGATTCATTCATCTTTGTCCCTGATGTCTAACGGCAGCTATCACTCGCGCGACGTAGAAGCGTCGAGTGCACAGCTTTGTTGGGTACGATTGGTCTGCTTCACTACTCTATCTTAACCTTAATTTCGTCGAGAATACGTTCAATATCGTCCAATTTGTCCCCAAGGTCATCTATGCTCGTCCAGCCGCAAAATCCGTGCATTTCATCAAGTTTATTGAACAGCCTTTCGGCATACGAGGCATCAGATTGAATAATCTTCACGTTGGTTGCGATGGAAATAGGTGAATCTGCCTTGTGACCAGCGTCAAAATGCGCTATTTGTTTTCTCATCTGTTCTTTTGCTTCTTCAATTGAATTTATATCATGGGTATCAATCTGGATAGTACGAAATCCGCTAACATCGAAAGGCATTCGCTCGCCTTTCTCAATGACTTGCAGGTACGGCTTTCCAGTGGCATGCCTTATCGCCAGCTCATAGAAGACGTTTGGATTACCGCCAGTAAGATCCGCGATCACCAATGGGCTATCGACTATTAAGTTAATAATTTGAGAAGTGATTAAGCCTGCCTTTGGTATTTGATCCGCACGGATTGCAACATAACCATATTTGGCCAGAACGGGCGTAAACACATGTTTCAGTAAAGTATCCGATCTCTTTCGCTCTGGGGACTGTTCATTTCCAATGGGACAAACAATGAAGCAATCCTTTGCAGGTTGCTCGGCTAATTTCGTCATGGATTCATACCTTTTCCTTCAAGGCCCAACAGTTACTTCTGTATTATTGCTCCGCATGCTTAAAAGCTTTGGGATTTATTCGCATATACATAAAATTTTGAAGTAAACGGGGCACTACTTCAAAGCGCTTCCTCAACAAGGTGCTGTTTCGTGCAGTATAAAAACTTCATATGAATAATTATGATATAGTAATAGGTCGATTGAGCAGCACATAAGCTCAGAACAGAAGCAGCAGTTTCTCAGCCATATGTCCAAGAGTCACGAAGACTGGCAGGTGAAACAGGCCGATTATGCGCTCCGGCTCTATAACTTTTTTCTTTCCAGGCATCGAGAAGAATTTTCCTGCGATTCGGCTAATTTCAAAGATGAATGGGAAATAAAAAAGACATCAAAGAAGAAATATCAGCAACGACGAAGGCGATATCCCCTTTTTTGCTGCCCATGATCTCATCCCTTGGAGAAATTGAAGTGGAAACTTAAAAATTGCTTTGTATGATCTATCCGTTATACCCCCTCCCAACCACATACACCTCCGCACTCCGTTTCTGCGAGGCTTCTGGTGGAATAGGCTTTTACGTAACGAAACTTCTCCTTTTTCCAGTCTATCTTTACTCGCCCACCATGCTCAAAAATAATCCGATAGCAGATATTTTTATCTTGGATCACACCCTTTATCATTCTTGTTTGTGGAGTTCGTGTAGACAATGGACGTGAAGAATATTCTCAAATTAATCGCAAGCATCCTCGTTTGTCAGCTCGCAGGTATGATTGGAGCAGTCGCAACGAGTTCGGCGATACAAACCTGGTATGTCACGCTCAACAAGCCCTTTTTCACGCCGCCCAATTGGCTCTTCGCGCCCGTTTGGCTGACGTTGTACACACTAATGGGCATCTCGCTCTTCCTCATATGGCGGCAAGGCGTTCAGGATCGTCACGTGAAAAGTGCACTTGCAATCTTCGGTATTCAGTTACTCCTCAATGCCTTCTGGTCGATCGCGTTCTTCGGGCTCAGATCACCGCTTGCAGGACTTAGTGTCATTCTGATGCTATGGATTGCGATCGCCGCGACCATTGTGAAGTTCTTACCGCTCTCGAAACCTGCGGGATTACTCCTCGTACCCTATATCCTCTGGGTGAGCATTGCCGCAGCGTTGAACCTCGCTATTGTGCTCTTAAATTAAGAGAAGGATAGAGATTTGAAGCGACCAGATAAACGATGAGGGCGAAAGTGATGCATAGGAGAACTCCCCCTCATATCCCTAGTTGTCCAAGGAGGTTCTTCAGTTTTGTGATATCCCCCTTCTTAACGTCAAATTCAGGGGCATAGGGACAGAGATGGTCCAGTACGGCTTTACGGAGCTCTTCGTCGCAAATTAACGGGTATATCCGGCAGCCTTCTGGTCTATACGGATATATCGTGCAGCCGTCCTCTGAGAGGAAGGCACATCGTCCTGCAATGTTCTTGAGCTGCCGTCCACCGTCTGCCTTAATCGTGAAATCGCTCAGATCATGGCCCCGCTTCACGATTCTCTGTATGTCAAACGACGAAAGCGGCATACTCGTTTCGAGGCAACAATGCACACAGCTATGGCTCCTGCACGGGATCCCGCTGCTCAGGGGGTGCTTATGGCTGCGGCTCTTCATCGCAATAACTTTCTTCTTCTCAAATCAAATAAATGGTTTAAAAGCGTCTACTTTTGTGGGTGTGATACGCGGTAAAATAAATGGATTTCGTCGTCTAATCAGTAAATTTGCTAGAAATCACACCGGGTCTCGTTACCTCAAGATGAGTTCAGGCTTTGTTTGTACCCCTTCCCCACCACATACACCTCCGCACTCCGTTTACGCGTGGCGGCGGGAGAATACGCCCTTGTATCCTTGAATTTTAGTTTCACACTCTTGTAAAATTGGGGGTAGTACTCGCCCTGAAAGATCTTCGTGACGAAATTCCCTTTCTCTTTTAAGAGTTCAGTAGCTATTGTAAGCGCAGCCGTACTCAATTCACACGAACGATACTGGTCCAGATCTTTGTTTCCCGACAACTGCGGCGCTACGTCAGATATCACGACGTCCACCGCTTTTCGCTCTTTCGATGCGAGCGCCTCGAGTATAGTCGAGATTGTCTCTTCGTTTGTGATATCTCCCTTCAGTACCACAACACCCGCTATAGGCGCCATCGACAGCAGATCCACGCTTATCACCGTTCCTTTGTCGCCGATCAACTCGTGTGCGACCTGCGACCAGCCGCCTGGTGCCGCGCCAAGATCCACGACGATGTCACCCGGTTTGATCAGTTTGAATTTGTGGACTATCTGTAGCAGTTTGAATGCAGAACGAGACCGATATCCTTCTGTTTTCGCGGCTTTGTAAAACCGATCGTGTTTCAACTCTGCTCGTTTTACCATTGTTTATCGTAATGTAAAACCGAGTCTACGGGAGGCGCTATAAGCCAAAAAGTGACGTTCGTTAACTATCTATTTATCTATTTCGCCTTCCGCACCGTGAGTTCCATCTTCTCCCAATTCTCGTTCACACCCTTTAACACGCACACCGAACCGACAATCGCTCGTCCTATAATGTTCTGTACGAACACATTCACGTCCATCTCTTCCCCATCAACAACAATTTTCAAATCTACGTTTTCGTCCATTTTTTGTTTACTCCTTTATCTACTTTAGATCAGCGAAAAAACGGCTCTCTACGCTTCATCGCCACCATCAGTTGGTTTCGTATGTACTCGTCGTCCGCACGCTCGACCGGAACGAGATTATCATCCCTGAGCAAACATGCTTTGAGCATGCCATCAGACGTTATTCGCAATCGCGAGCAATTGGCACAGAACTCAGTATTATCGATTGGATGCACCACCTCTACCTCGACACCATCGACAATATACTTCTTTCTACGCTGCAGCCTGCGCGTCTTTATCGCTGACGCCTTCGATTTGAGTTCTTCCTCCAGTTTATTAAAGTCTGCTTTATACTGCTGCAGAGGCGAGTTAAAAGCAGGGATCAATTCGATGGGCTGCAGAATTACCACGTTTCCATCGCCTCGTTTGTTGCAGTCACTTACGAACCGCATCATATCGACAAGCTCATCGTCGTTTACCCCTTTGAGAACCACCATATTGAGTTTTATCGGCGTAAGCCCTGCGTCAATCGCGCTGTCAATACCCTCGATCACCCGTGAAAGGTTGTTCTTAGAACGTGTAATGAAATCATATCGTTCCGCTTTAAGGGAATCCAGGCTGACATTCACTCTATCCAGGCCTGCATCTGCAAGGTCTGCCGCGTACTTCTGCAGGAATACGCCATTGGTCGTTACTGAGATGTCATCTTCAAATGCTCGCATGCCCTGTACGATCTCCGCAAGATCCGTACGCATCAACGGCTCGCCACCCGTTATTTTTATCTTTCGAACGCCGAACTGAGCGGATGCAACGCGTGCTATCGCAATTACCCGCTCGCTACTGATCTCTTTCTCTCGCTTCTGCGCTGCTCGGTTATCGCCCTCGCGATGACAGTAAATACAATTCAACGTACAGCGGCTCGTCAGCGAGAATCGCAAGCTCCGGATCTCCCTACCGTAATCATCTATCAATCGTTCTTTCACTCCTGTTTCACCCTCTTCTGGTTTCATCATCGTGCCTCAGATGTAGCCCATACTTATGATCAGTACAAAAATCGCAATCCCTAATGCAACGCCATATACGCCCCTATCCCACGCTAATACCTTCTTGCCGTCCAGGACACTAACCGGAATCAGATTGAAAGCCGCGAGCCATGCGTTTATCGTCATGCCGAATTTGCCAATCAATCCAAACATGCCGTAGGGGGCGAGACTGAAGAGCGCAAAGAAAAGAAACGCGAGCGTTACGTTCATCATTGGACCCGCTACTGCTATCTTGCCGCTCTCCTCGCGCGTGAGATACGGATTGAAGATCATGACTGCACCGGGCGCTACAAAGATAAAACCCATAAATGCGGTTAGTAGTCCCATGAGTAGCATGAGCGGCGCCATCCTGAACTCTGACCACGCGCCGTATCGTTGTGCGACCACTTTATGAGCAAGTTCATGGAAGATGAAGGCAAAACCAACGGTAACCGCAGAAATAACAAAAACTGAAAATAGACTGAGCGAGTACCATCTGTGGAGTATAATGGTGAATGCACAGGCTATTGCAAGCCACGCTATCACCAGATGCTTTATCTCCGTTTCGCTCGTGCGTATCGGCATTTTCTTTACAACGATTGATTTTAGATAGCCCGGGACGGATTCGAACCGACGTTACGAGGTCCAGGGCCTCGTATGCTTGACCGCTACACTACCGGGCTATTTTCTTATCTGCGGTTTCTGGTATAAAAAACTTGAAAGAAATACTCGTTGAATTTTAAAACGAACGTGAGCACGGCGAATATAACAATGACGAGTTCGATTCCACTGCTAATGATTGGTATCTCAGGAACGCCAGAAGTCGGCCTCGTCACATACACAAGTTCACCGACCTTGCCGGGAACGATCCACGTAAAGACCATACTCAAGCCGGTCTCCGTCAGCCCAAACCAGAATTGCGGGTTGTAGCTCTTGTCACTTAACGGGTAGAGAAGAAAAGCGCCGTTATAAAATGAGTCTAATAAGATGTGAGACGCGAGAAGCAAGGACGCAAGGATAAAATATCTATCCTTTACCGCGGTGACCTTGACCCGTTTAAGTCCGATCATCACAAGCACCGGAACAAAGATGATAAACAGGTTGTGCAATGTAGCCCGATGCACGCCGATGTACGAATCGAGGTCGCTTAAGAGTCCAAATGGAAGCAAAAGCAGCGCAGGTTTAAGATCTTCATCCTTTAAGCATGCCGCGAGAAAGAAAAGCGTAATAGCAAGATGGAACCCAATACTCGGCATAGCTATTCTACTGTTATAATTCTACTAGTTAATTCTTGCTGCAGTGCACGGTTTATCGTTTGAGCGCGCTCTCTACAAGATCACCGATGAACGTGCCCACGATGAAGATGATCACGAGAACGACCACACTGATGAAAATACCGATGGTGCCCGCGGCGAAGAAGAGGAGTCCGCCTCCGAGAGACCCGAGAAAGCTGCCGAGAAAGAACCCGATGAGCCCGAAGACGACACCGAGGATAATCCCGTAGATCGCACCCCTCTTGAGCAATGCCCACCGATCTTCCTTACCCGGTTTCGCGTAGCCGTACACTAATCCGACAATAAACGCGAGGAGTTCAAGAAACATGTTTCTTACCTGTAAATACCACATATAATGAGCATATATAAATGTTTCGTAGGGATCGCCACCTCTTCACGTTCATAACGGACTCTTTTATCACGCAGTCTTTTAGAGAGCTTATTTCTTTGGTAAAGCTTTCTTTTGAAAAGGAAGGTTTATTTTCTCCTCTATTATCCTATCAGAATCACGCATCGCGCTCTCAGTATCACCAAAATGCTGTTTCGCCATCTGCAACTCTCTTATATATGCATCTACGTCCCCTGCAGCAACTAGCTCGGACAGTTTCGTCGCACTCGCTAAAAAAGCCTCGTGTACCTTTTGCATCTCAAAATTCGTCTGTATCTGCGCGTAAAGGTACGGATCTTGATGTAACAACCGCCCTACAAAATCCAGAACCACCTCGTACATGGGACCCATGTATCGCCGTGCCCGGTCGACATCAAAATCAAGATTCTTTAACGTGATGCCAAAGGAGAAGAGAACAAAATGCGGCAGTCCTTGGATTACTGCCATTATCTCATCATGCTCCTCGGCAGTTAATAATTCAAGTTTCGCTCCGTTTCGCTCAAATAGCTCGTACACCTTTTCGTAGAGTGGCCCTTTTCGTACAGGCACGAATATGACGGGCATACCACGTATGCTCTTTGTAGAAGGTCCGAATAACGGATGCGTGCCCAGAATTTCCACTCCTTCGCTGGTGCATTGTTCCATCATCGCCACGGGCGCTTTTTTCACCGACGTTACATCCATCAGGAGTGAACCTTCACGCAGTGTTGGTCCTACACGCTCTATTACGCGTTCGGTGATATCAATGGGGACTGCGACGAGCACGATGTCAGCATCAGCCAACTCATCGCTCAGTGTTCCCGCATCTATCGTTAAGACATTTACCGTTGAAAAAGGTACACCTAGGGTTTTGGCTACCGCCTCTGTTTTATCACTAATATCCAGTATCCGCACGTCACCATTGTTCTCTGTGAAAAAACGGGCGAACCATTCACCCATCCCCCCGGCACCGCCGACTATTAGTATCCGCATCCAAACGCACCTTCCTGTAATCGTGAAAACGGTTACGCTCTGTCCTCCATGCCTATGCTATACTGCTCATGACGAGTACCAGGAAGGAGATGAGGTATACGGTGTAAAAACTGCCAATACCGCCGAGATTGAAAAAAGCACTCCCCACATCTTCCCGTGGCAGTGTTACCAAGGCTATTAGCATCCCCAACAGAATGCCAAAGATCGCCGGTACAAAGATTAATACCTCTGCTACGAGTCCGAATGGCAGCTCTGCTGGCGCGAGAATAAGTCCAAGCGGAATCGCAAAGAGTCCTGCGTAGTTCGGAACGATGAGTCCCACACCGCTTTTCACCTCAGCGAGCATGAATGAAATGAGCGTCATGACTAAGGTTGCCATCATCACTTCCAGCAGCGGCAGCGGATAGCTCGCCATACGATCAACGGCAAGCAGCAGATAGATCGAAAAGACCAGCGGCATGATAAACCCGCCCAGATTCAGCGTTATCCGTGTTTTATACCGCTTTTCCGTGTCGGCCCGCATCTCTTCTGCTATTGGCACGCCATACATTTCGCCGATACAACGCGCTTCGCTTTCGCTATAATCCGGCTTTTTAGTTCGCACTTTGAGTATTGGAATCTCTATTACGCTCGCTAGAAGCATCGCGAGTATAACAATAAAAAAGATCGAATTCTTCCCTAAGTTCTGGTCACAGCACAAAAAAAGAGTTGGTATAAGTAACAGTCCGTAGAACACAAACGGCTTCACCTGCGGCTTATTTACTATTTTTCTCATCATTTTAAAAGTTTCATTCACCATACTATATAAAAGATGCGCTTTACTCTATCACTGCTTGACTTCACCGTGCGAAGAAACGGGAAATACGCGTTTTCTTCGTTTTAAATTGAGCCCTAATAAGAACTACCCATCCTATATGTATTCGTAGTGACAAATGAGTATCAGAATGCGTGTGCCAGTGCGATCAGCTGTAGAGGAAATAGCAGAATATAAGCCGGGAAAATTGGTAAAGGGAGCGATCAAGCTGAGCTCGAATGAAAACCCGCTAGGGCCCAGTCTAAACGTAGTAAAAGCGATAGTCGAGCGTTTAGAAGCTGGAGAATTGAAGCTGAGCGTATATCCCTGGGATCGAGATGAGGAAACGCTTAGGACTGATATTTCACGGTATGTGGACGCCGATGAGGGAAACATCGTCATCGGTGCGGGCATAGATGGTGTGTTAGATACACTCGTCAAAATTTTCATTGGTGCGGACGATGAAGCGCTCATACCGGTACCCACGTTTTCGCTTTACGAGTCTCTGGTAAAGACCGCCGGCGGCACGCCACGGTACGTACCACGAGATCGTACTAGGAATTTTGACATACCGGTCGGTGACTTGATTGCTGTGTGCAACGATAAGACACGCATGATCTTCCTCTCCTCGCCGAATAATCCAACTGGAAATTGCATCGCGGCAGATGACGTCCGTGCGCTTGCGGAATCAGAGCCGACAACAATGGTTGTTATAGACGAAGCATACGTGGAATTTGCCAACGCGTCATTGGTGAACCTCGTGGAAGACTACGAGAATGTGCTGGTACTGCGAACCTTCTCAAAGGCGTTTGGACTCGCAGGGCTGCGGGTTGGCTATGCGGTCGTACCCGAATGGCTGGTAAGCATGTACAAAAAAGTCGCAATGCCCTTTACGGTCAACAATGTCGCGTTAACCGCAGCGGTTGCCGCGTTAGAGGATAAAGCGCACTTACACAGAAGTGTAGACTTGGTGCGGTCAGGAAGACCATATCTCGTGGAGAATCTGCAGGGGTTGTTCGAAGTTTATCCGTCAGAAGCTAATTTCGTGCTTGTTGACGTTGCACCCAAGCAATCGGATGAGGTATGTGATGCGGTAGAGAAGCACGGGATAACCGTGCGCAATTGCTCGTCATTCAGAGGTGCGGGCGATTCGCTCATCAGGATAAGCGTAGGTACGCAAGAGCAGAATAAGAAGATTATCGGGGCTTTGAAACGTTTGTGAGGGTATAGATGCGTAGAAGCGATACCTTTGGTAATTGTCATACTTAGAATAATGGTAAGGTCCAAGGAAAACATTTAAATTAGACTTATGCGATTATTATTACCTGTATCTTCTAAGAGGGATAAGAGGAAGGGTGGTGTTGAAGGAGGCAATCTGAAATATGAAGAACTACGCAGACTTTTTTGCATTTCAAAATCAAAACCCTTGGAACAAGATAGGCGAGTCTAGATGAATCTGACAGATCTATTGAAGTTATCTCTAACGATTGAGCCGTATTCAAGAGTACTATTGATCCTTGTAGTCGCGTTCTTCGTGATTGGCGTATTTAAACGGCTTGTTAGACGTCTTTTAAGCGCTACCGCTCTGCCCTTGGATACGCAGAATATCATGCGAAGAGCTGTGGTCTATGTTTTGTGGTTCGCAGTGCTGATGTATATCGCGGGCGAGCTGAATTTAGGAGAAATCCTTTATCCCCTCATGGGTGCCTCAGTTCTCGTTGGGGCTGCTATTGCCTTAGCCATTAAGGATGCCTTAAGCGATGCGGTGGCGGGTATATTTCTCTTAGTAGACCGGCACTTTAATATTGGTAATGAAATTGAGACGATGAACCATAGAGGAGAGATCCTCGATGTTACGCTAAGAAAGACACGCTTAAAGACAAATGATGGGACGATTGTTGTTTTACCCAACGGGAAAATTGATTCTTCTGGATGGGTCTTACACAAGAAAAAAACCGAAGCGGATACGAAAGAAGCATAATTATTGCGGAGTTATGATTTGGGAGACACGTATTTAGCGAAATTTTTCAGGTAACCAGTAATAAAAAGAGAAACAATCCCTTTTTTGAAAAATGTTTATTTGCTCAAACCTGAGTTCCGTAAAAAGTTATTTGCGCGATATTCTTGCGATCATGAACTGATAGGCGGTATGCAATCGCAACGAGGAGATTTTTTGATGAATAACCCAACTGAACTATCTCCTTTAATTGAACTTTTTATAACGTAGCGTTCAGTGCGACAGCGCAAGCATTCGCTCGATTGGTTTTCTTGCCTTCTCTATAATATCGGGAGGAAGTACGACTTCGGGCTGTTCGGACTCTAACGCCGCTTCTATCTTCGCCAAGGTGCACATCTTCATCTGCGGGCAGACCGCCGTAGTCGAGATAGGATAGAACCTCTTTTCCGGTGCTTCCCTATCGAGCCGATGCAAGAGCCCAATTTCGGTCCCAATCAGAAATTCATCGTGCTCCACTTCCTTGCTAATCCGTACCATACCGCTGGTTGATGTAATGTAATCCGCTCTGTCCTGGACTTCGGGGATGCATTCTGGATGCACCATAACCTTCGCCCGTGGATGCGCTTCTCTCGCCTTCAGCAGATCTTCGAGCGTGATTTGATGATGCGAAGGGCAATTGCCATGTTCAGGCACCGGAACAATCGTCTTTGGGGTGCCCTTCTGTGCATAATATGCTAAGTTGTGATCAGGCCCAAACAATATGGTCGGAGCATCCATAGCCCGAACGATTTCTTGTGCGTTCGCAGAAGTGCAAATGCAATCGGCTAGCGCCTTACTCTCCGCAAGGGTGTTTACGTATAGGACAACGTCAGCATCGGGATGCGCCTCTTTCGCCTTTAACAAGACGTCTCGAGGCAATTGCTGCGCCATCGGGCAGATCGCACAGACATCAGGAAGAATCACTTTTTTTCGAGGATTGAGTATCGCAGCGGTCTCCGCCATAAAATCCACGCCGCAGAAGATGATTATATCTGCAGTTGTATCCATAGCTCTTCTCGCTAGCTCTAAGGAGTCCCCCACGAACTCTGCTATGTCCTGCACCTCCGCTCGTTCGTAATTATGCGCTAAAACAATCGCATTCTTCTTCCGCTTTAACTCCTCTATTCGCTCTGCCTCCATAGCCGTGTCACACTTTATGCTACTGACAAGTAAATAATATAAAAACTATATGGTCCATCCATCTATCTCGTGCAATTCCCGAGTAGTATGTGTTGCAGGATATTCGCCTAAATAGCCAAGAAATATATGGTGCTGATTCAGGAGTGACGCACTTTCAGAACGTCGAACGCGTGCGTAATGTTGTAAGGTATGAGTAACGATTGAATGTTACATCAATCATTGTGATTTGACAATCGCTTTCAGTATGTCTCGTGCGGTTAGAAGCCCTACGGGGACACCATAAGCAGGGCTTAGAGAAAGTATAAATAATCTATGGATTTTCAACTCACCCATAATATCTGCGGCTTTCTTCATTGTCGTTTCAGGATCGATAGTCCTCACAAAGGATGACATAATATCCTCCGCTGTTAAGTTGTCCCAATTCTGGTCGAAAACTTTCATGAGGTCGATCTCAGATACGACCCCTACGGCCTCGTCGTCTGGTGCGGTTACCGCAACAGCAGGTACGTCCTTCTCAACGAGGAATCTGGCAATTTCACTTACCGGCGTGTCAAGAGATACCGTAATGACTTCTCGCTCCATTACATCCCGTACCCTCTTCTCTTTTGTTAATCCCATTCTAATCACACCCTCTATTATCGCTTTTTCTTTCCATCAACAATTCTATATATTGCGGTCATTATACCCTTGTGTTTCTATATTTTCACCTATGACGAATGTCATTCAGAAGTAGAAAAAATTGATGCCTCAACACCAAATCCCAGACAAAATGAAATGACCAAAAACAACTATTCGGTTAGACTCTAGAGTTTTCTATTAATTCCTAATAATCTCTAATGGTACCTCTTTTAAGCATCTACTGCTAGAAAGCGAAGCGGAAAAGATAAATGAAAGGGACTTACGTGCTCATCATCGAGAACCACACGGATACAGAAATTGAAATAGGCAAAATAGGACTGATAGCATTCAAAAAAGGATTTTATGCGTATGTTGGCTCTGCGCTTGCAGGTTTGGAGCAGAGAATAAAGAGGCACCTGCGCGACATCGGCAATAACAAGAAGCTGCATTGGCATATCGATTATCTTCTCGCGAATCCCGACGTTGAACTAAATGAAGTGGTGTACTCGGAAATGGAAGAGCGCAAAGAATGCGAAATCGCGGCGAACATTAACCAACATCTTGAGTCCATAGCTGGTTTCGGTTGCTCTGATTGCTCATGTACTAGTCATCTGTTCTTCTCGGCAAACTTAGCGGAGCTCAGAGAGCACGTTTACGACGGTTTTCACTTGGCCAGGGCACATTTTCGCGCTACGAAAATAAATCCGGTATGAGCGACCATTCGGTGTTCCGGCCGTATGCTTCTCCCTTTAACTTCCCAGCCGCGCATCCCTACCTCATGAATGCCCATAATGCGAAAGCTCTCTGCGTACTTCAATTCCAGCCGTTTCGCAAGCTTGTAGATCTGTAGCACGGTGGGATTGTAGCAGAGGAGGATTCCCCCGTTTCTTAGTGATTTTTCTACGTGCTTTAGCGCTCTCCAGGGCTCTTGAAGGTCCAACAGTATTCGGTCCAGTTCGTTCTCCTCTATGCCTTCGTAAACGTCCATATCCTTTACGATCAGCGTCCCTGAACCCTCGCGTCCCGAACTTGCTACCGTGCCAAAAAACGCCTCTATATTGCTCTGTGCGACCTCAGCGAATTCCTTACGCCGTTCGTACGAGATTACTTTTCCAGCTTGGCCAACAGCACGCAGCAGCGCCATGGTAAGCGCTCCGGAGCCTATACCTGCTTCCAACACCGTTGCACCGGGAAATATGTCGGCAAGCATCAAAATAGCCGCGATGTCTTTCGGGTATATTATCTGTGAACCTTTCCGCATCTTTGCTATGTATTCAGCTAAGGTAGGTCTGATGACCAAGAGCTTCTCACCGTAATTCGATTTTACAACGCTTCCGTCATCCACCCCTATTACGTCATCATGTGCGATTATTCCGTGGCGGAACGAGAAAGAGGCCCCGACCTTCAGTAAAATATGGTTCCTCCTACCTTTTCTGCCTATCAAATGCACAAACTCGCCTTCTTTGATTGGATTTGGCATGGTGTTTGTTTAATATAATTCTCCCACTAATATTAGGTGGAGGGATCCGAATAGATTAATACCATTATAAAACCGCTGTGGATACCACAAACGTGCACAAATGTGAGTTACCCGGCGCTTATAAATGTGAGAGACGAACACGATGCTGGAAATCATGCATAAAGGACTGGAACTGGCACTGAATAACTGCGACCAGGTAGAGGTCTACGGAGAACGCGGCAATGTGTTAAGCATCGAACTCGAGCGTGAGGAAGTGAAGAAGCTCAAACATGTTAAAGGCGCCGGTATCGGAGTGCGCGTTGTCATTGCTAATAAAATAGGATTTTCTCACACTACCGCATTGGAAAAAGATAAAATAGAAGAATGCGTGACGCATGCGATAAAACAAGCGCGTGTATCGGAGCGGGATGGATATTTCGTAGGATTACCTATCCCCGCGACAGAACCGTCAAAAGGTTACAAAGAGCTCGAAAAGACGCTTGATCGTCGGGTACTTGACCTTCTTGGCGTTGAGGGTGGCAGCGAGGATGCGATAGCGTATTGCAAAGAGATGCTCGCAGGAATGAAAGAGCATGAGCTTAAAAAAGGGGTTGAGTGCACACCGACGGAAGGGAGCTTCGCAGCGGGTTTTGACGAAACGTTTATTCTGAATTCGGAAGGCATTGAAACGCGTGATAAAGGCACTTACGTCTCTGCAGGGATAGCAGTGGTGGCAAGCGAAGGTGGCGGTGAGGAAATCTCGGGCTACGAAAGTAAGGTAAGCCGAATGCTTAGTGACATTGACTTTAGCTGGATAGGCCGTGAGGCAGTGAAGATAACAGTGGACAGTTTAGGCGGTACGAAGCTCAAAACGAAAGAGCTTCCGGTCATTTTCTCGCCCAAAGCAGTGCAAAGCCTCTTCGCGTATACCGTCATTCCACAACTGAGTGCCGAGAATGTGCAGCGGAAACAGTCGCCTTATCATGGCAAGAAAGGCGAGACGGTAGCTTCTGAGATTCTTACCATTGTTGACGATGGTACGATGCCGTTGGGTGTAAATAGCCGGAAAATGGATGGTGAAGGTGTTCCTTCCCAACAGACAACCATAGTGGAAAAGGGTGTGCTACAAAATTTTCTCTACGATTCGTACACAGCCAATAAAGACGGTGTGGAAAGCACCGGTAACGCACTAAGAGGCTTCGATAATTTGCCGACCCCCGGAGCAACGAATTTCATTATTAAAGAAGGCGCTGAAGTGGGTAAAACTTCAAAGGACGAAATCCTTGGCGAGCTAAGAGAAGGGCTCCTCGTAAACGATGTAATCGGCGCGCATACCGCTTCACGAGCGTCCGGCGATTATTCCGTCGTTGCTCAGAATGCCTTCGGCATTAAAAATGGTGATTTGTTCCCCGTTAAGCAGGTAATGAT
>CAYUEX010000032.1:0-16418 GCA_964443855.1 uncultured Halobacteria archaeon | reverse complement strand
GTCTTCGATAGATCTGAATATAACTCTTCGGGGGAAATAACATCTGGTTTGATTTCTTCCGTAGTGGACAATCTTTTAGTTGATATCTTCACAATTGTATTATGAATCAAATAGGCATATTTCTCATCCCTTATAGGGGCTATGCCAACATCCGAAACAGGAGAATCGCGTAAATGACTTGAATTTAAAAATATTGCGACGAATCTTAAAAAGTCGTCCTGGGTATCGCAGGAAAAGATGTCTTTTCCGATTTTACATAGATCCGCATAGAACTTCTCCGCTTCCCTCGCTTCGATATCCCGTTCTTTCTGGAGGTACTTAAATATCTCCTTTCTAGTTTCCTTACTCTTATCCTGATGTATTAAAATATCTTTAACCTTTTCTTTCATTCCCGCGAGAATTTTATTTGTATCCTCTACTTCAGTTTCTTCTTCCACTGTATCACATAATTCTCCGTATTTTCGTTTCAAATCGTTCAAAGAAATTCCAGAAAAGTACCCAAACATATTCAAGGCGACTTTGTCCAAATCAATCCCTTGTGTGTATATATACACGAAAGGAAGACTTTCTGTTTTTACGGCTTCCAATAGTACCTCTAACGCATCCTTATAAGGCGGATCGCCGTCGGTTAATTCCCAATCCAAGATTAAAAGATCCTTATTTCTCAGGATGTTTTCTTTCTTATTTTCCCAATCGTTTAGATCAACGTATTTGTAAATGTCTAAGATACAGTTTTGCGCTTTAAAACTTTCATATAACCCCTTGGGAATTTTGAAACTATCTTTTTCGGGATGATCGGTGGAAGCGTATGGCTCTTCAAAGGCGTTATCTATACATACGGCGGAACAAATAGAATCGCTAACAATTTCTCTCGCGGCACTCTCAAAACTCATCTTTTTTCCCCTCGATTTTTTCCATTATAAAACACGCTCCGCCTAATCTATTGAAGTTCTTATCATTGCTTGCATATATCTCGTAGCCTATGGTGTGAAGATTTGTTTTGGCAAGGTACAGTCCAATTCCTCGCCCTCCTGGTTTTCTAGTAAAGAAGAGAGTGAAAATTCTATCCAAATCTGCGTATTCTATTCCTTCCCCGGAATCCATTATGAGTATTTTTCCATTTTCGTATGAAATTTTTATTTTTCTATCACTTGCAGGGATTAACCAATAAAGTGCGTTATTAATAATGTTAATAAATGCCGGCTTAATTACGGACTCATAGGTATAAAAAACATAATTATCAAACGAGGCATCGGTAGTAAATTTGATGCGGTGTCGTTCGAATCGTTTCGCGAAAAATATTTCTAAATAATCTTTGATTTCCGAGCCGGTTATTTCTGTTTTGGTTCTTCTCATTGTCCGATATAAAGGTGTGAGAAGCTTGTGATTGTTCTCCAAATGTTCGAAGGCGATGCGGAGTTGTCTGTAGTTTTCTTCAATTTCCGGTTTCTTACTGGTAAATCTTTTGAAGAAATCGATCGCTTCCGACATTTCTGCGTAAAGAACGTTAAATTGATGATCTATTATTTCTATGGCCATACCGAGTTGAGCAAGTTCATGTAAGGCCTCGACTTTTTCACTGATTTTTTCATATTGTTCTTTATACCAACCCACAAGTAAATCGTCGTCAATATCAAAACTCAAACTTTCGACATGGTCAACAAACGAATCGTATTTATCTTCTATTTCTTCTTTTATCGCATCGTAGATAGCCCCTAATTGCTCAATACGCCTTTTTAATTCTTCATTATCCTCATTACCGCTGAGTATTAAATGTCCGGTTTTTTCCGCATACACATCCGGGAATGTTTGTAAATCATCCTTCATCTGGGTATCCAAATCTTCTATGGCATTGGTGAATCTGGCTCTGTAACCTTTTAAAGTAGATGAGACGTCGCCCATGAAATCGCCGTACCGCTCTTCAAATTCTTTCTTGAGATTTTCCTCCGAAAGTTTTTCATGGATATCATCAATTAAAGCATTACAAGCTCCGATTAATTCTAAAGCCGCATCATATCGCTCCCTATACTCATGATATCTATTTGTTTGGCGATCAGTTAATTCAATTCTTCTCGGCTTAACCAGCTTTATATTTCCCAATTCGATCTTTTTCGATCCGATTTGGGAAATGTTTTGTGAAACTTTGTTATACAAGATTGTATCTTTTTTACTTTCTTGCTCTAAATCTGTCAGCCGTTCCTTAAGATCATTGGTAATCATATCCAATTTTTCTGAATTCTCTTGTAATTCTCTCTTAAACCTGGTGGCGGTCATTTTGCTTCTTTTCTTTTCCGCCCTCAGGATTCGCCTGTTACGTTGTTTTATAACATCTGCTTGTTCCTCACGCAGAGTAGGGCCATACTTTTCTCTTTCCTCTGGGCTTTTAGTTCTGAAAAATCTGACGGCTAAATCAACAAAAAATTCGATCAGATCCTCTTTGAATTCACGATAAGCTCTATTTTCTATGAAACCCTCTCTACCGGCTTTGTCTTTCAAACTAGGATTTTTATTTCTGCTGATTTCGATATATCCGAAAATTCTACGGTGACTGAATTGATAGTAGGTAGCGCTCAGACTTCTTCTTTCTTCGAATTTTAAAAAATCATAGTCGGTCCGACCATAAGGGAGGACTCTGAATTTGTCACGATAAAGGTAAAGTCCACCGAACCGGATGCATTTTTTTATAATTATATCCCATTTTTCTCGTGGTAATATGGAGCTTGTAGCCATTCCTTCTACAAATCCGAACTCGATTTTTAAAGGCCCGTACGGTGTTTGCCCCGGCGGTCTTCTCGGTCGAAATTTGTGTTGTATAATTTGATTGTAAACTTTCAGTTCTCCCTTAAAAAAGCCATTTTCGTCAAAAGAACCGATAAGATAGTGATCCGAATTACTGAAGACATCTTCTCTTGTGAAGAAGTTCTCCTTGGCGATAAGGTCGTACTTCCCAGATGAATCATGTATAAAAAAACCGGTTTTAAAAAGTCTTTCTTCTTTAAATGAGTTATTTATTCCACTGAGAGAAGTACGTAAGTAATTTATAGCCGGATCGTCCCTGATGTCAATTCGATCGCCTTTGCTCAATTCGGTTAATTGGTCGTGCGGATCAAAGACGATAAAAATAGTCCCGTGGCTGTCTTCTCCATAAAAATCCGATTGTATTCTTTCTACCAAAAAATCGGGGAAATTAAAGTTTTTCGCATCTCTCGAAATATCATTGGCCAATGGTTGGTGTTCTTCCCAATTACCGGATTGCAGATTTTGCTCGAATTCGTTGACGAGTTCAAAAAGAATTTTTTTTATGCCGCTAGAAGATGGGATTTCCTTAATATGAATATCGATATCATTCAAATAAAGGTTCCAATTATCCAAAATTCTCCAATCTATGAAAAGCGCCAAACAATTTCCGTTCTTTTTTTTCGTAATCATGAACATCTTAGGCCCGAGATACGAAACGGACAATCGTCCTATTCCCTTCTCACCCATGGGAATTCTGATTGGTTTGCCGAGTCTTTCTTCTTCGGTTAACGGTTCGGCGCCTCGTACCCTCGAATCGGTTCCCAATACTATCCACTTTTCTTCGATATCTGTTTTCGACATTCCGGTTCCGTCATCGGATAGTGTAAACACCGGTGAATTCAAGCCTTTATAACCCAAGAGATAAAGGTCGCAAGAGAGGTTATCGGCATACGCATCGTATCCATTCTTCCAAAGCTCGCAAATCGCAGTCGGGAGATCTGCTATTTGGCCTTTTCCTAAAAGGTCGACCGCGCGTGCTTTAGCTCGAAATGACGGCATTTTCCCAACTCCGTGTTATTGTATTACCGATGCGTTTTGCGAGTTCGGGCGGAACCGCGTTTCCGATGTGTCTTGCTTTGGCAAGGATACCTTGAGCTTTGAACTTATAGGTTTCGGGGAAGGTCTGTAAAGTGGCGCCTTCCCTCAGCGATAGTGCTCTGTCTTCATCGGGATGACCGAATCTTCCATTGGACAAACTATGGAATTTGGTCGTTATCGTCGGACCCGGTTTATCCCAAAATATTCTCCCGTATACGTTTCTGAAAAGGTTATCTTTGCCCTCATAAGCCGGTATCTGGAGTTCCTGATCATCTTTCCAACAAATCCGCGTGCCGCCGTCTTTCGGTGTCAGACTAAGTCTTCTTTTATTTTTCTCGGAAAGAGCTGCTGTAGTATGTATAAAGTCCGTATCATCCCTTGTCCCGGCTTCTATCTGATCGAAACCGTTATGAGTGCCGATAAAATTCCGAACTATCAGACTATCATCCGTTTCCTCTTCAGGAAGGGTTATTTCTCGGGCTATGCGACTTGCCATTAATAGATATCTTTTTCTGGTTTGCGGAACGCCATAATGATATGCATCTATTAAGTCGTGGTCGTAAGAATACCGCTCATTATCTAAAAAAGTGAGAAAATCTGACAGCACGTTTTCTTTCTTGTTTGTAAATAATCCCGGAACGTTTTCGATAACTACATAACCGGGCCTAAAATATGCAACAAACCTCTGGAATTCTCCAAGTAGATTTTTTGTTTGTTTGGCCTTGTTTTTATCGGTATTTATTTTTGTCCAATATTGGCACGGACTGCAACCGATGAAAATCAAGGAGGCGTCATTTTTCTCTATACCCGTTAATTCGGCAAGTTGTTCTTCGGATAAGTCATGAATGTCCACTTCGATGAATTTGGAACCGGGGTTATTGATCTCATAAGTTTCTTTGCAACTCGTATCGTTATCAATTCCAGCCAAAACATCAATTCCGGCCTGTGATAACCCAAAGGTCATTCCACCGGCGCCACAGAAGAAATCAATCGTTTTCAGCTTCGTTTTATTTAAGCGCTTTTTCATATACGCACTCCAATCCCTTACAAATTAAATTAGTTTTAGGACTCTTCAGCCTTTAGCAACTTCCTATCGTAAACCTTCTCTCTCCTTTTCCCCCTACACCGGTTCCATTTGCCGAAATTATATAAATAACTACCCTATTACGCAATTACCAATGTTTACCGAACTCACCGAAGGAACCACTCGCATACTCGTACCAGCGCAGCACCTCACCAAGTCCATGTTCTACAACCCAAAGATGGAGCTGTGTCGCGATATCGACATTGCGAGCATTGCCGTTTTTACTGCTTCCTTTCCTGACCCCGATAAATTGAAATACATCGACGCGCTCACTGGCACGGGCGTACGCGGTATGCGCGTGGCAAACGAAATTGGTGGCTTTGACATTACGATCAACGACCGCAGCACGCCCGCTTTTGAGCTGATTAACCGAAATATAGCGTTGAATAACGTAGAAGATTGTGTAACCGCACAGAACGAAAACGCCAACGTGCTCTTGCATCGCAAGCATTACGACATTGTCGATCTTGACCCGTTCGGATCACCGGTTCCGTTTCTGGACGCGGCGTCGCAATCAGTAACGAAATTGCTGTTAGTAACGGCAACCGATACCGCACCACTCTGCGGCGCGCATACCGGTGGTCTGCGGAACTACGGCGCACGACCGTTGAACACCGAATACCACGCGGAGATGGGCACACGCGTTCTCCTCGGCGCCGTCACCCGCGAGCTGGCGCACTACGACAAGGCGATTCAGCCATTGCTATCGTACGCCTCCGCGCATTTCATCCGGCTCATCGTGCAGGTAGAACCCGGCGCGCAGATAGCTGACGAAAGCGTGCTACGGTTGGGATTTATCGCCCATTGCTTCTCCTGCGGGCATCGATTCGCGTTCTCCTATCAGGATATGCTGGACATGCGCGTGAACAACACTTGTGAAGTGTGCGGTAAGAAAATGCGGATCGCCGGCCCGCTCTACCTCCATCCAATCAAAGACACAAACTTTTGCGAGCTGGTACATGAAGAACTAGGCAAACGAGAGTTGGGCAAGCAAAAAGAAGCGATGAAGATCGCTTCTACCTGCAGCCACGAGCTGCGGGACATCCCCTACTTCTACGAGCATCATGCGCTCTGCAAAATGGTGAAAATCCCGCCGCCTCCACTCGCAGCGTTACTCGATGCGTTGCGTTCCAAAGGCTTCGCCGCAAGCCGAACGCAGTTCTCCGATACCGGACTGAAAACAAACGCGCGAATTGACGAGCTTAAAGCGCTTATAAAAACGTTGTAGACATTTTTAATTCGCTTTTAAAAAAGTGCCGGGGGCGGGGTTCGGACCCGCGACTTCCAGATTATGAGTCTGGCGCCCTAACCAACTAGGCCACCCCGGCCTTCACGTCAGTTTTACTCGTTATTACTCTCGTTCAGTTCTTTCCGCAAATCACCGATCGAAGCGACGCGTTCCGCAACGGCATTGTGCTGATGGATACTCTCCTCGTTTATCTGCTTTATCTTGATCACCGAATCGTCCGGCAGATATGCAAACGTCTCCACCACGCGCTTCGCCATCTCACGAACGCAATCTTCAACGAACATCGGCTTCTGATGCGCGGTTTCCACCACTCGTGCCTCATCCGGACGTTTCAGGATCTCGTACGTCTTCGCGCTCATCGACCGTTCTATTATCTCTATGATCCTATCGAGAGGTATTCTAAAATCGTCTTCCACCTCTATGGAGATGATACCGCGCCCTCGTTGATTATGCGTTGCCAGCGGTATGCTATCTAAAAACGACTCGGTATCCTCCTTCGCCACGCCTCGCTTCGCTAATTCTTCCGCAGCACGCTCACGCATGAGCTCCTGCGCACACGGACAGGCAGTCATCCCGGCGATCTCAGCCCCGATAATCTTCTTTATACGCATGCCGTTCTCGCGTTCCGGCGTACGATACGCTATCGCCTCCGCGAAGATTATCGCAGGCTCTTGACATGAAATTTTCATTACCGGAGTTCGTCTCAGCAGCATATACTCGCTTTTCATGCCCACCTCTGCCGTCGAGGCGTAGGGGTGACGATCGAGTAAGCGCTTTGCCACTTCACTGCACAAGTCCTCCACATCGTATACCGTCGAATTCACCGCTTTGTCTAGTACTTCGTACATCGCTTCGAGGTTCCTCGACATGTTCGCCCCTTTTATATCACTCGGGAGGTCCACGAACATATGAAAATCCGATATAAGAACTACCGGCCTCTTCCCACCGGCTCGCGCGACTTCTACCAGCTTCTTCACGTTCGTTACGCCCACTCGCGTCAAGTTTATCTTTATGTCTGGACTGCAGGCTTGCACATCTGGCAGGTCTGGTGTCATGGTTTTTAGTCTCTACCTTAAGTTTGTTACGCCTTCCTATTTAAATAGCACGTAAATGTCCCAATCAAAACGATCAACCGCGATAGAGCATACAAGTACTAACGTTCTCCCACCCACGTAGCCGTTCGCGGTATCCTTGTTTAATCCTGCCCACCACTCGCCTAACGACGATCAAAAGCATGTTGGCACGCACCACCAGCACCATTGATGAACAGTTATAACAGAGCCAAAGTGGCCCATCAGTGATAGGTGAAGCACGTTTATAATTACGTGACGACGTTATATATACAAGCGGTTTTAGGTGAGTAAGCGAAAATGAGAAAAATTTTTGTAGCCGGTGTTGGGAACCAATATCTGGGCGACGACGGCTTCGGCCCCCGGGTCATTGAAGAGCTACAGACGAGAGAGCTACCCGAGAACGTGGAGGCACGTGATGTCGGACTCTGCGGCATAACTCTGGCACCGGACCTCAGTGACTACGACCACATAATCTTTGCTGACGCCGTTAATACCGGCGGCAAGCTTGGCACTATCTATCGTACGGAAATAAAAGCGGAAGAGGTGGACGGATTGAAGCCAGGAGGACCGAACCCGTTCAACATCAGCATCCATGAAGCTCGGCTAGAGGAACTCCTCAGTTTCGCTAAGTCCATCGGCACGCTTCCACCCACAGTTGTCGTTATCGGGTGCGAAGTCCTGGACACCCAGCTGGGCGAAGAAATGAGCCCGGAAGTCGCAACTGCGATCCATAGTGCGGTAGAAATTATTCTGGATGAATTACAGCAGGACCGCTCAATCTGAGCGTGCAGGCTGGGATCGAAACATTCTTAGAAGAGTAACCCCCTACGCTCATTAAAACCGCGAAGGAACGGACTAACTAAAAAGAGCATAAAAAATAAAAGCAGAAGAGTACCCCGCCCATCTCAACTCAACCAAGCAAGACAGACTTGCGGTACCCTTTTCCCATATGTGCTAATTTGCGCTTATCTCACCTGCTTATTCACTCCGGCGTAGCGAACGGAAGCAGCTCGTGCTTCAGTATCTGCTTGCCCATATGCACGTGAACTGCACATCCCAAGCACGGATCGAAGCTTCGTATCGTCCTGACGATATCGACGCCTTTCCACGCTGCAGGATCCCCAGCTTCCGTGATCGGCGATTGAATAAGTGCCTGTTCGTAAGGTCCTGGCTGCTCTTCTGGATCCCTACCTGATGCGTTCCAAGTCGTTGGTGCGTGATATTGATAGTTGTCAATGACGCCATCCTTCATGATGCACCAGTGCAGGCACGCGCCACGCATTGCTTCAACTACACCAAACCCGATACCCTCCTTTGGCTTCTCGTACGGTGTCCAAACTTTCGTCTTACCCGCCTTCATGAATTCTAAAGCTTGCATTACCAGACCCGTTATGCAATATGCGGAATAGGCATGATAATATGCCCGTGCTCTGACCCGTTCTACGGTATTTGGCTTCGCAGGAATCTTCCACTCGAAATCCATCTTATCCGCAAACTTGAAACCCGGTACTACTGCTGCTGGCAGTTCGAACTTGAGGCTCGATCCCGTGGACGCAGGTGCAAGGCCCGCCTTCGCTGTCACCCACATCCGCGCAAGCGGACCGAGTTCGAGAACATTGTTCTTACCATCGCCCTTCCAGTTCTTCCACCGTGGCGACGTAACCCAGGTATACTTTGAGCCCCACTTGCCGTACTCGCCGGGCACGGGAAGCGTGCGTTTGTTCCACGGATGCTCGTACTCAATCGCATTTCCTGCCGGATCGGTTTCGACTTCTTGTTCCCAATCACTTGAGTACCAGCCTCGGCCGATGAATTCTCGTACTCCAACATTGAGTTCCACAAGGTCCGTTGTGACAAGTTCGCCATTCAAAATGACTCCCGGAGACACTAATCGCTTACGTCCCATCTCGGTCATCCCCTCGTAGTTCGCGGAATACGCTTCTGGATCGTTGTAAGCACCTACAGCGAGGAAATTGCTATCTCGTGCTCCTACATCCTCATAACCCTGTGCAAGCACGAAATTCAGAAGATCGTCCGTAGCGGTGACCAGCTCCTTTGTAAAGGCAACGTGCCGCATGAGCAGTGTGAGGTACGATTCGATGTCCGATGCCGAGAGGTTTATCTTTGCGATTCCACCAGGGACAAAGGTATGAACGTGAGGATGCTTTGCACCGAATATTGCCGCCATATTGTGTCCTGCCTTCTGGACTAACAGCGACCTGAGATATAGCTCGCCCGCCAGTGGGTTCAGTGCGGTCATGATATCCGCGACGGTAGCAAAGCCGTGAACATCGCTCCGCTCCGCCTTCGTATTCTGCGCCTCGTCCCACCAGTCAGGATTGAACTTCTTCACGGCAACCTCGCTGTAGTCCGGTCCTTCAAGATTGAGAACACCAACTTCAGCATCATATAACTGCTCTGCACCGTGAACGAAATCTCTAAGAACCACACCCATTGGCGGTGGAGTCACTCCGTATGCCTGATCAACAGCGTTTACCGATGCGAAACCATGAGGGACAGGACAGACGCCGCAAGCCCGCTGGGTAATCATAACCGCTTCGGACGGCTCTCGTCCCACCAGAATTACTTCAAAACCTCTGAACATCGGGCTGTAAGCATATGCATCGTTGACCTTTTTAGCATCGGTGTCTAACTTTGCATGAACGCCCAAATGCCCCTCAATCCTCGTTAAGGGCTCAATCGTTATCTCTCTCTCTTTCCCTGTCTTTCCAGGTTTGGCTGCCGTCTTCTCCGGTTTCGTTTCGCCTTTTAGCTTATCTAAGAATCCCATGTTATATCTTCCTCCCCTTATCTTTCTCTGCTTCCATCTGCGTATCTAACGCCTCAATGAATTCGGGTATCAACGGCAGAAGTGACTCCATGACCGGTTTAAAGCGCTCAAATCCCATCTCCGCATGGGCAAGCATGCCCTTTATATTCTCAATGATGAACGGCATCGCAGGTGCTTTCGCGAAGAACGGTGACGTTGGCGCATCCGGGAAGTCAGGATGCGTACAGCCAAAACAAGGAGCTCCCGTTCCTGTACAGCCGCCGTAGCCGTCTGCCCATGTCGTATTGTTGCAGTTCGTGATGATCCCCTTGCAGCCCAGTGCACCGAGACAGCCGGTATCTCCGAACGCATGTGCATCCGTACCCTCTGCGTAGAATCCACAGATCGGACAGAGTTCGTGCATTGTGTAGCCGTAGAAAGCCACCGGTCGGTGCCACTCGTCAAGCTCCAGAAGCGGTGCTAATCCTCTCGCCGCGAGGACCGCTTGACCCAGAACCTGTATTATGTTATCCGGTCGTGGTGGACAACCAGGTATACAAATGACCGGAAGCCCTAAGCCGCCAGTCCACTCTTTCCCTAAGTAATCCAAAAGTCCCTTCGCTCCTGTTGGGTTCGGATTCCCATGCGGGATCCCACCGTACGATGCACACGTGCCAATAGCGACCGCTGCTGCACACCGTTGCGCAAGATCATCAATCACATCGCTGAGCTTGAGTAAGTTCCCATCGTGCTCTCCGATGACACAGAAGACGCCATCCCCTGCCTTTGACTCGTCAGGAATCGCGCCCTCGAGGATCAGTACAAAAGGATCGTACTTCCCATCCATAGCATCAACGAGAATCTGTGACGCATCGTCGCCCCACTCGAACATCAAGGTTGGATGGTAAACAAGTTTTAGCCCTCCAAGCCCTGGAATAGCTCCGGTTAACACATCGATAAGTGTGGGATTGCTCGCTTGTTTGACGGAAATGGTACAACCAGCACAGTCTTGCCCTTCAAGCCATATTAGATTTATTTCTTCAAGGCTCATTTTTTTCCTTTTCCTCCTCACTGGAGAATGCCCGTTTTTCAACGAACTTGCGTAAATATCGACCGGAACGTTATTTAAGCTTTTCGCTTTTGCAAAAAATCGGTACTTATCACGTTTTATAGTGAAGTTTGCTTGTTAATGGTGGCAAAAAACGAATATTCGTGTTTTTTGTTTTATTGGGAACTCGGACTGTGTTATGCATACGAACTGAAAAAATTCCATAAAGTTTTTTATTGCTTGTCATCATTCACTATTTTGTAGATGGATCGCTTTGAGAAAATATTTGGGAAAAGTGCACAGATTGTTGTTGTAACGTATCTGATACAAAATCGTGATAAAATAACGTATCTCTCCGGCATTGCAGAGGCTACCGGGCTTTCTCACTCCAGTGTCGCACGGGTGATCGAGCCACTTCTAGAAGAGGGTATAGTAACAGAAAACGGTATTGGCAAACAAATGAGAACGTTCTCCTTGGATAGGGATAATAAGAGAACCAAGTTACTGATGCGGTTTTTTGATGAGTTGAATGATGGTCTGATTAAATAATTATTCAATCGGTTTAAGCACAAATTCGCAGCAGTCGTCGCCACACGCTGCGCATTTCCGCTCTTCTGCATCCATTGCTCTATTTGTTAAGACTTCTCCCAGCCCTGCGGAATAGCCGCGCAGGAACTGACAAACCGGGACCTCCGATTCCCCATAATTCTTTGCTATGAATGAATTCTCGACTTTGATGACGAGGGCTTCTCTAGCTATACTGATCTTGCCCCAACCGAGTTCCGCAAAATACTCTTCCATTGCCCTTATTAATGCGCCCTCTTCTAACCCCCATTCGTCCTTCCAAACCCCTAACCACTTAATCCCACATTTCTTGCCCGCTTCGTAAAAAAGCACTGCCGCACCATCTACTCCCAAGATCTCCTCCGCAGATTTCTGGAGTCTTAAAAAACCCGCACAGCTCATTATTATCGCGGGTTCCTCTTGGATAAAGAACTCGCCACTCTCAACAGACCATCTCTCTTTTAGTAGGTTATGTCTCGTGTTTTCCATAATCCCTTTTTACCTGCCGCTCTATCTCCTTGTTCTTTAAACGGGCCACGTACCGTCCATGGTGTCAAAGAGAATCTCCGTTCTCGTGTTCCACCCAGAGACTCCGCGTTGTAAATGTACGGTTATAGCTGTTCATATAAAGTATTTTCTTTTCCTATAAATGGAATGTCGCCAGTATTCCTCTACGATACCACCTACTACTAAAGCGATTGACAACGCCGGGTTTGTACGAACTCCGGTGTACTTTTTATTACGACTACGCGTCACGTCATGGCTGGTCGACACGGTGACGCATTTCTGACAGGGATAGGTTCCAAGATAAGATGAAAACGAAAAATAGAAAAGTTTATATGTTTTCTCGTCAGGATATGCATAATAGAGGGAGATAAAAATGATTGCACAAGAGCAAAAACCTATAGAGGAGATTCTTGAGTACCTCGAGGGAAAGAAGAATGTCGTAATCGTGGGCTGCGGCGGCTGTGCTACGTTCTATCATACCGGTGACAAAAAAGCGGTCGATGAGATGGCCGATAAACTGGAGAAAGAAGGAAAGGACGTTACCAAAATTAGCATGCCGTTAGGTATGTCAGCCTGCGAGAACGAGAAAGTTTCGATATTCCTGCAAAAAAAGAAAAAAGAGGTTGAGGACTGCAATGCAATTTTGATGATGAGTTGTGGCGACGGTGTACAAGTGGTTACCGAGTATGTAGACGAAGAAATGGGCCTTGCGAAGTCTGTTATCCCGGCAAATGATGCAATAGGGCTCGTAGGCGGAGGGCCAACCAAGTTCAAGGAGACCTGCCAATCATGCGGCATGTGTGAATTAGGCAAAACGGCGGGTATCTGCCCGTTGACGGCATGCGGCAAAGGATTGATGAATGGCCCTTGCGGCGGTGTGCGGGTGGATGATAAATGTGAAATAGACCCTGAGAAGGACTGCGCCTGGGTTAAGATTTATAAGCGAATGGAGAAACTCGGTGAACTCGACGACTTTGTAGAAATGAGAGCTCCACACGAATGGAGTAAAGCGAAGAGGCCACGACTGTTCGAGCTTGAAGAGCCTCTGAGTATGATGGATATGATGGGCGCTATGATGAACTTCAACACCATCAGTGGATACATGTCAATGATGTTCGCTAAACCGCCAGAGAAGGAAGAGGAGAAGAAGGAGTAAGGTAAAAATGCCAGAAGAAATTTATAGCCAGTTGATGAAGGAAATATCCGAGGGTAAATACGTCTTCACCGGCGAGTTAGAGCCGAAAAAAGCAGGGAATGTTGACGAGCCCATTGCAGCAGCGAAAGATCTCATCGGGTTGGTAACCGCATGTAACGTGACGGACAATCCGCAGAGTTTCGCGTACGTGAGCAGCCTGGCAGCATCGTATAAGATCGAGAAAGAGACGGGTATGGAGTGTGTATACCAGCTCAGATGCTCGGACCGGAACAGAATGGCGCTGCTATCCGACGTACTTGGCGCTGCGACGTTAGGAATAAAGAACATCTTAGCGCTAGCGGGCGACCATGTCGCGCTGGGTGATACGCCAGACACAAAGCCGGTCTTCGATTTGGACTCAACCACGCTGATCCACATGATACGGAAGATGGTGGATGAGGGTAAAGACCTTGCCGATAACGAGATCGAAGATCCACCGAAACTGCATGTAGGCGGTGCGGCAGCACCAGGAGCGGCACACTTGCCGTCTGAGGTTGCCAAGGTGAAGAGGAAGATTAAGGTTGGCGTGGAATACCTGCAGACACAGGTCGTTTACTACCCTGAGATTCTGGACAAGTTCTTCAAGGAATTGGGACCAGTAGATACTCCTATTTTGGTCGGCATATTCCCGGCGAAGAGTTACGGAGCGGCGAAATTCTTCGATGAGTACGTAGCAGGTGTGGACGTCCCACCGGATTACCTCGCGAACCTGAAGAAGTCGAAGGAGATCAAGGATAAGGAAGAGCGGAAGGCGGAAGTTGACAGAGTCAACGTGGAGTTCTTCACCGATTTCCTTGAATATCTGAAAGGGACGCCAGCTAAGGGATGCCACATGATGGCTGTTGGATATCCCAGAATCATTGGACCACTGAAGAAAGTGATGGAGTAAAACCATAGGGGGCATTTTTTCCCCTTTACTTCTTTTTTATTTTTCTCTCATCGGCTATTTGTTTGAATATCAAGCACACTCAAAATTCTATTACAACTCAAACAAATCTTGTATCGCCTTCTTCACCGCTTCTTCCGACGTGTATTTCTGCTTCCACCCAAAATTACTCAGTTTCGAGGCGTCAAGCAACATGACGGGGACATCCCCTTTCCAGCCCCGTTTGCCACCGGTGAATTTGAACTCCGGTGATGCATGCATCGCTTCGGATACGAGTGTTGCAATGCTCGTAACAGTTGTCATGTCATTTGTCCCGATGTTGAAGATACGCACGCGGCTCTTATCGACTGCTTGTAATCCCATAAGCATCGCTTCTATGCAATCAGAGACGTAAATATACGATTTCGTTTGTGAGCCGTCGCCCAGGATCTCCAACTCAGCCGGATTGTTCCGTATCTTATTGATAAAATCGTAGATGACACCGTGCGTCGATCTCGTGCCGATAACGTTCGCGAACCGGTAAATCCAGGCTTGCATTTCAAACGTATGGCAGTACGAAGCGATGAACGCTTCACAGGCGAGTTTCGAAGCCCCGTATAACGATATGGGTATGGTAGGGTATTCTTCAGGCGTCGGCAGTTGATCCGCCTCGCCGTACACCGTGGAGGTCGATGTGAAGAGCATCCTGCGCACTTCGTTCAGTCGCATTGCCTCTAACACGTTATAGGTTGCGATAACGTTCTGCTCCAAATGTATTCGTGTATTCTCCGCGCCCAGTCGCACCTCAGGATTCGCAGCCAGATGCCAAACCTCATCAACACCGTCAAAAAAGCCGGTTACATCGTCATGCACTATGTCCACCTTGTGAAATCGGAAATTCTCTTTACCTCGATGCGGTGCTATGAATGCCTCATTCCCTGAGCTCAAGTTATCCAGAACGACAACCTCATGGTTCTCCGCTACTAATCGATCAACCACATGCGAGCCTATAAAGCCCGCTCCTCCCGTTACGACGATTTTCATCTTTCTTTCACTTACTTCATCCACTCCGCGACTGGATACGACCCTAAAATTTTCACCATTACTGCTCGTTCTTCAACCGCTTTTAACACTTCCTTTATCTCTGCGTCCTCTCTATGACCCTCACAATCTATATGAAACATGTAATCTCCTAAAGCACGCTTGGACGGTCTGGACTCTATCTTCGTAAGGTTTATCCCGCGCTGTGCAAATTCACCCAAGACGCCATATAACGCCCCCGGACGGTCCTTCAAATGGAGCAAAAGCGAGGTCTTGTCCTTTCCGGTCGGTGACGTTTTAACGCCCGACGCCGCAAGCACGACAAAGCGCGTAACGCTCTTTTTATCCTGTGCATTCTCTGCGAGTATACTGAGATTGTATTTTTTCGCCGCCGCTTCAGACGCTAATGCTGCTATCGCGTCGATCTCCTGTGCCAGTTTCGCGGCTCGTGCCGTGCTTTCCACTGGTTTTACCTTCACTCCCTTTGGCTGCAATCGTTCTCGTATGAACTGCTTACACTGGGCTAATGCATGAGGATGTGAAACGACCGTTCGTATTTTTTCAAAAGAGTCTTTAGCCAGCAGACAAATTTTTATCGGTACTAAAACCTCCCATACTATTTGTATTCCTTCTTCAGTATTCTCGCTCGACAGCAGATCCAACGTCTCGCCCACTGACCCTTCCAAGGAATTCTCTATCGGAACAACCCCGTAATCCGCTTCTCTTCTCACTATGCTCTCGGAGACATCGAAGATCGTTTCGTAATACTTTATCTCAGCATTTTCGGTTCCTCCGTTTCCTTGCTTTTTTAGCCACAGCAGTGCAGCAATTTCTGAAAACGTACCCTCAGGACCCAGTATGCCAACTTTCATGTGTGTATCACACCTAAATTCGCTTTCATCGTATATAAAAGCTCTAACGGATGATTCTGAGAAAATAGACAAAACGATGCAGGGAAAAGTGCTAAAACCCGCTTAATAGCGGTAATGCACGTAATTGGCTTTTCAGCAGAGAGGATTACAAACTGGAATTTATATAACAAGGGACGTATATGTATGATAATATATGTGCGTGCCTTGGTAGCATAGCTGGCCAATGCGCCACCTTGGTAAGGTGGAGATCGCGGGTCCAAATCCCGCCCAGGGCTTTCGACATCGTGTTCAAAGCCCTCGTATGCACATAGGA
>CAYUEX010000031.1:0-16534 GCA_964443855.1 uncultured Halobacteria archaeon | reverse complement strand
AATGTTGATTCTCCAGTTCATATTGGTAGAGCCACTAATGGAGTGAATCCGTTCAGTGGCATCATCGACGAAGTCCGCATCTACAATCGCGCATTGACCGCAGATGAAATTAAAGCGCATTACGAAACTCCTGGAGCATCCGCCCCCTCGTCAACAGTAACCTCAACTCCGTCTTCGGCTATATCTTCCACGCCTGCTGCTGAGACGCCGTATTCAACCCCGACTCCTGAAGAACAAGCGAAGGATAGTAATCTGATGCTCTATGGCCTCATCGGCGCTATTGGGATCGTTGGCGTGGTAATAGCCGTGAAAGTGGGCGGAAACGTAGCCTCGAAAGCACGGGAGAAAAAGGATGAGAAAATCCAGGAACAACGAGAACGGGAGGAATATGAGCGGAAGATCCAGGAGTGGGAGGATCAAGGTTATGACGTTTCTGAAATGAAGGAGGAACTGAAGAAATGAAAGATCAAGACTCAATGAGAAGGAAGTTTGAGGTGTTAGAGCGAAAAATACGGCGATTGCAGCAGTTTGAACGAGAATTGAAATCGTTAAACATCGCAGGGTTTGAATCAGAAGCGACCGCGCTAAAAGCGAAATTAAAAGATCCCTCAAAAATTGACGAAGTAGAAGCTGACATGACCGCACTGAAGAATAAAATAAACGAACGGAAACGAAAAGAGCAAAATCGAAAACAAGCACAAAATGCTATTGAAATCGTAACGGCAAAGTTACAAGAGGCTGAGCAGCTTGGGATACCAATAACCCAATCTGCCGAATCAGCATCGGCCGCTTTTGATACCGGGGACTATGATACCGCAATTCAGCTTGCACACAGAGCCAAAGAAGAGATTGAAAGAAGTGTAATCCGGTACAAGGACGCATATCAACTCAAATTGACAAATCAAAGTCTGCAATTGAAAAGATAAAGGATTTTGGTGCTCCAGTTGAGAAAGCAGATGACTTAATCCAACAGGCGCACTCTGAATTGAAAAAGGGTAATTATGATCGTGCAGTAGCAATTGCTAAACAGGCAGAAGAGGAAGCGGTAGGACAAAAGAGAGATTACGAAGTTTACAAAGAAACTTCGGATGTTATCTCCAAAGTTGAAGCTGAAGTAGCAAGAATCAAAAGATCCGATGTGAAGACGTCGAAATCAGATGAATTAATCGAGCAGGCGCACTCGGAATTGAAGAAGGGTAATTATGATCGTGCTGTAGCAATTGCTAACCGAGCAGAAGAGGTGGCGGTAAAAGTAAAGAAAGATTACGAAGTTTACAAAGAAACCGCCGATGGCATCTCATCAATTGAAGCAAGAATAACAAAGCTCAAAAACGCCGGAGTAAAAATACCAAAATCCGGGGAATTGATGGAACGAGCCCAATCGGAATTGAAAGCAGGTAATTATATTCGCGCTTTAGAACTTGCAAAACAAGCAGAAGAGGAAGCGGTACGGGTAAAGAGAGATTACGAGGTTTACAAAGAAACGACCGAGATTATCTCATCAATTGAAGCGGAACTAGCAGAGATCAAAAAATATGGGGTGAAACTACCGAAATCTTGGGAATTGCTTGAACAGGCAAAAGCGGAACTCACTAACCATAATTTTGATAGAGTACGAGAAATCGCGGAAGAAGCGAAGAGGGAAGCATCAGAGAGAAAATCAGCATACGACCTAGCATCTCGTTCAACATCCGAAACAGAAAAGAAATTGACCGAACTCCAGGATAAGGGCGTGATAATTTCAAGCGAATTACTCACTAAATCAAGACAAGCATTTGATAATGGAAGTTACGACGAGGCACTACAATTGACGAATGAGTTAGAGAACCTCATCACTACTACTGAAAAGAGATATCGAGAAGCACAGGAAGAACTGAAATCAGCAGAAACCGCAATGGAAAAGGCACAAGAATTCGGCTGCACTGTATCGGATATTGAAGAGAAATTGCAGAACGCTCACCAGCTCCTTGCAAAAGGCGCTTACGAAGAGAGCATCAAGGCGTCAAGGCAAATAGAAGAATTGATCAAAACTGCAAAAAAAGATGCACGTCCAGACATAGCATTGAAACTTGCCAAAACTTCCTTTAAACCAGACGCGTGGCAAAAGATAGATTTGACCATCAGAAATAATGGGAATGCCACGGCGAAGGAGATAACTGTGGAATACCCAAAAGAACGCGTTGAAATAGAGGATCTTATTTCAATCCAGGAATTACCGCCCGGTGCAGAAACGCGAATAACGATCGGGTTACGACCAATACATACAGGTGAAGTTCCTTTGAGAACCAAAATTAATTCCAAAGATTTGGACGGTAAAGAGTACAAAAAAGAAGAGACCTATTACATTACCGTTGGGAAAATATCAGAAGCGAAAGAAAAAGAAGATAAAATCGAAATAAGACGCGGTTACGAAGTACTGCATAATAATGACCTCCAATTTGGGATCAGAATTATTAACAGCTCAGAAACTATGATGTCAGATGTGGAAACCATTTTGGATTATCCACGAACGCTCTTCCAATTAAAAGACAATGTAGTACAAACGCTTGCCAATATTCCGCCGAATGCCAAGCGCACAGCAAAATACATACTTACACCGCTCGGCTGCATCCATAACGAAAAAATCGATGCAACCATTCGGTATAAGGATCACACGGGTAAGAAGCAAACCATAGAGATGCGACCCAAAGAGGTGCATTGCGTATGCCCTTTCCTCAGGCCAAAACCGCTGCGTGAAGGCGAATTCGCAGAACTCGCTAATACCTACGAATCTGTTGAAGAAGGTTTATCATTTACTGGAGTCGATGCCATGGAGATCGTTGCCACAGTAAAAAATTACTGTGAGCATAAACTATATCTAGTTGGCGATAACCTCGTTGGTAAAAAGCATATTGTATCTCTCTCAGGCGAATCAATTGGTGAGAAAGCCGATTATCTGCTCACTGCGATTATTCAGCCGAATAACAACTTAAATCACGTTACACTTCGTGCCTATTCAGATAAGTCTTACGGTTTACATGGTTTCTTCAACGAGACAGTGAAATGGATACAACATCAAATTACATCTGCTGGATCAGGTAAAAAAATTGTTCCTATTGGGGGAAATACAGTCATTGTTTCGCCTGGAGGGGAGTATTACGCGGAAGGGGCGAAGAAGGAAGTTACGGGAGATCAAATAGCTAGTGGTGCGAAAAAGACAGGAGATGTCGGACTATGGAAAGAGATCAGTTCAGCCGGAAAATCCTATTCAAAGTGTTCAAGCTGCGGAAAAGAATTGCAAGGGAACGAGAAATTCTGTCCAGCGTGCGGAACAAAGTTAGAATGAGTGTGGAACAACGGAATAATTTATATCACCAGAAGATAAATTATACTACGGTGAAGAGAACATGAGCGTAAAAGGTATCGTTGGTAAGAAAGGTGAGCTTTTTCCACCAAAGGAGATACGTGATATGATCGGCTTGAAAAGCGGCGGTAAGGTCATCTACCGGGTGGAAAACTCGAAATTAGTTGTAGAACCCGTCCCAGACTTATTGACCGCGATAAAGATGCCGAAATTCGCAAAAACAACGGTAAAGGAGTTTGAGAAGGAACGAAAGGAACTCGTGGAGGAAGTAGTACAAAGATGAAGGTCCTTTTGGATACAACCTACCTGCTCCCAGCAGTTGGCATTGACGTTGATTTGCCTGAGGACTTGCTCGAACAATTGTTTTTATCAAACTATTCGTTCATTATCAATGAATTGTCGCTATTCGAACTCTTCGGCAAGGCGAGCCGACTCATGGCTGGTAATGAGCAAGCCAAAGAACGTTTTTATACCGGAATGAAAAGTATTTTATCCTCAAAAATTGATATTAAGCCGGTTTTTACGCTCGATACGGTGTCAGTTGTGCGCGGTGTACATGAACGGCTAAAGGATTTACCTGATTGCCCGATAGTGGCTACTGCTATTGTTCATTCGGATGTGATGCTCACCGAGGCAAAGGATATCCCAAAATTGGTGGATTTTAAGGTTCTTGATTTGAAGAGGTTTGCTGAACAGTATTTGTAAGGTAAAAAACACAGGTGGTTAAAAGATGCAGCTAAAACGAAAAATCAGGTCTCATTTTGCAGGAAAAATGATCACTGTGAGGTTATAAGTCATAGGAGTAAGCCATGAGCTTAATGAAGAAGCTGAAGGGAAAATCCAAGCAGGAGAAGGAAATAGAGCGTGAAATAGAGTATCGCAAGGCAAAAGCCACGCTGAAGAACTACCTTGTCAAGGTAGAGGAGCTGCAGCGGATGGTTTATGAACAGGGCAAGCAGGCCGCGAAGCTCGGCGATGATAAGTTCCTCAAACGACAGGCCGCGAAGTATCTTGCGTTACAGGATCGCATTCGCAAAGGGCAGAAGATGCTGCTGCTCATGGAGGAGACGCGACTGCAGAAAGAGATGGTAAAGGTCTCGGGCGAGTTCGTGCGGTTCGCACACGATATCAGTGACTCCATTTTCGAAGGTCCTGATACCGAGAAGATCGCGAATATGCAGATGGAGCTAGAGAAAGCAATGACGCAGGCAGAAACAATCGATGAAACGCTCACGGTGGCGCTTGACATGGCAAGTGAGGGCATCATGGGTTCGGAGAGTTTCTCCGAGCAGAGCATGGACGAAATCGTAAAAACAATGGAAGGCGAGGTAGAGACAGAGGAGAAAGGGCTGGATGAGCGTATATCCAAGGGCGTCAAAGACGTAGCGGAGATGATGAAGAAGGGCTAGCCAGTCGATCTAACTTAATTAAACGCTTTGAGAGGGCAATCGTGACAATGAATGTTGATGTGTATTTGAAGAAAGGAGAGGAGTACATCGAGAACGCGTCAAAGGCTGAGGATAACGGTGAGCTGAAAAAAGCCCGGGACTGGTACCTGAAAGCGAGCGAGCAGCTCTTCAACGCCGCGTCGCAGTCCAGCGGCCGGATGAGAAATATACGGATCGAAAACGCCGAGAAATTATTAGAGAAAGCAAAATCGCTGAAGGTTACGCACAAAGAGGTAGAGAGCGGCGAAGAACCTGCGTCGTTTACCGTGACAGAGAAACCGAACGTTGGATTTAATGATGTGGCAGGTCTCGATAACGTAAAGGAAGAAATCAGGAACAAGCTCATATATCCTTCACTGTATCCTGATAAGGCCGAACTGTATGGGATTAGGAGTGGTGGTGGTATTCTTTTGTACGGACCACCGGGCACCGGTAAGACGTACATTGCCAAAGCAGTCGCCGGCGAGGTGGATGCGGTATTTTACAGTATCAAGCCCAGCGAGGTTATGAGCAAGTGGGTAGGAGAAAGCGAGCAGAAGGTAAAGAAGCTCTTTGAGGCTGCTCGGGGTAACGACCGTTCGGTCATCTTTATCGATGAGGTTGAAGCGCTCATACCAAAACGAAGGAGTTCCGGGTCAACCGTGATGCAGCGCGTCGTCCCCCAGATTCTCGCAGAGCTTGAAGGTATCGAGAGCAAGAACGATAATCTGCTCTTTGTCGGCGCGACCAACGAGCCCTGGAGCATCGATCCCGCTGCACTTCGACCCGGGCGATTCGATGAGAAGATCTACGTGCCACCACCTGATTTTGAGGCGCGAAAGAAGATATTCGAGCTGAACCTGAAAGGGAAACCTTTGGCCGATATCGATTTGGGAACGTTAGCGGAGCTGACGGAGGGCTACAGCGGTGCGGACCTACGGCATATTTGCGTAAAAGCGTCGCTCATACCCTTTAAGGAATCAATCAAGACGGGGGAGGAACGCGGAATAGCGATGGACGATATGCGGAGTGTGATGGGGGTAATAAAGCCATCGATCAACAGAGAGATGGTGAGAAAATATGAGGAGTTTAAGTTTTAGGGTGTGACAGACATGAAGGCCCACATTCTCATTACGGTTAAAAATGCCTGAAGTTTAGAATTGAAGTGTGACAAACCGATAAATTCTGCCCAGAGTGCGGTAGGAAATTGGTATGACTAAATATTGAGGCAATTTTTACAACTTCAAAAACTCGTTACACAATTTCCGTAACATCTTTTATAATCCTTTAATCGGAAACCCAATAGTATGAATACGAAGATACTCGACGAGTGGGCTGAACTCATAGGTCAGGACAGAGCAAAACTCGTGGCTGATGCGTTCTTTAACAAAAAGGTAGACCTTGACTTCCCGCAGCTTGCACAGGGCGACCTCACACACGTCAAAAAGAGTATCATCACTGAACTGGAAGAGGTCGGCACGATCCTGAAGGAATTAGATGGCGAGGTTATAAACCGTGACGAACTGGTAAAAATGATCGACGTTTGTGCCAGAGATCTGATCTCAAAAAGTCTCCCCGAAGCCTTTGTAAAAAATATCTCTGAGCTGTTAGTAACCGAAAAACAGATGAGTAACGAACTCGAAGATGAAATCAAACACATTAAAGGGGTATTAGATAGCTTACAGCGCCGAAATGAGGAAGAATTCGAGTAGCTTTCTCTTAGTCCTCTCGTTCTTTATTTATACCAGAAGGTCACCCTGAAACTGCACTCCTGCCCGTCCGTTTTTCTGTTATACTTGTCTATCTCGCCGAACTTACGCACAACATTCCGTATCAGCGGATCGCAGGTCATCTCACAATTCTTCTGGTCACAGGCCGCTCGCGTAATCTCAAGACTGACTTTCCGACCTTTTCGGGTCATCACCGTCTCGTGCGTGACCTCAAGCTCGTCAAGGTCCATGTAATACTTGAGAATATACGCAATCCCGTCACCGAAATCAAGCACCTTTTCGGGAAATGATTGTATTACTCTATCCAGTTTACCACTGATATCAAGAACTTCATTGCCAAATGGCGTCGCTACGTATAACGTATGCTTCTCTCCGATAATAGCCTCCCGTTCAAATTTTACTACAAGCCGAAAATCGGTAAGTTCGCTCAACGACTCTGAAGCCCGTGCTTTCTCAATGTCAAGAAGATGTGCTAGCTCGACATTTCGATAGGACTTCGATGATAGTTTATCCAATGCCTCTATACGATTCTTTCTGCTTAATGATGCACAGAGTTTAGCGAGCGATTCCTTGTCAGACATAGTTACACTATTCCTGTAACGCTATTACCGTATACCTCAGTTATGTGTAACAATTATTATAAAGGCATAGTATTATACCTACGATTGAGGTGAAATAAGTATGGACAATTTTGGAAAATGGGTGAAAGATCGATTTAAGAAAGATCCAATGAAGGTATCAACCGACGAAATTAAGCGAGATCAGTTAAAGATAGACCGGCTTGCGAGCATCAAGCGAGATGAAATCGAGGACGTCAACGGCAAGGTAATGAAGACGATCCAGAAAGGCAAAGGCCAGAGTCGAGAGACGAAAATCAACCTTGCTGTGGAGCTTGATGTCTTAAAGAAGAAGAAAATGCAGTTACAAAAAGCGCACGAGAGCCTCATGAGCCAGAAGAAGGCGCTAAACATGCTCGAGTTTATGGTTGAACAGAAGAACGCGAAACAGGTAAGCACCATCGCAACCAGCCTCTTTGATATGGATGTGGGTCGAGTATCCGAGCTTGCCACCGAATTTGCGGTCGAAGGCATGATGGAGCAAGATAAGTTGAAAGAATTTGAAGGTGCTATGGTCGGCATATTTGGCGAAGAACAGCTCACTAATGAGACCAAGCAAGCGCTTGAGATGTGGGACGAACTTGAAGCGGGTGAAATGGACGAGGACGAATTCTTTGATGAAGTCGAGAAATCTACCGAGAAGCTGGTTGTAAAGCGGGAAGAGGAAGCATAAACAAACGTTTCACAGAACTTGCTGGCTGGTGAAGAGAAGAAAGAACGAAAGGAAGATCGTAAAGCAGGTTACAGGATGATGCCTTTAAGAGGAGAAGGGGTTAAAGATGGGTTACGCAGACGAGTTTGAAACAATTCAGAATAAGGAATTCAAGAAGTACAAGAAGATAGCGGAACAGGCGATGGAGGATGAGGATTATCCTACCGCCGCGGATGCGTTTTTACGAGCGGGAAGAGCTATGGGGAAGCTTGCAAAGGTGACCGAAAACGAAACACTCAAAGAGAAACGCCTTACGCTTGCTAAGAACTACCTACAGGTTGGAGAAGAACTTGAAAAGGGTGTCATCCCCACAAAAGCCAAACCCAAAGAGTACAAGACTCGTGAAGAGGCTTATGGTAGGTCCAGTGAGCCCGAATCTGAGCAAGAAGAAGGATTTGAAGCATACGTTGAACAAAGCCTTATCACGGAGAGTAAAGTAACATGGGGGGATATCGGTGGATTAGAACCCGTAAAACAGACGATTAAAGAATCCATCGTGTTGAGTATCATACAGAACAAACCAGAGGCGATCAAACCCTGGAAAGGCATCCTCCTCTTTGGACCGCCGGGCACAGGAAAGACGCTCTTGGCTGCGGCCACTGCCGGCTCGCTCAACGCGACGTTCTTCAATGTTAAAGTAGGGCAAATCCTCTCAAAATACTTCGGCGAATCCTCCAAACTCGTAACGGCGCTTTACAATGTTGGCCGAAGAAAAGCACCGTCTATTGTCTTTCTCGATGAATTTGATTCTATTGCCTTGAGCAGGTCCGGAGAAGTAGCAGAATCGTCGAGGAGAGTATTATCAACATTATTATCCGAGCTTGACGGATTACAGGACAAAGATTCGGGTAGTTACATCCTCACGATGGCAGCGACGAACACGCCGTGGGACGTTGACAATGCAGTGCTGAGCAGATTCCCCCGACGGGTACACATACCGTTACCAGACAAAGACGCATGCCGAGAAATTGTTAAGATTCATACCTTGAAGGAAGGGCTTGAACTGAACGAACGAATCATCGAGCAGGTTGCAGAGCACTGCACCAAAAAGCTGTTCGCTGGGAGGGACATTGCCACACTCTGCAACGACGCAATATGGAATATGGTGCGCTCAGAGAATCCAGAATTAAGCAACCTGGCTGACAAGTCGGTCGATGCAATACAAAAGTTTAAACTTAAGACTCGAGTATTGCAAATCGAAGATTTTGATAAAGCATTCGAATCAACGGAGGGTGCGGTGAAAGCGCACGACCTTGAAAAGTACGAAAACTGGGCAAAGGATTACGGAAGTGGGTGAGGGGGTTTACAAGAACAAAAAAGGGTAGCAGTTAACTATGAAAGCCCCACCCATCCTGCTAATTTGATTGAGAGCTTTCTTAAAAAACAATCAATAAACCCGTTCTTTCTCATCGTCTTTGTAATTAATCGTTAATAAAAATGCTATTTTTATAGGTAATTAGGTAGTTTTGTTTCACTCAATTTTCGTATCAACTCGTCGGTTACGCCTTGACGAGCTGGCGGTGCGCTCGCTCTCTCGGGCAGGCTCGCGCTTCGCCTACGCGCACGTAAATCGTAACGTGGTAAAGTAGTAAGCAGTTACCCCTTTATACTGACCTCGCAAGACGAAAACCGAGACTGCGGTTGCGGTAGCCCTGGCCGAGGTTGAAGCGACTCGCCGACCGGCAGCGCCTGGCGTTGCCGAGCCAACCACCGCCCCGAGTGCCCCGGCCGACGCCAGATCCTTCCCATGCGCGGCCATCGGTGGGTATGCCGCTGTAGTTACCATGAATATCCTGCACCCATTCCAAGACATTGCCATGCATGTCATACAGGCCCCAGGGGTTCGGCTTCTTCTGGCCGACCGTATGCGTTTTACCGCCTGAATTATTTTTATACCAGGCATACTCGCCGAGGTTTGAGTCGGAATCGCCGAACGAGTAGCGGGTGGTGGTACCCGCGCGGCAGACATATTCCCATTCGGCCTCTGAAGGAAGACGATATTTGTCAGTGCCCTCCTTCGCGTTGAGCTTCCTGATGAATTCCTGAACATCTTTCCATGAAACCTGCTCAACAGGCAGGTCGTCGCCCTTAAAATAAGACGGATTATCGCCCATCACCGCATTCCATTCGCGCTGGGTCACCGGATAGTTGCCGAGATAAAACGGGTTGGTTATCTTAACTCTACGCATCGGTTTTTCATCATCAAATTCGTTTGACCCCCTAGTAAACTCACCTGCAGGGATCAGAGTAAATTTCATGCCAATGCTGTTCCCCTGTCGTGCTAATCGTTCCTGCTCTTCTCTCCTTTCTTGCTTTTTTTCTTCCTCTTTCTCGGCTTTGCAGTTTTCACAAAGCTTTAACCCGTGGTAAGAGAATCCACAGGTATCACAGACCTTGTTACCACAAATCTGGCACTTGAAGAGCTTATTTTTATCGCTCAGAACATTTTCACAGGTGGGACAGCGTGGAAACTCGAACGTCTGCGTCATTGTGGGGCTGATCACCGGCGATATGTTCACATTTCCCACACTCGCCGCTCCCACCTGCGAACGCTGAACCACGCTATCATCGATATCAACACCGCCACTCGTGTAATCTGAAAGTTGAGCGCCGCACTCCGTGCAGAACTTTGCATTGTCACTCATTCGGTTTCCACAGTTAGGACAGAATTTGGTCATACGTTCTCTCGTGTCAGGATAAGGTATGTACGGGCTACATTAATAAACGTTACGATAAAATTACATCAAAATACCTTAGTAGGTACCTTAGTAGGGAAAAGCGCCCATGGACTACAGAGCCTTTATCGCTTTCTTGATCTGGATGGTACTGTTGATCACGTTGAGCTTTCTCTCAAATTCTCTTTTGCGAGATATTTTCAGAGGGAAAGGCTACCGATATTTCCTCTGGCTCGGCGTGATCGTCCACGAGTACAGCCACGCGTTAGCGTGCGTGCTCACGAACACGAAAATCTATGAGATTAAGTTGTTTGAGTCCCGAGGGGGTCATGTAACCCATCAAAAACGTGGTCCGTTTATTACCGCGATAATATCAATAGCGCCACTATTTGGTGGTTCGTTGTTTTTACTGCTTCTGGCATGGGCATTCGGAATTGTACCAACCTATTGGGGCGTAAAAGGCATCGTGTTCAATCAAGCTCGTGTGAATTTGACTACCTCATTCTATCAATCGTTTGTTTCGTTACTAACCGCAGCGGGAGAGACACTGTGGATTAACATCGTCGATTCGTTTGGCTTGACGACACTGTTCTTCATCATATTCTTATACCTCGTGGGATCTGTTGCTGCATGCATAGCGCCAAGCGTGGATGATTTAGAACAGTCAGCAATCGGACTGAGTATCTTCATGCTCATCGGATTTTTTGTAATTCATTTCAAACCTCTGGGCTACATTCCGGGCCTCACCGCATACTTTGGGACCGCAACGCCGATCCTTGACTTTGTCGTTTACTGGCTTTCCTTTGTTATATCAATAGGGTTGGTGGGCGTGCTGTTGATTGTGGTGGTGCTCGTACCGATAGCACTGCTAATGCGAAGGTGAAAGTAGTTTAGGGTTACTGTTTAGAAGATACTCGCAGCAGGGTTAATCTGTGCAGATGGGGCCTTATTGACCCTCGTTCGCTTCTGTAATGTAAGATCTGGCAAGCCAAGATAGAAGCGATTAAGCAAATCTTGCAGAAGACGTTACAGACTCACGTTAATTGCCAAGAGAACTAAGGCTAGCACAGGAAAGAATTTTCGCTCGATGTCCAGGCGGTTACGGATCCGTTACTTACTTAAGAAAGTGCTGAGAAATCAGGGCAAATCACTGCTGTCTCGTCCTGCTGATCGTAGGTGACGAGTGAATAGTCTGCTAAGAACTCCAAGAAGGCAACAACTTTTTCCGCTTCCAGGTTTACCCGTAACGCTATCTCAGCAACTGAATGGGGATGCTGGTCTTCCAAGATATCGATAATCGCGTTATTCAAGTCCTTTTTCCGCGTTAGATACGTAGCATCACTTGTTGCTTGCTCTATTCCCAAAAACACAGGTTCTGTATCCGTTACTCCTAACATTACCATAGGTAACACACAACCTCCTCTATCACGTTACTCCTTTGTATTCCATTGTTTACCAAGACGGTTTAAATAACTATGTGTCACTTACATTTTTTGTTATATATTTGAAATAAATCTTCGAAATGTTGGAAATTATTTGGATAAACGACTGATGGCAAAATACACGCATTCGTTTTCTTAGTGATGGCAGCACAGCAAAATCGGATCAATGATAGCGCCGAGAGACATTGCAAGTTCCACGGGGAGTCTTCTTTTTCACTTTCAGCTACTTTATGCTCGTTTTTGAGTGAAGCCCAAGAAATTAGCGGAACTGAAGTAGAACCAAAGAGAGAATTGAGCACAAATTCATTTGGTATTTTTTGGAAAAAAAAGTTATCGCGAACTCTTAATCTTGTCCGCGATTGTCCGTATCTCATTTGAGATCTCATTCAAACCCGCTCGTATCTTGATCAACTCGCGTGCGATACTCCGCTTCTCATCATCCTCACTCCGCGCAAACTTCGTTGATATCGTATTGATTGAGCCCGATTTCTCCTCTAATCTCCCTGAGGTGTCGTTCAACTCCGCAGAAATCTGACTCACGTCCACGCCTTTACCCCCTCCTCGCGAAACATACACGTAGACGAATGCCGAACCCACTATCAAGCCCAATAGTAATGAGAGGAGAACATACAGGGTGAGTGGAGGTGGCTCAGCCGCGACAGAAAGCGCCTTATAATGTTCCGATATGAGCGATGCCCAACCGGGATGGCCTTCTTCAGATAAACGCAGGATATCATCTTCCAAATCGGTTTCGCCGATCTTGCCTCGTGCCTCTTCCAAATTCGTCTCTATCTCACTATTTGCATCTTGGATTCCCTTACTCGTGGAGAAGAACATCATCGACGGCTCCAATTTTTGGATGATCCTTTCTAATGTCGCTTCATCCTTCATCGTTCCAACGGTTAATTTAACATACACCTCACGCTTTCCAATTCCATCAATATCGTATGCGAACCCCGGCTCTTTTACTTTCTTTATTGGCTTTGGAACTTCTCCTGTTAGTACAATAGGTGGCAGTGGGAGTTCATGCTCCTCCTTTCCCTTCCATACTATCCACTCTGCGGAGCGACGGAAGTCATCGCCGAACTTCCATTCAGGATTCTCCATATTTGTCTCCAGTTTAAAGACATAATCATCTAAAATAGGGGCCTTCTCGATCTTGTTCACATATATGTGGAATTCAAGCCGATCGCCTTCATATTGGTCACTATTCAAAAAAATAGCATAGTATGTCTTATTCATTCCGGCATTCAAATTGAGGATATATGAGTTGTCCTCATCGAGCCTCAACACATCCTGGACTTCTGCAGCACCAATGGATACGAACAAGAAAGAGAGTGCCAAAACGGCGACAAGTGAAATACAAACTACGCGTTTCATGCTCAATCCTCTTTCCTCCTTGTATCCAGTGAGAGATCAGGCAGCTCGACACGCGGCATCTTCTCCGTCCGCTCTTCACCAAGTTTAGCTCCGGCTTCAGCCACAGCTTCTAAGCCGCCCGACTCGGTTATCTTTTTCAGCTCCTTCAAGGAGGATAGCATCATTGCAAGTGGTCCGCCCATATCTTTTATCCCCTTGGCTACCTTCATACTATCCTCTCGAATCTTTGAAATCTCTGATTCCGCCTTCGTTATGTGCCGTATCACGCTTGAGGTCGTCTCTCCGGACGGTATCTTACCGAGAAAGACCATCGATTTGTCAATGACCGTTTTGATATCCTCACTGAATCGGTTCGACAGGTCTTCAATCCGGTCGATTAAGATCTCCATATTGCGTGACGCATCATCGCTCATTCGCAGAATCTTCGCACCTTTATCCTCAGCAGGTGCACTTGCCTCCATACCTCGTAATTTCGAGATCAATTCATCAAGCTCCTTTTTCAGCTGCATAAACCCTCTCCCAGCGTCTTTCGTCCAGCCCTTCACGTTTTCCATGCTCTTACTTGCATTCTCAAGGCCGTGCACCAGCATCGTGAGGTTCGCGATCGAGTAGCTCTCAGGGTCAGGAATTCGCACGTTTTTGATATCATCTGCCATATCCAGGCCTGTGAGCAAATCGTCGAACATCTTCAAGCACTGGGCAAGCACGATAGGCACGTCATTCCATAGCACTTCCTTCTCCAGTACCTCGTATTTCTTCCAGTAAGTCGTTACGGTATCCCTGTTTTTCTCATCGGCACCCGGTGTGTAAGGTATTCCAGAGATCATAGAGAATGGTTTCGGGGTTCCATAAAAGAGAGAGTGGTGTCTCTGCAACCGAATGAAATCACTTTCATTGTATGCCTTTTCCAGCCATTCCATTTCACGAAGTCTCGGCGGAAGTCCAGGTCCGGGCGCCCAAGGTTGAAGCCCAATCATAAGCGTGTAAATAGCAAAGCTGTGCGAACGTGCAGGAGATTCCAATTTCAGAACGTCTGCGTCCTTTGCAAATCGTTCCGTTACCATGCTCTTAAATGCTCCACCGCCAAGCCGTGCATCATCAAAATTGTCCGCCCGTGTGCTCAAGACCGCGATGAAGTGCCCAAACTTCTCCTCCTCATTTACCACATTTCCTTGCAAATCTAACGCGAGGAATCCATAATCATGGAGAATATCTATGTATTTCGATGCCAGGGTATTCTCGATGGAATGCCGATAGTTCACCATCGGATTGAAGATAATATCGCCCTCATTAATGGGTGCGTGCGTCCACCTGAAGAACTCTTCATCTCTACCAAGCTTTTTCATAATCTCAAAGAACGAGAGCTTTTTGAGATCTTCCCGCATCTTCTTTAAACTCCTTATCTCCTCTTCAGATAACTCGATCTGATGATAACTCCTTGTATTCAGCGGAATTGTTATATCCCGGAGGAGCTTGTTCTTAATCGCTTCAAGGCGTTCTAACTTCCGTTCCGTAAGCCGCTTCTCCTCGTCGGTATCGCTTGCCCGAATCTCAAAGTCGAACACCTCCTCCTTCAAGTCCGATAATTTCTTCCTTGCTCGTTCCAGTTTCGCTTTTGCATCCGCAGTAGCTGCCGCATTCGCATGCGAGAACATCCCGGTTTGCGATTCGTAATTATCTATTTCTCGCTGAACATCCCGTATTCGCCCTTCAAACCGCTCCAATTCGCCTCGTTCCGAGTCTATCTTACCCCTTATACCCGATATCCTCGCCTCGATCTCAACCAATCGTTGTCGCACACCCGGCATCTCGTCCTCGATGTCGTAATACAAAAATAATTTCTCGGTTGGAAACACGCACTCGTAGTAGCCCAGTGAATCAAACCGGTTTTCGTACCCCCGTGCTCTGTTCTGGAGATCATTGAGGTCGAGCCACTTACCCTTCGTCTCCACTGTTCCGCCGGGGAGGAACCCAAGGTCAAGGAGGAACCGTGGTATCGCCCGTTCTAATTCCTCATCACGGTTCTGACCCTGAAGGTCTCTGCCCAGTAGGAAGAATAGTTTGAAAGGGTTGGAATAATTCTTGTCATCTATGATGACGTCCTCGGTATGGGACATAAGGAAATGAAGCTCTTTCAGCGTGCCAAGACCATTACCGGTGGGAAGCGCTGATTCCTTGCTCGACGGGAGGATACCAATGCCAAACATCACAGGCTCAGACCCAAACTGTTTTGATATCCAATCTCTGATGTCAATGGCAACGTCGAGCAGCATGCTCGATCCCGTTCCCCCACCGAACGCACAGACCATCACGATAAAGAAGTCCTTCCCTCCTGTCCTGTTTCTCAATTCCGATGCCGCTGTACCGATTGCACTGAATATTCGCTCTCGATGCACATTGTACATCGCCCGTCCGTAGATACGATGTTGTCCACATCCGGCACCGGCAGCCGAGAGGTAAGGATCAGGAAGCCATCTATTCGCGTTCTTCATCAAAATGGTGTCTGGTCTGCTGAGAATTATCTTCTTTCGCTCCTCCACTTCGGTGCACGCGCTTGCGGATGCCTGATCAGTATCAATAATCAAAAACTCCTCATTCTTCGGCAGTTTCCCTGTCTGGAACTTCAGCATGCGCAGTATATTATTGACGATGGCGCTGCCCTGGCCGCCAATTCCAATAACAATCCTATTTACCGTATCTTCTCCCTTTTCCATCGATCCAAAATCATACTCCTTTCTCTTTCGTTTCGTAATCTTCTACTTTTGTTTTGATCGCGCTCATCTCCTCATCGAAATGCTCTATCTCCATTCCACTCCCCCGTATATCGCTCTCAATCCCTGCAACCGCGCTATCGATGCTCTTTGCCGCTGAAGCCAGCCTTCTTGCCTCTTTCTCCCCTCTGAACCAGACGGCAACACCGAATAATCCAAATATGACTCCCACTACCAAGATACCATAGATCACGATCTGAGAAGTAGAGCCCGATAAGGATTCAAGAAGTTCCGGGTATTCATTCAACACAAAGGAGATCACCGCGAATATGACTCCGATAAGCGGCATAAGAAGCAGCATCTTGTCCACTTTTAACTTTAACAGCATCACTACTACTTCTATGATTAACAATGCAACAACAATCAGTATTCCTATACTCAAGGGTTCCATATCCAATACCTCTTTCCTTGTTATAGATTAATACTAAGTATTATAT
>CAYUEX010000030.1:0-16600 GCA_964443855.1 uncultured Halobacteria archaeon | reverse complement strand
TGAATAAGAGACGGCCACTGTACTAAGAATATGTTGTGCTTAATAGGTTAAAAAATAAAAGGAAAATTATATAATAAAAGATGCTTGAAAACAGCTAATAAGAGAGATAGAGATGAGGGTCTGCGGTACATGAAAAAGAGGATAAAGAGAATAAGAGGAACAAGAACCTGTGGCGGTGGCTCAGCCAAGAAGAGAAGGGGAAAAGGGAGCAGAGGTGGTGTCGGGCATGCCGGTGCGTTCGGGCATCACTTTGTGTGGTCTTTGAAACGAGGTATAATCAAAGGACAGCACCCCTCTAAACCGCATCCGTACGGCCGCAGTGACGATACGACGATGAATGTCGGTGAGTTAGAAGAAATGCTGCCGGAGCTGATAGTGGCTGGGAAGGCGGAAGAAAAAGACGGTGGCGTTTATCTCGACGCTGAGGAACTTGGCATACAGAAGATACTGGGCAAGGGGAACGTAACGAAGAAGCTGATGCTCAAAGTGAACAAGGTATCAAAAACAGCACAGAAAAAGATAGAACAAGTAGGCGGAAGTATAGAACTAGAAGCAGAAAGCGGAGTATGAGTGTTACGTAGATGGTCGAGATAGACTTTAAAGACGCTTTAACAGGGGTTTTAAGTAAATTCCCTATGGTTGAACGCCCGAGTTGGCACGTTCATTTTAAATCGAAGATGATGTGGACCATTGCGATACTTATTCTCTTCTTCGCGCTGGGTAATGTTCCGCTCTTCGGACTGTCGCCGGAATCGCTTGACCTTTTTGGCAGATGGCGAGCGATCTTCGCAGGCGAACGATTCTCGCTGACTGCGCTGGGCATTATGCCTATTGTTGATGCGTCTATTGTCTTACAGCTTCTCGTCGGTGCGGGCATAATAAACTTAAATCTGAGCGATCCTCGCGATCAGGCGTTTTATCAAAATCTGCAGAAATTGCTTGTTTTGGCTTTTGCCGCGCTCATTAGCAGCACGTACGTTGTCGGCTTTTACGTGCCCAGTCAAGACATAGCGAACTTACTTGGGGTGGAGCTCGGGACCATCCGATTATTGCTCTTCATCCAGATCTTCATCGGCGGAATGCTCATCTACTTCATGGATGAAGTGGTCTCGAAATGGGGTGTTGGCTCAGGCGTTTCGTTGTTCATTCTCGCTGGTGTCTCGCAGCAGGTGATCACCGGACTGGTAAACTGGGTTCCGGACGAAACTGGCTGGGCGGTAGGCGTTATCCCCCGATGGGTAGAAATAGCGCAGCAGTTATCGGTGTACGAGATTTTGGAAGGAGGAATAACGTTCCTTTTCCAGCACCACTTAATCGCACTTTTCTCAACGATAGCGGTATTCTTCATCGTTGTTTACCTTGAGAGTACGCGATTGGAAATACCATTGGCGCATTCGATGGCACGAGGCGCCCGTGGCAGATTCCCCATAAAGATTTTATACGCAAGTGTACTTCCGATGATCCTTGTAAGGGCATTACAGGCGAGTGTACAAGGTTTCGGCAGGCTGTTTTATTCGCGTGGCATTACCATCTTTGGCACGTATGAGGGGAACAGTGCGGTTTCAGGGCTGATGTATTATCTCGACCCTATATACAGTCCGTGGGATTGGTTCCCGACACTTGTGCATGCCGCGTATCCGAACGTTGCAAGTTGGCAAATAGTCCTGCGGTTGGGTATTGATCTTGCATTTATGGTCATCGGAGGGGCAATATTCGCGCTGTTCTGGATAAATACGACGGGCATGGGATCTAAAGATGTAGCATCGCAGATATACCGGTCAGGGCTGCAAATCCCAGGACATCGTAGAAATCCCGCAAACATAGAGCGGATGATGGAAGGTTACATACCTAAAATAGCGATAATGGGTGGCGCTATCCTTGGTGTATTGGCTGTGATTGCAAATATGTTCGGCACACTGGGTCAGGCATCCGGAACTGGCTTGCTGCTGGCCGTGAGCATTGCTTACAATCTATATGAGGAAGTAGCATCAGAGCAGATGATGGAAATGTATCCGATGATGCGGCACTTCTTCGGCGGCGAATAAGCAGCGAAGAGAAAAGGAGGTAAACAAAACTGAGGGAGGTTTTAACCCTTTTTTTACGCAAGATCCCGATGGTTGAACGCCCAACAGGGCATGTTCCGCTCAAGACAAAATTCCTATTTACCCTCGCTATACTCATTCTTTATTTCGCCTTAGGTAATATTCCGCTCTTTGGTCTCTCTCCCGAGTTGCTCGACCTTTTCTGCAGATTGCAAGCACTCTCTGCAAGTCAGCGGTTCTCGCTGGCTGCTCTTGGGGTTATGCCGATAATACATGCTTCAATTATTTTACAGATAATCGCAGGTCCAAAATTGCTGAAACTCGACTTAACCAATCCCAAGGACCAGGCGTTTTATGTGAACATGCAGAAGCTGCTCGTTCTCTGCTTTGTTACTTTCGCAAGCCTTACCTACACGAGAGGCTTTTACCTGCCCAATCAGGATATTGCAGACTTAATAGGAGTATCTTTGCGTTTTATCTCATTCTTGATCTTTCTTCAGGTTTTTGCCGGCGGGTTGCTCATCTATTATTTGGAGGAAGTGGTATCGAGATGGGGAATAGGTTCCGGTGTGGGTCTTTTTATCGTTGCGGGCGTTTCAGAAAAACTAATTATAGGGCTCATTAATGGAGTTCACGACCAAAGCGGTTGGGCGATTGGTGTCATTCCCCGCTGGATTGAACTTAGAGGTCAAGGACAAGGAATAGCGCAGGGGATAGCGGAGAATGGCATGGCGTTTCTTTTCCAGCATCACCTAATAGCACTTATCACCACCATCACGGTGTTCTTTAGTCTCATTTATTTGATGAGTGCCCGTATAGAACTGAAAATACGAAGCAGATCTAAAAGGGCACGTCACCGATGCAAAATCGGAGTCCCAATTACGTTTGTGCACTTCACTTACGCCATCGCTGTCCCACTCGTATTTTTGAATTTAGGAAGAATACTGCCAGGAGTTATACAAAGTCTTGGAAGACTACTTTATTCTCATGGAATTACCGTTCTTGGAACGTATGACGTAAACACCCCTGTTTCCGGCTTGGTGTTTTATTTTGATCCCATTTACAGCCCGTGGGACTGGTTCCCAGCACTTGTGCATGCTGCGTATCCGAGTGTTGCGTATTGGCAAATTGCAGTAAGAATAGTAATTGGCCTATTAATTGTGGTGATTGGTTCAACGATCTCCGCTTTTATCTGGGTGAAATTAACACCGGGCACAGAAATGCGAGACATAAGACAATTGATTCGTGATTCCGGCCTTTCGACTCACGGCTATCGGAGTAGTATAAAAGCGATAAAGAGGGCGGTGGATAGATACACGCTGAAGATTGCGATGGCGGGCTGTGGCATCTTGGGTGGTTTGCTGGTGCTTGCCAATATGTTTGGTACTGTCGGTTTGGTCGGCGTGGGTTATTTTATCGTAGCTGTGAGTATTGTTTACGGAACGTACGAAGAACTCGTTGGGGATACTTTTGGGAAGATTCCAAAGCCTCTCTGATTTGTACGGCGTTTACTTGGCTAATTCTTCTGCAATCATCTTAGCGACGCTGATTTCGCTGAAGATAGATTGTATGGTGTCGGTTGCGATGATCTCTTTGACGCCTGCGTTGAGTATGCGGAGGGTAGCATTTTGCGCGAACAGGCCATGGATGCAGGTGACGTAAATATCGTTGGCATCGCGTGCTTTGAGCATCGAAGCCGCTTCTGCGATCGTGCCACCCGTAGAGATAATATCATCCACGATGATCACGTTCTTGCCCGCCACGCTTACCTCTTTTGGCTTTATCTGCACTTCTTCGCCACTGATCCGTTTCTTCTCCAGCACGTCGTAATCGAAGCCATGCGGCGTAGCAACAGCCTTTGCTAACTCTCGTGCACCTTCGTCCGGGCCGATGATGACGGGCTTTTTGATCTTTTTTTTCGCTATGTAATCGCCGATTAACGGAGCCGCATCCAGCTCCTTTGCATCAACATCAAAATACTGCAATACCGCTCGATTATGCACGTTCACCACGTAGATCTTATCCACAATGCCCGCAAAGCTTATTCCTCGTGCAATTGCCCGTGAGCTGATCGCTTCGCCGGGTTTAAATCGCTTATCCTGTCGCGCATACCCTAAATAGGGGATGACCACGGTTGTCGTATGCGCTTCTTCGACAGCATCGATCAATTGCAACAAACTTATTAAGCCCGTATCAGCCATAAGACTCTGCACAATGGTTACCTCTTCGTCTTTTAAATCATCAACCACGCGCGTGTACAGCTCGCCGTCCGGGAACTTCTTGAACTCGCATAATGAAACGGTACCACCCAGTTCAGTTGCAATTCGGGCAGCCAAAACCTGCGTAGTAACTCCGGGTATTATTTTCATGTTCTCACCTCTTCCTTTTTACGCACGATATACTATTAGTTTAATTCTTGTGTGGTATTTATAGCTTAGCCACGAAGTAAACGAAATGACCGCTACGTACGTAACCTTTTCGAAAAACATTTTCATACCGGTGACGAACATCTGCAGGAATGCCTGCGACTACTGCGTGTTTAGAGCGCGCACGCGTGAAGATGCGTACGTTACTAGCATGCATGATTTTTTGGCTGCTGTGCGTCACAAGGGCGCGGCAACTGAAGCTCTTTTTACGGCGGGTGAAAAGCCGGAACGCGCATCTTTGTCTTCATTCTTTAATAACCGCGTCAACGAAGAAGGGTGCAGTTCGCTCGTTGCATATACGAAGCAGCTCTGTACGATTGCGATACAAGAAGGGCTCCTGCCACACTGTAATTTAGGCGTACTGACGTTTGCGGAACTCAGGGAGTTGCGAGACGTGAACGTCTCGATGGGTTTGATGCTCGAAACCACTGCGGAGCTTGAAGCGCATAAGAATTCGCCGGGCAAAGACCCCGAGCTGCGATTGGAAATGATAGAAGATGCAGGTAAGCTAAAGATACCGTTTACGTCAGGCATTTTAGTAGGCATAGGCGGGGATAACGAAGACCGTATTCGCTCTTTAGAAGCTATAAAATCGGTACACGAGAGGTACGGGCACATCCAAGAGGTTATTATTCAGCCGTTCCAACCGAAACCGTCAACGGCGATGTGGAACAGAAAAACACCGAGTTTTGAGGAACTAAAAGAGGTTGTTCGTACAGCGCGAGCATTGTTGCCTGACGACATAGCGATACAGGTTCCGCCAAATTTGACGTCACCGAAAGAATTGATAGAACTGGGCGCATCAGACCTCGGTGGCATATCAAAACGAACTATAGATTATATCAATCCGGAATCCCCGTGGCCCGTTGAAGAGGAACTGAGGAGGAAAATTGCGCCCTATGAATTACGAGAAAGGCTGCCCATCTATCCTCAGTTTATAAAGAAAGGGTGGTATAGCGAAACACTTAGACCATTGATAGAGCAGTATACGGATGAGGACGGTTTTAGGAGGATAGTCAGAAGTTAGTGTTCTTCTATCTCAAAGATACCGCTAACTTTTGCATAGTTAGTTAAAGGTAATATCTCGGGTGTAACGCCAGTATAGCCACTTCTAATTTAGGTTAGGGACTTATTTCACGCTTCTCTTTCTTATCCACCTGTATCCCCTCAATCTTTGTATGTGGATAATTACCCGTCTCGTCCTTCTCCTCCACTTTCACCATGTCCCAAATCGTCAGTAACGCTATGGACAGCCCATGCAAAGCGTCCATCTCCACACCGGTTTTCCCAACCGATTTGACAAATACCGACGCTTTTATATCAGCCTCACCAACGGTAAATTCGACCTTCACATTCTCGATATTTATTTGGTGGCAGAGCGGAATGGCTTCAGGCGTTTTCTTCACCGCCAATATCGCCGCAATTTCTGCACAGCTGAGCACATTCCCTTTCCTGGTAGTCCCACTAGTTATCTTCTCTATCGTGCCTTTTTTCAAGCGTATCCTACCTGACGCTATCGCTACGCGCTCAACATCGCCTTTCTCGCTTATATCTATCATGCCTGCTCTCTGTCGCTGCATTGTTCGCGTACCTCACTCACGGTGGCCAGACACCGAAAGTATATTCCACTACTATTATCACAACGCCAATGAACGCGCCGACGAGCAGTATCATCTTCGGTGAGAATTTCACCGCGGATTCCTCAACATCGTAATAGCGCATCAAGCCAGCAGAGGACATGAGCCCACGCTCTTCTCCTCGGCCTCCCCCGCCTTTCTTCTCCTCTTTCTTCGCTTTCTTCCCTGATCTTCCTTTTACCATGACGCACCCCACTTATACTTTTACCGTTTACTCCTTAATTATCCTCACGTTCGTGCCATTCACATCAAAAATAGTTGCTTCCGTTTCAATTTCGCCCTGACCTGTGCAGAGTTCCACTTTGGTTGCCGTCGCATTCTCTAGGTCCTCAGTATCCAAAGCCTCCGTGTAGATCGCCAATTTACCCAGCGGTGCATTGAGCGGAATACCCTGTTCGGACTTGTATCTCCTGACAGCGCGAGCAATATCCGCAATAAGGTTACCTTCCACCTCTGCTTCTACATCGATCATATCCTGCTTCACCTCAGGCCAGTCCGCGGTATGCACACTCCCGCCGTTTTCAATATACGAGTACATCTCTTCGGCAAAAAACGGAGCGAACGGCGCAATCAGTTTAGCCAGTGTCTCTAACGTCATGTACAACGCATATCTGGCCGATTCCTTGCCTTTATCGTCTGCCCGACCGTACAGCCGTGACTTTGCCAGTTCAATGTAATCATCGGCAAGCACGTTCCATGCGAACGCGCGAATTTCTTTCATCGCCTCGTCGAACTTGTAGTGCTCCATCGAGTCCGTCACCGATAGGACGAGCTTGTTCAGCTTTGAAAGCAGCCATTTATCAACAACGCGGAGATTTACCGCTGCGCCTTCTTCGTAGTGGTACTCGGACAGATGAAACATCGCGAATCTGAGAATACTCCAGAGCTTCTGCATGAATTTGCTCGCTGCGACGATGTCCTTCCATCTGAATTGAACGTCTGAGCCAACAGCACCGCCAATTGCTGCCCACTGCCTGAATACGTCTGCACCATGCGTCTGAATTACCTCATCCGGTGAAATGAAGTTATTGCGCGATTTGCTCATCTTGTAGCCGTCCTCGCCCAGAACCATCCCGTTTATCAAGATTGTGTCCCAGGGCATGGTGTGAGCGAGCGCGAGCGAGCGCAGGATAGTGTAAAACGCCCATGTCCGTATAATATCATGCCCTTGCGGTCTGAGCGCGACGGGAAATGCAATTCCCGATGGCTCTCCTGCGTTGAGGTCCCAACCAGCGACCCAAAGAGCGCTGAGTGACGAGTCCATCCAGGTATCTAACACATCCTCCTCACCATTGAATTCGGTGCCGCCGCAGTGAGCGCAGGGCTCCTTCGGACTGGTCACCGAGGGATCCACCGGCAATGCATCTTTAGAGGCAACCTTTACGGCACCGCAGTTTTTACAATACCAAACCGGAATCGGGACGCTGAAGATCCGCTGGCGCGAGATACACCAGTCCCATTCCATAGATTCAACCCAGTTTTTCAGTCGGATAGCGAAATGTTCAGGATACCACGTTATCGCTTCCGAAGCCTTAATGATGTCGTCATGCAGCACGCGTACGAACCACTGCCGCGTGGATATGATTTCAATCGGCGTTTTGCATCGCCAGCAAACTCCTACGCTCTGTTGGAGCTGTTCGCGTTTCTTAAGCAGCCCTTGCGCATTCAAATCGTCAATTATTCGCTTTTTACATTCCTTTACGCTGAGACCTTCATAGCCCCGTGCCGCATCAGTCATCCGCCCTCGTTCGTCAATTGATTCGATTAAAGGCAGGTTATGCAGTTTCCACCAGCGCACATCCTGTCGGTCACCAAACGTACAGATCATTACCACACCGGTGCCAAACGCGGGATCGACGCTTTCATCTTCATAAACCTTCACAGTATGCTCGAATATCGGAACGACCAGTTCTTTTCCTGCGATATCTTTGTAGCGATCGTCATCGGGGTGCATCGCGACAGCGACACAGCTCGCAAGCAGTTCCGGTCTCGTCGTTGCGATCTCGACATACTCGTTTTCCGCATCACCCTTCCTGAATAAGATATAATTCAACGCGGCATCGCGATCTTCGTATTCCACCTCTGCAAAGGCTATTGCGGTCTCGCAGCGGGGACACCAATTCACGGGATGCTCTTCTTGATAAATCATCCCGTCATGATACATCTTCAAGAATGAAAGTTGCGTAAATCGCTTGTAACGGTCGTCCATCGTCACAAACTCCTTGCTCCAGTCAATGGACATGCCGAGCTTCTGCATCATGCCCTTCATCTGTGCGATATTCTCCCGTGTCAGTTGCTTGCACAGCTCTCTGAACTCGTGCTTGTCAATTTGCCGCTTGGAAATCCCGTGCCGCTCCTCCACTTTCACTTCGGTCGGCAGCCCATGACAGTCCCAGCCCTGCGGAAACATCACGTTATAACCGCGCATTCGCTTGTAACGCGCGATAAAATCGATATAACACCAATTTAAGGCATTGCCTACGTGAAAATCACCGGTGGGATACGGCGGTGGCGTATCAATAATATAAGGGGGTTTATCTACCGTTTCATCGAAATAATAGAATGAATCGCCCCAGCTTTCCAACCATTTCTTCTCCACTACCTCTGGTTTGTATTTCTTTTCCATTTTCATGCGCTCTTTGATTTCCCGTTATTACGTTTACGATAGGTGCTTTTATTTTTAGTTCTTTTATTATTATCAATGCTGAGAATTTTAGATCCGCAATTTGAGAACAACTTCGTAAGACGTGGAGCAAACGTACACAATGATCGGTAAAACACAACAGGAATATAAACAGTGCATAGTCCTGAGAGAGGATTTGAAACTGTCGAAAGGCAAGGCTGCCGTGCAAGCCGCACACGCTTCTATATTGAGCTACGAACGTTCTCCGTTGCACGACAGGCGGAACTGGAAAAATCAGGGGCAGAAAAAGGTTGCACTGAAAGTATCAAACCTCGAGAAACTTTATAGCGTTCGGGACGACGCAGAGCGGCTGGGGCTGCCGTGTGCGATCGTAGAGGACGCAGGTCTGACCGAAATACCCCCTGGCACGGTGACTGCGTTAGGAATAGGGCCTGCTCGTGCTGATGAAATTGATAAAGTGACCAAAGATCTCGACTTATTGTAAGGTGGCATTTCAAGAGGAATGATGCGGTTTCAAGAACGGGAAGCTTACGGGGTGCGGTTGTTTCGCGCAAACGCGCGGGTAGCGGGGCCGAGTAAACTGTTTGTTGGCGGTTTGCACGGCGACGAAGGACGATACACCGTGCCGATTCTCGAACTGCTCGCACAGGAGGAGCTATCAGCCGGAGAAGCGATCATCGTGCCCAGTCTGGTTGAGAACGGTAGCTACATCGGCGTCTTAAATGAGGAATATTACAAAAGCGACGCTGGCAAGATCTTACTGCAGCTTATTCAGGACTGCAAACCGCGTTTCTATTTCGAGCTGCACGCGTATGGCAAGCACGCCTATGAAAGCTTGACCGATCCTGAACGCGTAAAGAAGATAGGTGTTCCTCATTTTATTGAGTTGGTAGATAGGATTCTCATCGGGTCTATCGCGCCGATTCTGAGACGGCGATTTACACTGCACAATTTCTGCATGACCCTCGAAGTCCCAAAATGGAAAAGCGATCGAGCGTCGATTAAGGAACAAGTTTTGGAGATTCTGCAGATTGCGCTGAGGCATACAAACAGAGAGGAGCTGATGCACGAGTACAGAATGCGGTATCCCGTGCAAGTGAAAATGGCGGAGGAGTTGTTCTACACCTATTACCGTCACCAATTAAAGCCGTTTTGAAATACGAAGAGCTGCTTGCTGGTTAGGTATTACCGTAGCATATTTGCGGCTTCCTGTACAGCGCCCAGTTTGCCGATGATTGTTGCAAAATCACCTTCGAGAAGCTCTGTATCCCCGTGTGCGATCAATGATTTACCTCCTCGTCGAACCAGTACGATCAGCGTATCCTCGGGTAGCACTATATCCTTGATAGCCTTTCCGATTACGCGCTTATTAGACACTTCAATTTCAAGTATATCCCCCTCTTCGGTAACCTCACACATGGTGAACAGATCAGGATGCCCGACCATACCGTCAAGCATCATCGCCGTGGCAATGATAGGGCTGATGGAGCGGATGCCGAGATCCATAAACGCCTGAAGATTTTCCGGTTCATTAACCCGCGCCACGAGTTTTTCGCTTGTGAAGCCGAATTTTGCCTTTGCTACCTGACATACTAACAGATTGGTGTTGTCCTGATCAGTGGTTGCGACAAGGTACTTGGCATGTTCGATTCCCGCTTTCTTGAGTGTTGTGACATCTTCAGCATTACCGTGAATTGCTCGTAGTCCCATTTTCTGTGCTTTATTGCAATTCTCTTCATCACCGTCAATTATCACGACGTTCTCGCCGCGCATGAGAAACCGTTCTGCAAGAGTTCTTCCAACTCCACCCCCACCAACCACCAATATTTCCATAGGTATTACTCCTGTTCGTTTCGCTATAAATCTTGCGGAAATCCCTATTACGAGTACGGTGATTATGATGGTGATAAAGATCAATCCAAGAAGGCTGGTTGATTCTGAATCAAACCCTAACGCTTGAAGCCGTATAGCGAAATAGACCGCCATTGAGGCTGGAACAACACCTCGTGGCCCCATTGCAGAGATAAACAGCTTTTCACCGCTTTTCAGGTCTGAAGTCCGCGTCGATACAAATACTGCTACCGGTCTTATGACAACCAGCAACAACGCTACTAAGAGGAGCCCGTTAAAACCAATTGCTCTTATAGCGTCAAAATCGATGATTGCCGAGAGTAGAATGAAAATAACGGAAAGCAAAATAATGGATAGATCTTCCTTGAAATGCTTTATAGCCTCTTTATGCGGAATGTCCGCCGAGCCGATGAATATGCCGAAGAGCGCCATTGCCAGCACACCGGACTGATTGCCGATATTCTCAGCACTGACAAATGCCGCTAAAAGGATTGCTATCGTAAGCAATCGAGCGTACTGCTCAGTAAGCAACGGGATTTTACGGAGAATGAGGATGAGCACGATTCCGCTTAAAATGCCGAATAAAACGCCGTCTAATAGCCGGATAAAAAGGAATTCAACCGCTTTTATGCCGGTGAGGGATGCGACAATCCACTCAAAAACTAATGCAGCAAGGATTACACTTGCACCGTCATTCAATACTGCCTCCGCCTGGAGCGTACTGGCAACTCTCGTATTCACCTGTGTTTGCCGGATTATCGGTGTAATTACTGCGGGGCCCGTTGCGGAGATAAACGCTCCAAAGAGTAGGGCGATATTGAACGGAATATCAAGCAGAATATACGCAGCTACTGCAGTAAGTAGTACGGTGATCGTCACGCCCATCGTAACTAAGTTCAGAATACTGCGCTGCATCTTCCGCAGTTGTCTGATATCGATGTCAAGGCCCCCTTCGAAAACGATTATGGCAACCGTTAAGCCCACCAGCAATTCTATACCACTTCCAAACCGACTGGGTTCTATCAAGCCGGTAACTTCCGGACCTAAGATGATCCCTGCCGCTAACAAGAAAACAATACTCGGAATTTTAACAAGCCGACCGAGCATGTGTGCAAAAATCCCTACGATCATTACCGCCACAAGGGATGTCAGCACGTACGTGGTGCTCATCGCGTAAAGCCTCTTACAACAGATTGGTGCAACAGGGTAAAAAAGGAACTGCTTACCCGGGGCGGAACGTAGCCGTAATTCAGAGTCCGCCAAATGAACCGTAAAAGGTAGATAAAAGTGTGAACAACTGATTTTAATGCTTACTTCGCGGATTCATCGGACTCCATGATCCCGAATGGGTTGCCTTCGGTATCCTTGAAGTACGCTACGTAACCGACGCCGGGGACCGCCGTTTTGGGCTGAACGATCTCGCCACCGTTTTCTTGAACCTTTTTCACATACGCGTCAACCGAAGGGACGTCGATCGTATCAGTGACCGCTGCATTCGGGTCTTGGCGCCGCATTAACCCGCCGTCAATACCCGGCTCATCTTCTTCTCCGGTTTTAATTAACCAATAATCCATCGGGCCTTCCCATTTCGTAAAGTCCCAGCCGAATACGCGCTCATAAAATCGTAGTGCCCGTTCAGGATCGTCCGCATTAATCTCAAAATGCACAACTCGAAGCATGACTACTTATCACCGCCAGTAGTATTGCTTTTGTAAGTACTTAAAGGTATTGTTACCCCATACACAACCATATTTACCATGAAGTGCACTCAGTGCTTATTCCTGTCAGCGACATGTGCACCGCCATGGAGCAAAGAACGAAACGCAATCACCTTAAACCAACCAGAAACTACGTTATCAAAAAATAAAAAAAAGAGGAATGCTATAACAATAACGCTATAGCATTGTTAAGTCGTTTTCTACGTTAGAAGCGTAACGATATTTTATTCCGTAACTACTTCCCCAAATCCAACTCTCCTCGATACTTTAGTTACCCGTATCTTCACAGTATCCCCTTTCTGGGTGTTGGGTACAAAAATCACAAAACCCTCTACTCGGGTAATACCGTCGCCTTCTCTCCCTACGTCTTCGATTGTAACATCGTAGGTCTCACCAATGTTTATAGGGGCGTTAAAACCCCTTCTTTCTCCACTGTATTCCATACCTTACAAAACCTCCTTATTTATCTCCTTCGTTTGTTGTTTCGTGATACGAGAAAATCGCTTCCTTTATGAAAAAAGTCGCTCCTTTTTCGCTACCACGTATTAACTTTTATAATCCAGCTATATAAATAGGTACGTCGAAGCTCAAATCCGCAACGATTACTCGAACGGTACGCGACGCGAGAGTCCCTTTTGCTTTATGACTTCTTACAATCTTCACTCTTGAGGTACGTGCAGCACAGCGAGATTCCGCCCTCACCTTATTGTAATTTCGCGAGTGCCGCTTTGATAAACGCCGGAATATCGCTTGGCTGACGGCTGGAGATAATGTTATCGTCTTCTACGACCTCCTGATCGATATATTCCGCGCCCGCATTTTTGATATCCTGGATAATGGATTTCCAGCCCGTTATCTTACGCCCGGTGAGCACCTGCGCGGTAATAAGGAGCTGGGGCGCATGGCAGATGGCAAATACGGGCTTATTACTTTCGACGAACGCTTTGACAAAGTTTACCGCAGTATCGTCAACGCGTAATTTATCCGGCGAATACCCCCCAGGAATTAAGAGTGCATCGAAATCATCGACTGAAACGTCTTTGACCGCCTCGTCAATGGTGACAGGTGTTCTGGCTGTCTTGCCTTTAACCGCTTTTCCGGCTTGTAAGCCGATATGGATCAGGTCGTGCCCGGCCTTTCTAAAGGCTGCGGCGGGTTTCGTATACTCAACATCCTCAAACAGATCAGTAATGAGTACCGCGATTTTGCTCATCTTCCTCCCTCACTATATACTTACTCCTCTTTTTTTTGCGCATTCGCCTTACTTATACCCTCTATTCCGCGAGTATAAAACCGTTTCCGTGTGCTCAATCATACCACTATCAAAAAATTGTAATGAGACATCTTCAGAAGCCACACGCGTCAAACTCATTTTTTTAAAAAGATCACTTCTCGCCGTTTTTCGCATTGCGATCATGGACTTTCGCGGTAGTTCTCGTTTATTTACGTATCAGTTCAATGATGAGGTTCTGCCGCGTGGTTCACACTCGGACTGCGGACGGGGTTATGCAGCAAAATTCCGATGTGTGAAAAATCTTTTAGCATAATTATTTATGGGAGTATTTTAGTAGAGTAATTATAAGAGAGAGAATTTTGATCGACTGCTCGCAGCATCACTGCCGGCTCCGTTTTAAGTCACCATCAACTATTTTCGGGCGCTTTTCAAAATTCACTCTGCCACATGGCGCGTAACGGAGGGGATAGGAATGGCACTGAATGAACTTTTGGACAAGGTAATAGCGGAGGAAGTGTACCAAGCGGTAAAGGTAGGCTACAACCTGCGCTATCATCCATCGCAATTACCACAGGAGCTGGTCGAGCAGCTGGAAACAGATAAGCAGTTTCTGAAGCGCTATAAAGAGCAATTGAGTGAACTCCTCCAGGAACTCGGTCATGAGGACTTAGAAGTGATTAACATTGACCCTGTAGCGCATATCTTAGAAATTCGCTATACCGCGTATTATATCGGCTGTCGAGAGTATCCGGAGATCCATTTGAAAACGTTATTAGTTTTCCATGAAGAGATCGGCGTGAACATCTATGATCCTGCTGTTTTCGACGAGATTGTGGAGAAAGCGCGACGAGATTTGAGCGCAAAGAATATGGCAGCGAAGGAAAAGCGACTTGATCGATTCGCAACGCTCTTCAAAGAAGCGCTTGAGCAAGAATTAGTGACCGAATAACGTTGTTTTTACCGTTCTCAGGGTACGCCCTGACTCTGTGTTTTTTTAAAAAAAAACTCAGGTTGCCCATGCCGCCATCGACAGGGTTAAAAAGGAATATGCTGAACGTGAGTGATTTGCTTTATGTCAGTACCGTAGCGGTGTTTGATGACAGAATTGCTTTCAAAAGGCTTTGTGACGAAGTGCGTTATACTGACTGATTCTCGGTAACGGTGATGCCGCTTTTTTAGAAGATCTATCCGATTGAATGGGGTAAAGGCGATTTTTCAGATGCACACTGGCATGGGCACTTACTATTACAATTTTATACTATATAAAGTTTTAAAAATCGGGGGGCTCGAGTTTGCGTTGTTGTCCTCCTTCTAACCATTTGGGCTACCCCCTATTATTATAAACAATACTGAAGACCCCCTAAAGCTGCTTTCATAACCGTTTTGGTTCTTTGCAATCGTGACTTTGTAAGCAAAAGTATTTAAACCGTCTGAAACCAAATTGATCATATGCTTTCAAAGATAAAAATTGGAAACTTCAAGAGCATCGAAAAATTGGAACTCGAACTCGCGCCTCTGACCATACTCGTAGGTCCAAATGCTTCCGGGAAGTCGAACGTCCTCGAAAGCATAGCAATTTTAGCACAAACTCCGAAGCTTAGAGAGAGAATTGTTAAATCGCTGCTCGGCAGCTTAGAGTATGGTGAGTTTGTACAGTACCCTTCCAGTCGCGATTTCCCCATATTCGATTTCATAACCCATAAAAAAGATTGGAGCAAATTCATAAGTTTTGAAATTCACGTGACGGATAAAGAAGATCATGAGATTGGCTATAGATATGCTTTTCAGCCAAAAGATGAGGAAGTGCATCTGGCGGTTTTTGAAAACGAGAAAAAGTTAGTTGAAGTAGCAAGATTTAAAATCCCGGAAGGGGCTGGAGGGCCAGATTGGGATACGGAATTTCTCCATCCTGGCGAATTGGTAGAACACGTAGTGCCACATATGAATGATCTCTCAAATATATTGGATCCAACCAGTTTCGAATGCGTTTTCCCTACACCGCCAATTTCAGATAAAAATTTACAAAAAAATATCGAAGTGATTTCTTCTAAGGCGCAAAAGATTGTGAAGAAGATAGAGACAACAGTCAGAGATGTTTATCTTATCTCGGCTATAAGGGGGGAGGTAAGACCCATGAGTGAAATCGTCGAAGGCGAGCCGAGATTGGGAACACACGGAGAAGGGCTTATTGAAATCTTGTCTTTGATTTTTAGAAGACCCGAATATGAGAAAATAGCGAGAAAAATAGTTAAATGGGCTTCAGAATTTGGTATGGACGAGATAAAAGCTGGTTGGTGGGGTCGAAAATACCTTAGTTCGGACTATATAGATCCTGTATTTCAAACACGCCTCAATCTAGCCCTTGCAAGCCAGGGCTCAAGACAAATTTTGACACTTATCACTCAACTTTTCTGGAGTGCGCCAAGGAGTGTTGTTATGATCGAGGAGCCTGAGATAAGCTTGCACATCGAATCGCAGTTAGAATTGCCCAAAATGTTTTCTGATGCGATCAAAGAGGACAAGCAAGTTATTGTAACAACGCATAGCGAGCACTTGATCCTGGCGTTGAAACCCCTTATAGTAACCGGTGAGTTGAAACCAGAAGATGTGGCTATCTATCACTTCGAGAAGACAGAAGAGGGAACAAAAGCGGAGAAATTGAATCTCACAGAAAAAGGCATTGTAGAAGGTTGGATTCCAAGCTACGTTAAGGCCGAGGGAGAAATAATAAAAGAATGGTTCAATACTTTGCCCGAGGATTGAAGTTTCAATGAACATAGAGGGTCCGATGGAAGTGGTATTTGACACAAGCGTGATAATTGGAGCCATACTTGAAAGTTGGGGTGAAGAAGAAGGGCAATCACTCGATGCCTTAAACGCAATCATAAAGCGTCGCTATCATATTCTCAGAATTTCAAGCGCTATTAAGGATGAATGTATAAATCATTTCAATTTCGATGGATTTTATTCGAACTTAATCTTAAAAACTCTACTCGGCCCGCTTGAGTCAGAGAATAAGGTAAAAAGGTGCTCGTATAAGCCCAAGGA
>CAYUEX010000029.1:0-16735 GCA_964443855.1 uncultured Halobacteria archaeon | reverse complement strand
ATTTAGGATATTCTATGGAAGAGGCAAAAGTGATCGTTGATGCACTGCTTGACCCCGCGAAAAAGCGGATAGAAACGCTTTGCGAAGTGCGGCTGAACAATGGCACGAGTGCGTACGAACTCATAGAAGTGTTAGCTCAGGGCCTCCAGGAGATCGGAGAGGGATACAGGGAGCGATATTTTGATGCGGAACTGATGGTGTCCGGCTGGAATGCGAAGAAAGCGCTGCAGATTCTCAGGCCGCTTTTGCAAGATGAGGGAACAGGAGAAGCCGAAACGAAATTGGGCAAAGTCGTTATCGGCACGGTCAAAGGAGACGTGCATGACATAGGGAAAGAGATCTTAATGATAATGCTCTCTTCTGCAGGGTTCGAGGTCATTGACCTGGGAACCGACGTCGACAAGGAAACATATGCGAGTGCTTTGAAGGAAACCAAAGCGGATATTCTCGCGCTATCAGCCCTACTGACGACGACACGGGCATACATGGCGGAAGTTGTAGCGTATCTCAAAGGAACCGGCATGGACGTCAAGATAATGGTTGGTGGCGGTGCAGTCACTGAGGATTACGCCACCAAAATTGGTGCAGATGCCTACGGTAGGGATGCTGTTGAAGCAATACGGAAGGCAAAGGAGCTTTTAGAGTTAGCCTGTTAAGACCAGTATCAACTAAAATCAGTACGTTTTGATCAGGTTTTGATTTTTCGAGAATCCGCTACTGGAACCATTTCTTATACTCTTCGTGCTCTTTAAGCGCTTCCACTGCCATTTCTCGTTCTTCCTGATGCTGTTTGAGAAATGAGAACATGAGTTCAGCCGCCTCTGTTTTGCAGTGCTTACAAAGCCGTTTCCCGCTCCGGCATTCGTCAAAGATCTCTTTTATGTGGTCGTCATCTTCGATGAGATGTGCCATCAGAAGCTCGTAGATTGTGCATTCGTTCGGTAAACCACCGAGTTTCTTCTGCTCGTCCACCGTCACTCTACCGCCCGTTTTCGCTCGTTTTACTTTTCGTGCCGCCTCTTCCGGCGGTTCTGTGAGTGCAATGAGACTTTCAGGAACGCTTGAGGACATTTTACCACCCGTTAGGCCTTGCACAAACCGATGGTACGTGGCAGCGGGTAAATAAAAGCCATAACCGTCATATTCGAGTTCTACGTCCCGCACTATTTTTTCTACGCCCTGTACAAATAGCTTATCAATAAGCTTTATGTCTAAGTGATACTTATGCTTTACAACATCCAAAACCCCTCTTTTAAACTCACTTATTCTTTTCGATAACTCCTCTAACGCTCCTCGCTCCAAATAATTCGGTTTAATATCTACACGTTTCCTTTTTGTTTCATCATCCCATTTATTCTCTACTCGAAACATTCGCATTCGCGATGCGATGTCCCGCGTTAATCGAATATGTGGGTCTTGGTCAACGCCGACAGGAATGACCGTAGGCTTTGGCCCGTCATAGTCGTGGAGCTGTGGCTGTAGAATATCCGCGTTCTGCACCAGCACACTGATCATGTGCGCGATGTTGACATCGCCCTGAAACCCGTAGATCGCGCTTATTTCGCTGAAGTTTACCGCAGTCCCGAGTTCAAACGCAAGGTCACGCAGCTCTTTATTCTCCGATTGAAAGTAAATGTGCCCTTTGTTTATGTCAAAGCCTAACGCGACGAGGCTTACGATGTATTCCTTTACTCCGGTGTCCCGGCATTGTTGCCATGGGACGCTCCTGACAGAATGTGACTCCATGTCTGCAACACAAGCGAACGCATCGCCGCCCATACGCTGATGCCAGATGATCTCGTCCATCACCATCTTACCGCCCAGATGGACTTTTCCGGACGGCATGAACCCACTCATCACGGCGAACGGGGTCCGCTCTTTCATCGCGCGCAGCACGTCCTCGTAACCGCGATGCCCGACGATAATGCCTCTACGCATGTAGAGATGCGGCTTTTCTATCTCGTTTAGGATATCTGTGAATCGAGAAATGCCAAACTCGTCAAAGAGCCGCGTATAATCCGTTATATCCGTAACACCCCAAGGGTCTATCTCTGCCATCGCACTGAACCTCTCTCCTCTCGTTACTTTGGATTTAATAGTATTAAAGCTTGATTTTATCTAGCGCTTCTATCAGTCGTTATTCACAACCTGTAGGTCATAATCATGGATTACCGGATTGGCGAGGAGCTTTCGACACATCTCCTCTACTTCCTGCTTCACCGTTTCCTCGTCAGCATCGGCTGTTTCAGGCTCTAACGCGATTCGAAAGGTTTTCATTGATTTCACGCCACGCACATTGGTAAAGCCGAGTAAGTTCAAGGCTTTTTTGGTGTTCTCACCTTCAGGGTCTGCAACGCCACGCTTCAGCTTTATGGTTACATCCACGTCTATAGTCATTTCGCCGCTACCTAAAATTGTGGATATAGATTTGCAATCAGGCTTTAAAAGCTTAGTTGCTTTCTTTTTGCGGCTGCAGATCGTGTATAACCAGACCATAAAACTCCACGCCGTTTTTACTCTGCTTAATTTAAATCTCGGTAACGAAAAAGCGGTCAATTTATAACAGTTATGTCTTTACTATAGGTAATGCTTGAAATAGTGTACGTTAGCGTTATCGTAAGTGTGCTCTGGTTTCTCTATATCTATCAGAAGGATGTATTTGAACCTGAGCCGTTGGGAAAAATCTTAAAAGCGGTGGCTTGGGGTGCGGTACCTGCGGTTTTCTTATCGTATCTTTTTGAATATTATTTCTTATTCTGGGCGGGTTTATTGAGCGCACCGCTCATTGAAGAGGCGTGTAAGGGGATTTACGTTTATCGAATGAGAAAGGATCCTTTGTTAGAAGGTCCTATGGACGGTCTTGTTTATGGCGCTGCGGTTGCTATAGGGTTTGAAATTGTTGAAAACCTGTTGTATAGCTTCTCCACGGAGTTTGGCATAGAACTTGCGGCGGTACGGTCCATAGCGGTTGGGCACATTTTATTCACCGGGCTCTTCGGCCTCATGGTGGGCGTAGCAAAGATCAGGGGGAAGCGACGTATGATCGTTTACGGCTATATTGGCGCGGTATTGATGCACTTTTCCTGGAACATGTTAGTAAGCGTGCATTGGGTATCCTACTTCATTCTTGTTCCGGTATTCATCATCATTCTCAAGCTACTTGCCGATACGGCCTGGAAATACGAGTTTGATGTCTATATCACACCGCGAGAAGAGATGGAGTACAAAGCATGGCATTTCATTACCGAACGTGACGGTGCGTCAACCCTGGCGCTGGCTGAGGAACTTGGCATTGATCCGCACCGGACAGCATTGTTCTTGAAGAGTATCGGCGGGAAATTTGACCGAACGCAGAAAAAATGGTTCCTAGCAGTCGCTGCAGAACCTGAGCCTCCTGTTACGTCAGAAGAAGAATAACCTGTGTATGAGCGGAATGTAAAAAGGTCCAGACTTTTTCACCCTGCTCAATACTTTGAGATACAATTTGTGTTTGCGGCCTTCTGCATTCGCTACCTCTTCTTCCCCTACGTGGCAGGAGTTCGTAGATGTTTATCGCTTTACTTCAGATCTTCCGCTTATCGACATGAACCACGAGGGCACTCACATTCCCTCCAGGGCTTCAAACAATACCCAGGCCCCTCCTTAGGGCCTGGTCCCAAGCAGCGATTATCTTGGTCTACGGGGCACCCGCATTTTCGACATCTAGGTATGTACGTAGTGGTAGTAGTTTCTGAGATAGACACAACTTCCTTTAACTCCTCTTCGTTGGTTACCATAGGTATTTTAATTACCAATATGCTATTTTTACCGAAGCATTTTTAACTACATGCTTACAATGTTCTCTTTATTTCATTATATGAGGAAAGTGGTTAGGGGGCGCTCCAATTAAGGAGGAATTTTGTCCCGCTATAGAAAGCCTCACATTAACCCCGTAGAGCAAAGGTAAGAAAATAAGAGGAAAATGAATAACGAAGAGGGGATTCTTCTTAGTTTATCGCTGATAGTCTTAATAATAGTTTTAGGACTCGCGCCGTTTACTGAAGCTGGAAATGTAATTGCAGGAGGATTAAATAATCGTGATGCTGAATGGGCTACTACTATAGAGGTTGTTAACTTGAGCAGTTCACCTTCACCTCTCGACGATGGGGTGACAAGTTCAACAAGTGACATGATAACAAAGAATTCATCTTCATTTTCTGTGCATAACCTGAATACTTCCGAGGACTTCTCGACAATTCAAGAAGCGATTGATGCCCCCAACACAACCGCTGGTCATATAATTGAAGTCGATCCCGAAACCTACACCGAAAACGTGAAAGTGAACAAATCGTTAACGATTCAATCATCCTCTGCAGATCCGATGACTACAATCGTCCAGACAGTGAATGCAAGTGCCGATGTCTTCACCATAACAGCTGCTCATGTTACTATCAGCGGCTTCACCATTGAAGGCGCTGTGGGAGATGTTAATGCAGGTATCTACCTCTCTTCACCTGACAATCGAATAACGAATAATATCCTGACTTCCAATTACTATGGCATCATTTCGGTGAATGCAAGTGGTAATAATACGATAGCAGATAACAATGCGAGTTTAAACATTATTGGTATCGCTTTAATTGGCTCATCTGGGAATACTATCCGCAATAATCTGGCAGAATCAAATATTGAGTATGGTATCTACTTGGAATCGAGTAACGATAATATAGTTACCAACAATACTGCAAGCTTTAATCAAGATTATTCTTATTCAGGCATATCTCTATGTAATTCCAGCGAAAACAAAATAACACATAATACTGCAAATTCAAATGGTATATTATCCTGCGGCATCGAATTATTAGGCATCAGCTGCAATAACCTGATAGACAATAATAGTGCCAGTTCAAATGACGGCTCGGGCATTATCTTCTGGGATGACTTTCATGACTACAATACTATCACAAATAACATAGCAAGTTACAACGGATATGGAGGTATCGAATTATACGGTGGCAGAAACAACACTATAAAGAACAATATTGCCAATTCAAATGGGGGTCCCGGCATTGCCTTGTGTTTTTGGACAAAAAACAATACCCTAGAAAATAACACTGTAAGTTACAACGAATACTCAGGGATAGAGCTAATTCATGATACTACCCATAATATCATAAAAAACAACACAGCAAGACACAACGGAGGTAGTGGTATTGCTCTCTATCATTCGAGTAGCGACAATATTGTATCTCATAACGAGTTATCTTCAAATCAATTTGGTTTAAGCATTGCCCAAGTAGCAGATGAATTTAAACTGAGCAATAATCAAATCATGAATAACACTATATGTAGTAGTGAAGCTCATGGTATCTACTTACTCGATCTAAAGCATGCTAATAACGTAACCTATAACACTGTATCGGATAGTAACTTATTCGGCATTTTGGTGGAAAACTCTTCCAACAATACTATCCACGCTAACACGGCGAACCTAAATGAACGGGGCATAGGGCTGGTTGAATCAAGTGCGATTGCGGTGATGAATAATGTAGCAAATTTGAACAAAATCTCAGGCCTCTCTTTGTTAAACTCTTCCGCCAATAAAATACGTAACAATATAGCCCGTTTCAACGTGTATGAGGGTATTCATTTGTCAAACTCTGACAATAACACTATAACAAACAACGATGTATCCGGAACGCACGATTCGGGAAGTTACTTTGGAATTTTATTATATTCCTCCAGTAACAATGACCTAGGCAATAACAATGCGGGATCGAACTATTATTTTGACGTGTTTCAATATTCCTCCACAGGGAATACCATTAGTAACAACTTGATATACACGCAACCAGATGAAATCCGAGGGGTTAGGGTGTACGTTCCTGAGGCCCTCACTCCATCCCTGCAATCCGTTGCGCCTTCAACAAACGAGACGTATGCTATAGTTGTAGAAAATCTGGGCAATATGCCCGATACCTTCGATTTAGTGATTTCGAGTAGCGATGATCCTGATGTATTGTATTTAGATACCTATAATGTCTCTCTGGGTCCCAGTGAAATTTCAGCTAATACAACGCTCTATGAAAAAGGAATAAGAATAAAAATGAATGTGGAGACGATCAAACTGAATGTCACTGATAGTGTACCCGGTGCTTATAAAGTAAAAGTAGAAGCAATCTCTTCGTTGGATGACGCGGTAAAGGATAGCATTGAAACCTGAACAATCGTTCAGGGCAAGGATAATAAATCATATATTTCATCAGATTCTCAAGTAAGAGACTCGGCGCTTATAGGTTCTACTATAACTGCTGGATCAACAATAGATACCTCTGCAATCATTAACTCAAACATTTCTGGCTCGACCATAACTGGCTCAATCATTACAAACAGCGAGGTAGTTGAGACAACGCTGAGTAGTGTTAGAGTAGATAATGCGATTGTTAACAAGGGACGTATATCGACAGGAACAATCACAATAAATGGAGTGACCTACGAAATCGACAGTGAACACCGAATTGCGGCCCTCGTGGTTGGATCCGATTATGAGGACAGTAATCTCGTGGGAATTAAAAATGAAAAGACGCTTAATGTGTATGCGGAAAATTCAAACACGAACTTTGCTATTAGTGCGAAAGATGATTATTCTGCAGGCTCTATGCGCGTTCAAAAATCTACTATCCCGCCAAGTGGCATTCCTGAGGACACTGATACCATCGGCGGCTATATCTATGCGAACGTTAGCGATAATATGGCGAACAGCACCGAGTGGGTGATTGTAAAGGTCTTCTATGACCCAAATGAGCTTGGCGATCTCGATGAGAGTTCATTAAGACTTATTTATTTCGATGAAACTGCGGAAGAATGGAAGGAGGTACTCATCAGTGGACTGAACCTCGCAGAAAACTATGTTTGGGGCAATATCTCGCATTATAGCGTATTTTCAGTTTCAGGTTCTGTTACGCCGAAAAAACCTTCAAAGTCTGGTGGAGGTCACGCTTCTATCGATTCGGACGACGATGGCCTCAGTGATATCCAAGAGTTGATTCTTGGAACAGACAAGGACAATACTGATACTGACGGAGACGGATTCAACGATGGTGAGGATCCATTCCCATTGGACCCAAATCTACCACTGCGACTTACACCGACACCAACGGTAACCCTCGCACCAACGGTCACCATCACAGTACCCGCACCTGCAGCAACACCGGAACCACCAGAGCCCCCACCTGAAGAAGGTGAGCCGCGATTTGAGTTTCCGATTCCGGGATTTGAAGCAATCTTCTCTGTTGGTAGCTTAGTGGCGGTGGCTTATCTGGTGCTGAGAAGGAAGAGATAAAAAGCTGTCTCTTTCTTTTAGTGAAAAGAGAGCGGCGTGGTTTTTTCCAGCTCCATACGTATTCTATCTTGGTAGAAGTAAAAATCTTCGATGCCCCGGTCCGCTAAGGTCCATATCTCACCTGAAACCTGATTTGTATCTGTATCATACCACTGGTCAACGAGTGTTATCACATACGCATATCTCTTCGTTCTCCAATTGTGGGCATCGAGCGTTTCGTTTGAATATGGCAACCCATATCTCTCACAGGTACACGCCATCAAATCCTTATAGCCCTCAATAGTACTAAATTCCACAAAATCGTAGAAGAAAAGAAGTTCGTTTACCGGATTCACAGTGAATGAAATAGCTTTTTGAGGCTTGTCTACATTGATAATAAATTCTCCGACGACCTGATCCCCATAGACTCCCAAACTATCATCAAATCTAAATATGCCTTCCGGCAATGAAAAAATTACCCCTCCACCAATTTTGTCGCCGAGAAGGATATGGTTTGGAAACATCTTGGAAAAAGCTGCAGATCCCACGTGCCACGGCTTTCTTTCAGTCTGACTAATAGTGGTAACGTTATAGAGTAAGGGCGGGCCCCACATGTCACCATTTGAGTTATCCCCCCCTTCCATACAGATCGATCGATATTCATCAATTAAGACCCAGGATTGTACAATTTCATCAGGATTCTTATAGGGGTCCTGGTAGACATAACCCTCCCCTTGCAGATTGGAGAGTTCAACCGCATTGATAAAGTATGGCTCATCCGCAAATATCCCAAAGATGACCTCAGCTTCAACATCATAACCCTTTCCCGGGTCTTTCTGGCATGTATCCCATCCCCGGGTATCGATCACCACAAAACCCCTAGTTTCATCCGTGTAGGGTATTTCATACTGTATACCGTCGGTATCATAGAGTGCCGTGGTTGCATAGTGAATGGGATTATCACCATCGTGGTCACCAAACCCTAAGTCACAGCCGGTGAGCATGTCGATCTCGCTCGTAACCGAATCGTCATAGACCAGAATATCCTTGTCTCTCACCTTATCAAAGATCAGGTAGTAACTATGATCCAGATTGATACGTATTGTGTAATAGGGATTTTCAACGATTAACCACCCTTTTTCAGGAGCCCTGAGGCTTGTACACGGTTCCCAGATGCGAATATACGCATCATCCCCGGTTGTCAAGCTGTAGAGGGTTTTTGTTGGTTCTATTATATCTCCCAGTATATCCGCGGGTTGCCCGGGATCTTCATGGAGCCAGTCTGCTACCAATACATGGACATAGCCATGAAAGAAAGCAACGCCAACAAAAAAGAGGATTGCGATAATGAGCGTTAGAACAGGCTTATTTTTAGATATATCTTTAAATTTTTCATGTATGTCTCCCTCGAAGTTTGATATTTTAGATAACCTCGCATTGACTATTTCGCAAGCATTTCTCAGTTTTTTTAGTCGTGGCCTGCTTTTCTCCTTGTCCATTTTACCCTTCGCACTGCCACCTCCCTCACTTCTTTTTAGTGGTTTCCAGAGATAAAAATTTTTGCGTTACTTCGACATTGCAAAATACACGTCACTATTAGATGATCACGAACATTCTTGACTTAGGTTTTGAGATGGTAGATAAGATATAATACTACGCGGATAAAGTGAAAAACGGGAGGGACTTACGAAATCACGACATTCTGACGTCATTCGTTATCTATCAAATAACGTGTGAAGAGGAGACAGAAATGCCAGAACTTGTGTTTTTCCACTCGTCCACTTCCTACGTAGTACCATATCGAAACAGTATATTGCAGCTTCCTTCCCGTGATACCATGCAGGGCCCAACAGGATGCTGCGGCGTGCACGTCGTACCAAACAGCGGGCAATCGTTTGGATCCACAACACCTCGTAGGATTTCACCACAGCGACAGCCTTCAGGCTCTTTATAATCGCTGCTTAACGTGCTCAGCTCGTCCTCGTAGCGTTTTCGTGCATCATATCTCTCGAATTCGTTTCTTAACGTGAGGCCACTGCAGGGTATGACAGGAAACCCTCGCCAGCCGACGTCACCGGGTTCGAAAACCGTCGCCATTATTCGCTTTGCTTTCTCATTTCCCTCCGCTTTCACCACACGTGCATATTCGTTCTCTACTTTCGCCTCACCCTGACGTATCTGCATGGCAAGCATGTAAACGGCAACGAGTAGATCCAGCGGTTCGAAACCCGCAATAACCTGAGGAATATTGTGATCTCTTGACAGAAATTCGTACGGCCCTGCGCCTATGATTGCAGATACGTGGCCGGGATCGATGAATCCGTCGATCTTAAGCTCACCCATCTGGAGCAACGCTGCCATTGCAGGCGGGATGAGCCGATGCGCCGAGAGGATCGAGAAATTCTCGGGTGGCTGACTCAGAATAACCGATGCGGGTGTTGGAGCCGTTGTTTCGAATCCGATGGAGAAGAAGACGACATCCTTATCTGTTTTTTCCGCGAGTGCGATGCAGTCGGTTATGCTGTATACCATCCGTACGTCATAACCCTCTGCTTTCACGTCTGCTAACGATTTTTCTTCGCCAGGAACCCTGAACATATCGCCAAACGACGCAACCACTTTGCCGTTTCGTGCCAAAGCAATCGCTTCTTCTATCTCATTTGCCGTCGTTACGCAGACCGGACAGCCAGGGCCAGCTCGGACCTCGATCCCGACCTCGGTTAACATCGAATTCAACCCGTACCGCATCAAGGTATCCTGATGAGTGCCACATACATGCATCAGTCGCAAATTGAGATCCAACGCTTTCAGTTTCGTTACGATCTCCTGCGCTAAGTTCTCGTTTCGATACGTGAACATTGGTCTCCACTATCTTGTTTCTATTATGTTGAGATATAAATAGCTCAAATTCCATTGCACAACGTGCGGATACAAGGGCGAATAATGAATAATGGTGAAATCGCTTGCTTGTTGAGAGGCGATAGAATACATTTTTAGAGAAGATTTACTTTCCAAAGTAATACTCCAGTAATCAAACGACGGATTTAAAGATGACGAAGCCTAGGAAAAAAAGGAGAAAAAACCCCACCAAACCAATTGCTCCTATAAAGTATGGTCTTTTCCCAGCCCTTTTTCTTCTTTCCCTGTCTGTCGTATAGAACCACCACAGAAAACTGGCAGATAGATTCCCCAAAAGACCTATACCAAGGGCTACTATCATCAATCCCAGAGCTAATTTTTCGGGGGACATAATTTTAATTTACATAAAGGAACCTAATATATAAAAAGTTATATGAAAGGCTTTCCAAACCCGTCGTCGTAGTGAGTGCGTGTCTCAAATCTGAAAAAGTGTGATAGATAGTCAGGTCATTCCATGTAATATCCTGCGCGATCTTGTACATATACTAAGTACAGAGAAGTATGTTCAAAAATCGACTTTGTTACTCCGCGTAATCAAGAGGTTATAAGCACTCATTCTCTACGCCAGTTCGTCATATTTCTCAAGAAGCTCTTTCCACAATTTAATCGACTCTTTCGCTTCCTCTTCGTCTATGATCTCGATGGCAAAGCCTGCGTGCACAATGACGTAGTCGCCGATGTTGACATCGACGAGAGAGATGTCAATTTCGCGTGAGACACCACCGAAATCTGCCTTTGCCTTTCTCCGCGCGCTTTCTTCAGCGTTACTGCCGATTTCCACCACTTTCGCCGGTATCCCCAAACACATTTTTTACTTCCTTATCCTTTATCTTCGTTCTTTAAATGTCCAACGATAGCATTTTGCCCTACCGAGATGCCGCCGTCACCATTGGGTATCTTATCATGTGTCAAAAACGTTAACCCTTTCTCTTTTACCAGCGCCTCGGCCATCGTGACTATCGGCACGTCATACGAGACCCCGCCAGTTATCCCGATAGCAGGAATGCCAGAACTATCGCACGCCTCCGCGGCGATCTCAACCATCTTCGTAACCAGCGTATTAACGAAGGAATACGCGACGTCTGCTTTCTCTTGTTCCGTGCTTATTCGATAATCAGCCAACTGCTCAAACAGCGGCAGTGTCCTAACAACTTTACGACCGTTTTGCTGCTCAACAACCGTTTCAAATTCGTACGTTGGCTTGCCCAGCACTAGATATCGTTCGAGCTTCATCGCCGGCTCGCCATCGTACGTCATCCTCTGGCAGATGCCGAGATAGCATGACAACGCATCCAGTACCCTACCGAAGCTGCTGGTCTTCGGCGCTTGCTTCATGAGCTTTCTCATTATATCCGCTTCCGTTTCACTTGCGAACCGTGCTGCTACTGCTTCTCTGCCACAGAGTGAAAGAAAGGCGAACGCTAACCTTCTGATGTCTTTAATCGCCATTTCGCCGCCGATGAGTGGTATCTCCTCCAACGATCCCATGCGGTCAAAGGAATCGTAACGCGAGCAGAGGATTTCGCCGCCCCAGGCCTTTTTATCCGTACCATAGCCCGTGCCGTCTACGGCTAATGCAACGATTTCGTTCACACCAGTATCGAGCATTAACGACGCTACGTGCGCCCAGTGATGCTGCACCTCTACCACGTCTATTTGATGTTCTTCTGCCAGACTCTTGCCGTACCTCCGCGTTGGGTATCGCGGATGCAGGTCAACGCCAATCGCGTCAACATCAGCCATCGATAACCCCAAAAGTTTCATCATGTGCTCCGTACCGGCTGCCAGGAATTGTACCGTGGGATAATAGAACGTGCTGCCGATGTACTGGCTGGTATAAACACGTCCCTCTTTTGAAATACTGGACGAGACGTTCTCCATCGCGCCTAAGGACAAGATTCGCTCAGTGTACGGGACTTTTATGGTTGTAGGAGTAAAACCCCGCGATTTACGTAAGAGAAATTTGTTTCCTTCGTAGCACCGAACGACCGAATCGTCCAGCCGGTTCACTATCCGCCTATTGTGCAAGAGGAAGTAATCCGCTTTTAATTTGAGTGCATCATCATTGAGGACGGTCATCGGTTCGCCTGACCTATTTGCAGAGGTCATTATAACTCCGTCTGCGTTCAGATAATGGAACAGAACGTAATGAAGTCCGGAATACGGTAGATACACGCCAATAGTATTCAATAGAGGCGAGATAGTGGCTAAATCGTCTGATTTTTTAGTTAAAAGCACAATCGGTCGCTGTGTGGAGGTAAGCAACTTTTCTTCAACTTCGGTTATTTCCGCATACTGCTCTATCGCGTTTAAATTGCGGAACATCACGGCAAAAGGCTTTGACGGTCTACCGTAAAGCTCCCGCACCCTATCCGCCTGCTCAAAGGTGCCTATAAGGTGCATGCCGCCCCAGCTTTTGGCTATTCCCAGAGCGCCGTCCTCAATTAACTGCGCAAAGGTAGTTATAGGATTTTTATCGTCTATTACCGTTCCTTCTCTGTCGTAAAGCGTGTATTTTGGACCGCACTGAGGGCATGAAGTCGTCTGCGCATGAAATCGGCGATCCATGGGATTCGTGTATTCTGCAAGGCATGCTTCACACATCGCGAAATCACGCATCGAGGTGCTGACCCGATCGTACGGTACATTCTCAATGACTGAGAGCCGGGCGCCGCACGAGGTGCAATTAATAAACGGGTAGAGATAACGACGATTGCCCTCATCAAACAGCTCCCGTACGCATTCCGTGCATATCGCCGTATCTACCGGCGTGACCGAAGTCTTTTTACCCTCTGAGCTGGTTAGTATCCTGAACTCGCCATAGCCCTCTACAGAGTCGTCATTCACCGTGATCGTATCAATTGCGGCAAGAGGCGGCAACTTGCTTTGTAACGTATTCAGAAATACATCCTCTGCACCGTCTCCCACGATACCTATCTCGACGTTTGAGCCTTTGTTAAGCACGTAGCCCTTCAAACCCAGCGATTGCGCCACTCTATACACCGTCGGGCGAAAACCAACACCTTGTACCGTTCCACTGATAAGTATCTTCATTTTTATCTGGTTCTTATCACCACTCGAACTACCGTACGTGCGTCACAAGCCGACGCACCGCGGCCACCACGGATGAATCGTCGGGTAAATCCACAATTGGTATTCCTTTAGCGTCATATTCGGTGATTAACGGGTCAAAGGGTACAACATCCGCTATTTCGAGGCCGTAGTCCTTCGCTTTCTCTACTACCCCTTTAACCGCGTCATCGGGTATTTTATTCGCTACAACGAGTAGCTCCTTCACGTCTACATCTATCTCTTCTGCAATCTTCTTCAGGCGTAACGCGGTCTTCATACTCTTCAAGGTCGTATCCAGCACCACAAGCATGACGTCAACGTCTCGTGTTGTTCGCCGACTGAGGTGTTCCAAACCGGCTTCGCAATCGATTACCGTGTAATCGTAGTTCTTGGTCAAGGTATCGATAACAATCCGTATGAGGTGATTTACCGAGCAATAGCAACCTGGACCCTCTGGACGACCCATAACCAGCAGGTCATAGCGCGCCTCTTCCACGATAATCTCCGCGATTGTACCTTCGAACTTCGACCGTATGTCTAAAGTAATGTCTCGCTGTTTCTCCTCCAGCAGGCCTTCTCGTATGTCACCCAGGGTTTTATCATACGATATGCCGAGCGCGTCCGGCAGGTTCGAATCGGCGTCCGCGTCCACAGCCAGAATACAAACGTCTTCTTCGTTCTCGTGAGCTTTTATGAGTTCTCGTATTAAAAGCGCGGCGATAGCTGTCTTCCCGGTTCCTCCCTTTCCCGCTACCGCTATTACTTTACCCCTTTTCATGGATTAGAATAATACTTCTGAAGTGCTGCAAAGCCAAGTCAAAAAAGCGTTTATTTGCCCCGATGCGTGGATTTCGGCCGCAAGTTGTCCGAGTTGCATTTTCTGCACCGCTTTGCTCTCAACGCGTTTCGTGCATTACAATCCATGCAAATCTTCACTCGAAAGAGCCGTGCCTCAGCTTCTGGAAATCGTGCCATTACTGTTTATCACCCCTCATCATTACGTTCACTTTTACTACTACTCTTTGTTGAACATTTAAATCTTTTTCAAAAGAAGGAATTATGGATGGGGCTTATGAGAAGACGAAAAGTAGGGATATTGGGTGCAACCGGCAGCGTGGGGCAGCGGTTCGTGCAGCTCCTCGAAGGACATCCATGGTTTGAACTTGGAGGACTGTTTGCTTCGGAGCGGAGTGCGGGCAGAAAATACAAAGAGGTTGCGAAGTGGTTCGTTCCTTCTGAAATGCCTGAGGATGCGGCGGAGATGGTAGTACAATCGTTGGACGACGTTGGCGCGTCAGAGAACGAAGACATTGCAATCATGTTCTCTGCATTGCCCGGCGAAATTGCAAGCGAAGTCGAGAAGAAGTGTGCGCAATTGGGATTTGGAGTTTCCAGCAACGTCGCGGTGCATAGAATGGTAGCGGATGTGCCTCTGGTCATTCCTGAGATAAACGCAGACCATTTGGCGTTGATCGAGGAGCAGAAGTCGAAGCGGGGCTGGGATGGTTTTATTACCACCAATCCGAACTGCTCGACAATCGTTATGGCCTTGAGTATGAAACCGTTGATGCGCTTTGGAATACAAACGGTGCGTGTGTCAACGATGCAGGCGGTATCAGGTGCAGGATATTCGGGTTTGCCTTCAATGGCGATACTGGATAACGTGATACCATTTATAGGGCATGAAGAGGAGAAAATGGAGAGTGAGCCCCTCAAGATTTTTGGCACGCTGGAAGGTTCGGCGATAAAAGACGCACCATTTACTATCTGTGCTTCGTGCCATCGCGTTCCGGTGATGGACGGCCATACCGAAGCAATCTGGGTGAAGTTCGAGGAACGTGTAAGTGCGGAGGAGGTAAAAGCTACGTTCAAAAACTTCACCAGCGACATTAAAACGCCATTTGCGCCTGAAAAGCCGATAATCGTGCGGGAGGAGCCGGATCGCCCGCAGCCGAAGTTAGACCGGGATGCGGGAAATGGCATGAGTATATCAGTAGGGCGAATACGCGCAGGTCGACTGGATAACGAGATAAAATATATCGTGCAGGGTCATAATACCGTACGCGGCGCGGCTGGTGCGTCGATATTGAATGCCGAAGTGCTGGTCGAGCGCGGGTATATCTAACCGTAAAACACAAATCGCTGATGAACACTAATCCCAAACTGAATTGCAAGATACTTGCGGGTACTGTGCACATCGCAACGGTAAGCGAGTTCCTGGCTGTATTGAGTCAGATCGCGCAGGAATACGCCGTGACGATCCAAGCTATGGATGCAACGCTGATAGCAAGCGAAGACCATATAAAAGCCGCAGTGGACAAGGCGGTCCGAGCCGTGGCGAAGAATCAGGGTATAACAAGCGATTTAGGTCTGGAGATCCTTTTATATGCGTCGGGAAGGCGGCAGATAGGACGAGCACTGGCGATGGGTGTGACCGAAGGCGAGAAGAAGGTTGCAGTCGTTATTGTTGACGCAGAAGGCAGGAGGGATTTAGAAGTTGTCGCAGAAGACGTGAAGCGAGCGACGGGATTAGTGGAGATGCCGCTGCAGGACTTGGAAGTAGACCCCAATGAGGAGAAGAAAGAGCACTTGAAACGGTTTTTCGCGATAACGGAGGCGGAGCTAAACGCGGTAGGCGAAGAGAAGTTGAAACTGTTGGTATTAGAGCGGGTCGCACTGTTAGACGTGTTGAAATAAGGAACCGGATTAGCACCATGAACCAAGCAAACAACAAACTAATCGTATGTAAGCTTTTTATAATAGAAAGGAACTATGCAGTTATTAATGGGTGAATACGTGTGAGCGAACTACTATTAGGGATTTCTGGCGCGATTGTGTTTTTTCTCTTGAGCCATCTCGCAATGCTGACGTTTTACAAGAAATATGACTATTGGTGGCATTACTACTGCGATTTAGGGTACAAGATCCCGGAAAATCGTACCTCGACGCTTCTTTACAAATCAGGCTTGATCTTCCTTGCAGTGTCGCTGTTGCCCCTGTGGCTCAATATTGACTCGTATTTGACGTTAAACGTAGCATTAATCCAGGGCATGGGTATTGTTGGGTGTCTTTCATTTATATCAATGATCATATTCCCGTACGAAAAATCACGCGAATTGCATTTTTTCTCCTTATTCATGGCCTTCACGGGATTATCGGCAGCGCTCGTGATTGCCAATCTGGAACTGCAAAGCGTTCTTTTAACGATTTACTTCTGGTGTTTTCTGGTCTACATCTCGGTCCTCGTCGTAACCACAGCCAAGTACCGTAAAGAGATGAAACGCGCGCACAAGTTTCAAGCACCCGTGCAAAAGACGTTTGTGCTTCTTTTTGATATTACCGTTGTGGTTTTTTGCATGCTGTTAGCAGCGTTATGAGTTACGCGATGATGGCTATTTTGAGTATCCCAACAACGGACGACCGATGATCACGATACGCTGCGCT
>CAYUEX010000028.1:0-16909 GCA_964443855.1 uncultured Halobacteria archaeon | reverse complement strand
GGGTAAGACGAAGAGATATCGAAGAAAGATATAAAATAAAAATTCAACAGTTGACGGTATAATAATCTGCGTTAACAGTCAAATTCACATCCACTTCTTCCGCCTGAAGTACACCACCATCGTGACAAGAATCGCGGACATCACGAGCCAAACGAGCGGGTAGCCCCACCGCCAGCCGAGTTCCGGCATATATTCAAAATTCATACCGTAAATACCTGCGATAAACGTTAAGGGTATGAAGATCGTAGCAATGATGGTCAAGACCTTCATCACCTCGTTCATCTTGTTGCTGATGCTTGAGAGGTAAATATCAAGCATTCCGGCGATCATGTCCCGAAAGGTCTCGATCGTGTCGATCACATGAATGGTGTGGTCGTACACGTCCCGGAGATAGATGCCGGTAGTTTCTTGAATAAGTGGCGATTCCGCTCGCTCCAGAGTGCTTATCACTTCGCGCAACGGCCACACGGACTTACGGAGAAAGATCATCCCGCGTTTCAAGCTGTGAATGGTTTGTAAGGTCTCAGGCATTGGATTGGTTACCAATTCTTCCTCTATCTCTTCGATCTTCTCGCCAATATTCTCCAAGATGATGAAATAATTGTCAACGATCGCATCAATCAACGCATACGCGAGATAATCGGCCCCCTCCTTGCGTATTCGTCCTTTTTTGGTCCTGATTCGTTCTCGTACGAAATTGAACACATCGCCTTCACGTTCCTGGAACGAAATAACGAAGTTTGACCCGAGAATTAAGCTGACCTGCTCTGCCGTTAGTCCATCTGCTGCTTCGTCATGATACAGCATTTTCAGAACGATGAAGAGATAGTCCTCGGAATCTTCCATCTTTGGACGCTGATCGGTATTCAGAATATCTTCGATTTGCAGCGGGTGCATGCCAAAATGCGTACCAATTTTTTCGATGAGTTCAACATCGTGAATGCCGTCGATATTGATCCAGGTTACCGTAGGGGCGCCTTTAAACGGGAACGTGTCCTCGATTCTTTCGGGCTCGAACTCTCGAAAGTGCACGTCATCATAATCAATAATCCGTATCCGTGCCTTTTCGATCTTCCTCTCGCCGACGTGCACGAGCGTTCCTGGAGGAAGCCCTCTCTTTTCCGATCGCTTTGTGACGGGTTTAGGCATGGCACGTTCACCAACATACGAGATATACGTAATGTTTTTTGATTATCCGCAATAACGTTTATATACCTCTGCTCATTTGAAGCTTTTGTTTCCTCAGTCTTCTGCTCTCCGCCCGTCATCTGAATCGCTTCTCTGTTGGATGGTGCCCCGTTCTGCGACTCACGCCACGAAATTACCGTACCACTCCGGCCTTTCGGGCGGTTCTGACTCGAGCAGCTCCCGCCATTGCTCATCCGTAAGCCGGTTCTGCATTGGCTGCTTAAATTCGTAATAGCTCATTACCGGACCCGCACCGATTAAAATCCTGCCGTCCGGAACCCGATACGCGACCACAATCAGGTCAACATACCCCACACCCTCTTCCAGCACTTGCATGGTGTTGCCTTCGGTATGCACGTCCGCAACGATCGTCGTCTTCTTTGCTTTCTTGTCTACGTCTTCTATAACGCCATTCAACACGTCACCAAAGTTCTCGATGAACTCGTAATCTTCCTCGGTCAGTTCCTCATTCGCCAATTCCTTCTCCGACAGAACGACCAAGCGCTCTAAAATCGCTTCTAAACGCTCTAGACGATACGTTGAGACATCATCTAACACATTCATGCTCTCTAGCCCGTCGGTGGTCATCCGCGTTAACGCGAGCAGTCTGTTGTAAAACTCCGGCACCGGCTCGACATACCCAACTACTTTTTTCTCTTCCTCTGGCATCGGCATCGCCGATGCCGGCATCGTATAGCTCTGTTTCGCGTACAGTATGGTATCATGCCGTAACTCGGTCCACGAAGCCAGAGCAGTAGTGAGTTCTTTATCCTGCCATGCGGTGGTCTGCATGAAGGTCGGATACCCGGTCCCGTGTTCTTTTAACAGTGGCTGGAGCGTAAATAGCCAGCTCCAGTACAGATTCCGGTTCCAATCTGCATCGCTAAAAGAACTAAATTCGGCGTCCAGTTCAGTATAAGCCTCTTCATACAGCTTGTAATTGGAATCGTCCAGCTCGTCCAAGAGCTCCCGTGCTCTTTCCGAACCTAAAATCGCCATGACATCCAAACCGCGCGGAAAGCCCCGTATTGGTTCGCCAAGACCGGAAATAACGAGCGTAAACGGTTTCGGCTCCTTATTACCCACATAAACATCCGTGTACGGCCCTACTAGATTTGAGAACATATAGGAATCTGGAATGAACCGCTGCCCCATCAATCTGAATCCCTTTGTGGCCTCCAAACATTCGTCTGCTTGCTCCGGTGTGAACGGTGGTGGGATAATGCAATCTCCCGTGCCGCCATAGATCTGTGGTGATCTGTATTCGGCTAATTTCGCCTTTAATTCCCCTACGCTCTCTTCTGTTAACGCAGTCGGCTCGAAAGCCCCGGTGAAGACGGAATTCATTGCCACTCTGTACTCGTACGGCCCTAAATCATCCGAAAGCCCAACGTAGAACGCGGTTACGGAATAGATTCGATCCCACGTATCCTGCAGCTCCTGACGTTCGGCAAATTCCGATGCTATGAGTGCCGCGCCCATGGTCTGCAGTTTCGCATCCTCTGCAGAGACTAAACCTTCAGGACCGCCTTTCAGCAAAAAGCTCATGCGCCCATACCACATAAACGCCTTAAAATAATTCTTCAGCTTTTCGCTCCGTGTATAATGACCGCGCGGAACGTACTGCGAGTAATCCTCGTCGTAGTTGAAGATAGGCGATTCCACAAAGCCTGCATGCTGCTCTATCAGCGCCAGTTCCTGCTCAACGTCCGCTTTAACAAAATCAGGCACCTCAAAACTATACGTTTCCAAATCTTCCGGTTCGAAATAGGTACTCGCCACACCAGGATCGATACAGTCCCACTCATCCGTACATAATTGATCCTCGCGCGGTTGTAACAAACTCAGTCCAACGGCGAAATAAGCGACATTCCTTCTCGCTGCTTCTTTTACGTCACCACTGCTCCGGTTGTAATCGTCGATCGACTCGTCCAGCAGCATCATGCTGATGCCCCATATTCCATCGTAAAATTCGCGTTCCTCTATTTGCCGCAGCGTTTCGTCAAATTGGATATGGTACAGATGCAGGAGCGAATCCGACGTGATAAAAACCGGTATCTCTCGATCCTTTAGCGTTACATACGGATCGGTAATATACTCCTCTCGTGGGTAAAACGGGTTGCTGATAACGACAAAACCGTTCGTTTCCAACAGTCGCGTGGCATCGTCATCCAGCGGAATTTCCTTAGCGAATTCCTTGTAATTGTCGATCTCTTTGTTTTCCAGGGGCAAGGTATACTGCGATGTCCGCAGGGTAACATTCAGTGCATCTAACGAATAATATTCGATGAACTGCATCTTCTCCGCTGCTTGAACGCCGGATAAATCAATGGATTCTGTTTGTAATATGGCCAGTTCCTCTTCGGGTTCACGTGGTGTCGGTCGAAGACAACCGCTGATACAAATGATGCCAATAACCGCGAATACCATAATCAATCCAGAGACGGAGGGTTTTGCGTGCATAAGGGCGTATAAAAATTTTCTTCTTTATAAAGATTTTATAGCTAACAGAACGCCACTCATTATAGTGAGAAGTGCATTGCTCAACGTAAAACCTCTGGCGTTTGATAGCTTTGGCGTCCGATCTATGGCGACGTTCGTGGAGACCGACGACGTAGCCGTGCTCATCGATCCGGGCGTATCGTTAGCGCCGATTAGATACGGATTACCGCCACATCCGCTAGAGGAACAACGACTAAAAGAGCGCTGGGCCGATATAAAGGCTCATGCAGCGCGAAGCGACGTCCTCATTGTTACCCATTACCATTACGATCACCACGACCCCGAAGAGCCTGAGATCTACGAAGGTAAGATCGTTTACCTCAAGCATCCGACGGAAAAGATCAATAAGAGCCAAGCGGGCCGTGCGGCTCATTTCTTAACGCAGCTCGACGAACTACCAATGTCCTTAGATATCGCTGACGAAAACGAATTCACGCATGGTTCAACCACCATAAAATTCTCGCCGCCGGTTTATCACGGCACGAACCCCAAACTGGGCTATGTGGTCGAGGTGAGCATTTCCTGCGGCGGTGAGAAGATGGTGTTCACCAGCGATGTCGAAGGGCCCGCAGTAGCTGATCAAGCGGATTTTATCCTTCAAGAAAGTCCTGACCTCCTGATACTGGACGGTCCGATGACCTACATGCTCGGCTTCCGGTATTCGCAAAAAAGCTTGGCGCTCTCAATCGAGAATATAAACCGGATAATAACGGAGACCTCGGTAAAGTGGATTTTAATCGAGCATCATTTCATGCGTGACCTGAAATATAATGAGCGGATACCAGAAGTGTACGACTGTGCAGCTGAGAACGGCGTCAACGTGCTCACCGCTGCCGAATACCTTGGACGTGATGTAGATATGCTCGAGGCACGGCGAAAAGAGCTTTACGCTTAGTAGAAGAGCACAAATTACCCTTGTAAAGTCCTTCCGAAATGTTAAAGTGAAAAGAAGTTATCGAAGTAAATAGATTATTTTTAAAAAGAACCACCATGCAACTTCCTACGAAATATGGCACGGGATGTAAATGTATCGATACGCTATTAGGTGGTGGGTTCGAGTCAGGCACGGTAACTCAGCTCTACGGCGGGGCAGGCAGTGGCAAAACCAATATCTGCCTTCAAATGGTCGTGGAATGTGCTCGAACTGGAGATAGTGTGATTATCATAGACAGCGAAGGCCTCTCTACGGAACGATTCTTACAAATAGCCGGTGCGCACGCGAATGAGGACGAAGATGTAGAGCGCCTCGCGGGACGGATTATCCTTTATCAGCCACAGAGTTTCGAGCAGCAAACGTCGTCCATAAAGGAGATTGGTAAAGTAATAAAGGAGAAGGCGGAAAAAAGCCGCGTTTCGCTTGTCATCCTCGACTCGGCCACGCTGTTCTACCGATTAGAGCTGGACGACGAACGAAGCATCTATTTACGGCGCGTATTGGCGAACCAAATAATGCAGCTTTTAGAAATCGCGCGTCAGTACGACCTCGTGGTCATTATTACGAACCAGGTCTACACAGACATAGAGAATGGCAAATTACGGCCTACTGGTGGCTCTGCGCTCGAGCATCTCTCGAAAGTGATTGTGCAGCTTGAGAAAGTAGAGGGAATGCAGGGCAAACGAAAAGCCACATTAAAGAAGCATCGGTCTATGCCTGAGGATACGTCCTGTGCGTTTTATATTACGGGCACCGGTATTGAGGATCAACCGGGATGAAAACCGCATGTTATATTTACACATGAGGTAATTTGATAGAGTATAGTAACGTAGAAATACAGCGCGAATAAAGGGAAGGCTGATAAAAAATGAACGTGTTGGTGTATCCGCCAAATAGTTTGATCTTAGCTGATTTAGTGGAACGGAGCGGAAATGAGCCGGTGGTTTTGATGCGGGAGGTCGGCAAGCATGTGAAAGATGCGGAAATAGATGCACCACCAATGAATATTACGGAGGAGGATTTGAAACGAGCACTGAGATACGTCTCAGTGGAGGAGCCTGCAGGATTGAAAGGGCGAATCGGACTGCTTACACCGCTGTTGGATAAAGCAGAAGCGGCGATTATATTAACTGATGCGCCACCCACCTTTGGGTGCATGGGCTGTGCCGTCGCAGACGAGTTCTTCAAGTTCTTGATACGGAAACGGAAGATACCCACCTTAGAAGTGACGTACGAGGGCGGAGAGCAGATGGACGAGATGGTCTCAGCGATAATGAACTTCTTAGAGCACTTATCCGAAGATACAGCGGCAGGTAAAGAAGCGTAAGGTAAAAATGACTGCGGTAAGAGTCGCACAGATATCGTGTGGGACGGAATACAGCGGTATTCAATGGCTATTGGATGATATCGCCGAGCAATTGGGGATTGAGCTGGTGTTTCCCGAGATGGAACTGTCGCTCGTGGATGCGGCGTGCGAAGAGGTGGGATTCAAGGCAGAAAGCCCCAGCTTGGATATGATGATCGCACGAGCGGTCTCTATGCTGCAAGACCCGACGTTAAAAGGTGCGATACTGCTCACGTGCTTCAAATGCTCGGAAGGAACGATTGTAAAAGACACAATTCGGCGGTTCCTCCATGAACGGACGGACGTGCCGGTTATCGTGTATTCAAACGTAGAGAAGCCGAAGGAGATCGAGCTTTACTCGCGACTGGAAGCGTTGAAGACGTTAATAACGCAGAAGACGCTCTTGATGCGAGAGAAGCAGGAAGGCGTTACGGTCGGTATTGATTCCGGCTCCTCGACGACGAAAGTCGTGGTGATGAAGAATAACGAGATCGTCGGGAAGGACTGGCTGCCAACGACAGACCCCACAGGAAGTGTGGACGAGGCGCTGGCGAAAGCGTTGAAAGAAGCGGGGATTGGTCGAGAGCAGGTAGATGCAATTGGCGTGACGGGACACGGTCGTAACCTTGTCGGTGAGCATGTGAAGGCAGACCTCAATTTAGAGGAAGTGAGTGTCGTCTCGAAAGGCGCGGCGCTGCTTTCCAAGTGGCATAAGGGCGACGCAACCGTGATCGATATCGGCGGGATGAACAACAAGCTGATTCTCATGCGGGATGGAATAGCAACGAGCTTTAGCCTGGGCGGCATCTGCGGCGGTTCGTCCGGGCGGTTCCTGGAAGTGGCCTCGCTCCGGTTGGACGTGGACATCTCGAATTTGGGGCAGTTGGCGATGCAGTCAACGGCGAAGGCACAGGATCGATTCGAGTTGCAGAGCTACTGCATGGTATTCGGGATCCAGAGCCTTGTGGTTGCACTGGCGTCGGGCGTAACGCGCGAGGATGTCGCGGCAGCTTCGTGTCACTCTGTGGCTGAGCAGGTGTACGAGACGATGATCCAGGAAATGGAAGTTCGACCGCCAGTGATCTTTGTTGGTGGCGTGTCGTTAGTCGAGGGTGTGAAGCGCGAATTCGAGGAGATGCTTGGCATTGAGGTCATCGTGCCGCCGTATTCGCAGTATGCGGGTGCCGTTGGTATGGCGACGTTGGTGTCCGGGGTTTAGGAGTTCTTTGCTTTTAATTTTCTTGAGACGCAAAAAACTTTTAGCCTAAAAATTTAAATAGATATTGAAAATGGCTAGAACAATTTTTATTTCCCATAGTAAAGACGATAGCGGACTAGTCCAACTCATCGACCATAATTTCAGACAAATAGACATCATTCCAATCTTAGAGGAGTATAGTCCTGAGAGTGATCCCCCATATGCAAAGATTGAAAGAGACATTATGAATTCTTTGGCTGTTTTTGTTTTCTTAACGCAAAATACAAAGATGACTGATTACACCCAAAATTGGGTTACTTTTGAAATAACGAAAGCCACTGATTTACAAAAGCCAACATTCGTTATAGAGGATATCAACAACCCCATTCACTTTCCGATACCAAAACTTGAGAATTATATTCTGTATGATCCTACAAAAACAGAGGATTGGGGATTATTACAAAACATCGCTAATAGGATTAAAGAACAAGTAGAATCAAAGAAGTCCCCCCTCTTAGGTGCATTGGCAGGTGCTATAGTTGGTGCAGTAATATCCGAAGAAGACAATGTTATTGGTGCTGTGGTGGGTTCTATTCTTGGAGGGATATTTGGTGCGTTAATCTCCAATTCTAGTAAACCATTAAGGAAACCATACAGATTTAAATGTGGTGGATGTGGAATTGTATTTAATTTCTATACAAACATGTCTATTGAATCATTAGATTGCCCCTCGTGTAGAACAAAAATTTATTTACCCGTCTAAATTATGTACAGTACTTTTTAATAGTGTCTCGCGAAAACTCAATTTTCACTACGTAATTTTTGCCCTAACGGATACGCATAACGACGAATGAATGCTTTGGGCTGCGCCATCCGCCCAAATTGATGTTACACTTTAACTTTTTTTATCCAGCGGACATCAATGAACTTGCCACCTCTAACTGAAGCGAAACAACTAAGACTTAAACAAACAAAACACCCCGTATCCCTGCATTGATCGGTACGCATTGTCTTAGAGCGGATTTTGATTAAATTTACTGCGTGCTTTGCTTGCCTCGCTTCATCTTCCATTCTCGATTCTTTTGGGTCATAGAAGAGAAGCAGCAAAAGTTCCTCACTTCAAACGTAATTTATATATGGTTATTAGCACTAAGTCTAAGTAAGCATTTAACCATGTGAAATAGTCAAGCCAGTCCTTCCTTCTAATGAGAACTGTGTTGAGATAATATGAAATTAAAAACGACACTTCCATGGGTGGAAATTAAGAAACGTTTAAAGGAAAAATCAGACAGAGAATTATTATCCATACTTTCATCATGTTATAAGGCGAGCGATGAAGTCAAATTTTATTTAACCTCTATCGTTGCTGATGATGGGGATGCTAATGAGATTTTAATAGAATTGAAAGAAAGATTGTCTCAAGCTTTTTTGGCTACAGCTAAAAGTGGCCAACCTTTAGGTCCAAACTTAAAAGAAGCTAGAAAGATAATAAGTGATGTAAAGAAACTCACAAAAAAACCTGAAACAATTATAAATTTTATGCTGGATTATGTCGAACATGGTGTTGAGTTTACAAATAAATATGGTGATATGTGGGATGGTTATTATTCGAGTATTGAGAGCATGTTCGAATCATTAGAAACCTATCTCATAAAAAATGTTGATAAAATAAATGTTGCAGTGACTATGAATAGAATAGAGAATATTGTTAACAAGAGTAATGGTATTGGCTGGGGATTTCATGATAATCTTTTAGATATGTATGTGGGTTTGAAATGTACAATTAATGAATTGAAGAAGTAAGAAGGGCTATTTCGCAGTTTCAGGGGTTTTTTCAAAATCTTCGTTCGACGATACGCGCAAAATCACTTCATCACAGCTTTGCTACCTCCTCTTCTGTAGAGCGATGGAGATAAAAGGTATTCTCAATCCAAGAACTATCGGGTCATAGAATAGAAGCCGCAAATTGAAAACGTGCGCCTTTCGCTCGCAAAGTTTATAACTTGTGCGTGTTCTCTAAACTAAGAGCTATGGAGCTGGGAGAGACACTGTATGTGACCACCAGAACTGAGTGGCGTTCGTGGTTGAAGGAGCACCATACCACTGAGAAAGAAATTTGGTTGGTGTTTTACAAGAAGCATACGAGTAAGCCGAGGATTCCGTACAATGACGCGGTAGAAGAAGCACTCTGTTATGGCTGGATTGACAGCACGGTCAAAAAGATCGATGACGAGAGTTTCGCACAGCGATTCACGCCACGAAAGCTAGGTAGTAAACTCTCGGAAATGAACAAGGAGCGTATCCGCCAGCTTGTTAAGCAAAATAAAATGACCGCGGCGGGTCTGGCTGCGGTAAAGCACCTGTTGGACGATCCGTCAAAAACTGAAGCGCTCGTAATCGCGCCTGATATCCTTGAGACGCTGAAACAGGACAAAACCACCTGGGAGCACTTTCAAAAGTTCCCGGACTCGTACAAGCGCATTCGCATCGGCTGGATAGAGATGGCACGAACCCGTCCGCCGATTTTTGAGCAGCGGTTGCGCTATTTTCTTACCATGACGGGAAAGAACAAGCGGTTCGGTATGGTACAATAATGAATTGATGAAGATGTATCGGCGCACTTTTTCCACCAGCTAACCGCAAACTTTAAATAGATTAGCCCTTATCCTTTCGTTAGAAGCATGATCGGAAAGAAAGAGTGGTTTACAACGAGAAGATATACCGGGTGGGGCTTACGGCCAAAAACATGGCAAGGATGGCTTTATGTTCTCGTAGCTATCATCGTGATTGTATTCTTACAATCACAGACGTTCTGGAACTGGGATGAAACAAGAACGCTATTAACCCTTGGCTGGGTTGCTCTCATTCTCCTTGATAGTCTTCATATCATGTTCTCGATAAGAAAATAAAAAACGCGATCTGGACTTTATTGCTTCGATTGAACCGATTTTATGGTCTAAATTCGCTAGAACTCGCGAGGGGATACGAACTTGCCGCCTTTGAGAGGAGAGAAACAAATGGAACTTTAACACACCATCGCCGACGATCGTTACACGGTGATTAATACAATCTACCAAGTCTTCTTGTTTATTTATTTGGGCAGTCACTTCAACGGACACCGCTTTAGTTGAGGGCGCAGGAATAGACGTTTTACCTTCCCGCAACCCTTCTATGTGGAATTCAATAGCCTCTTTCATCCTCTGAACCGTCTCCTCTTCTGTTTTACCCGTGGCAATACAGCCAGGGAGGTCAGGGCAGTACGCCGAGTAATTATCCTCTGCTTTTTCAATAATAATGGTATATTTATACATCACCGTAACCGTTCCGGCATCACCTGATGCCTTGTTATGTCTTCAATGCTCTCTTTTTCCCGGATTAACTCGACCTTGCCGTCCTTAACCAGTACTTCCGCACAGCGTGGCCGCCCATTGTATTGCGAGCTCATCGAGAACCCGTACGCACCCGTATCCAGTATGGCGACGAAATCACCGCGTTTCACGTCAGGCAGCATGCGATCCTTAGCGATGATATCGCCGGACTCACAGATCGGTCCCACGACGGTGCTCAAGACCGCCGCGTGCTCATTGACTTTGTTCGCGACCGTGACCTCGTGATACGCATCGTACATCGCGGGTCGTACAAAGAGGTTGAAGCCTGCATCAATCGCCACGAAATGCTTGTAGGCGTCCTTAACGGTATTCACTCTAGTCACCAGAATCGAGGCAGGGCCGACGAGAGATCGCCCGGGCTCCAGTATTAATCGGGGTGTAATGCCCAGCGCTTGCGTCTTTTCGGTAAACGTGGGCAGAATCATCGCAGCAAGGTCTTCTGGCGTTGGTGCTTTTTCTTTCGCTTTTTCGTACGCGATGCCAAGTCCACCACCAAGATCAACGAATTCGAGCTCGATACCACGCTCGTGCAACCCTTCAACGAGTTGCATCATCTTTTCAGTCGCTTCCGTAAAGACGCTCAGTTCCAGTATTTGCGAGCCAATGTGGCAGTGAATGCCCTTAATCACGATGTTTGGCAGCTTTGTGGCTTCCTCGTACGTTGCAAGTATCTGCTCATAGGGTATCCCGAATTTTGCGGTACGAAGACCCGTGGCAATCTTCGGATTCACCTTGGGTGACACATCAGGGTTCACACGCATCGATATTGTTGCTTCTTCACCCAGTTCATTCGCGATGGCTGATAACGTTCCTAATTCTTCACGGGAATCAACAGATATGGTAACCTGCGATTCGACGGCGGCGCGTAGCTCGTCCTCACTCTTTGCGTTGCCGTTGAACAGGACCTTGTCCAGCGGTATGCCCGCTTTTTTTACCAGTTCCAGTTCACCACCGGAAAAAACGTCCGCACCTGCACCTTCTTGCGCCAGGATGCGCAATACCGCAAGATTACCGTTCGCTTTTACCGCGAAATAAATGTCAGTGTCCACGGATGCAAACGCGTTTTTATAGCTTCGGAAATTCGCTCGTATCTTGTTTTCATCGATGATGAATAGCGGCGTTCCGTACTGCTTTGCGAGTTCTACAACGTCCACACTACCGAATACCAGATGATCGTTTTCTTTTTCGTCTAATACTTCAGACATCGTTATCCCCCGTTAGTTAAGCTTTAGCAGGTTTTTGCGATAAATAGTTTCGCGTCACGTTTCCACCAACCAACTTTTAGAACAGAGTTCAATCAATCACAAATGAGGGGTAAAAATGAGTGACGCAGAGGAGGAGGAGATAGAGATTAACATCAAATTATGGTGGGGCGTGGAGATACGCAAGATTACGGTGAAGAAGGGCGACACGTCGATCGTCGTCCGACCAAAGAACATGGGTTATGTTTCCATGAGTGACGAACGAACCCAGAACATCTTTGCGGGCATCATTAAGGGCTTATTCGGCATCACGGGGGAGATGTCGTCGGTGCATCTCACGGTGAAGCGGGACGGCACGGAAAAAACGTTGCGGCTCAATCAGATGGAAGACCTGGAAGCGCTCGTGAGAAAGACGTTTATTGAAGATTAATCGGCTCATAATTACGTTATCGGCCTTTACTCACCATACCGGCCTGAACTACCTGTGATGAGCGTGTTAATACAGCTCTTATTATTTTGTAGCGGTAAGTACCTTTTATGATTAACTATTTCACTTACTGGTATTTGTTCCCGATCTCGATCATCATTGCGATTCTGGCGATGTCGGCAGGCATCTCAGGCACCAATTTCTGGATCCCCGTGTACCTTATCTGGCTGAAGATCGAGCCGAAGACGGGTTTCTGGCTGGCACTGCTCACGATGGTCTTCGGCTTCGGTTCGGGCATCATCAAGAACGTGAAACAACAAACGATCAATAAGTATATTGTGAAGCGGTACCTGAGCATTACCATCCCTGCGGGGATTTTGGGAACGCTTATGGTCCCGTTTGCGCCCGCACGGGTATTAATTTTTATTTTCGCAGCGTTTGTCTTCATCTTCGGCGTATCGTCGATCTATCGTGGTTTTAATCAGCACGAGGAAGAAGAGGCAAGTCATGAAACGATCTACACGGGACGCGCTGCGCTTGCAGGGTTCCTTAAAGGGCTAATTGCCACGGGCTTAGGGAAGCTCATCCTGCCTGGAATCTTGGGGCACAAAAAGATTGAATCGCCTGCCGAAGCCGTGGGCTCGACGGTAGTGGTCATTTTCATTGTTAATATCGTCGCGGTTTTGTTTCGATTGAATTCATCCTTCATTTCTGTCCTGACGTTACAGGCAGCTACTCTCGTACAAATAATGATCTGGGTGGCCCCGGGCGTAGTTATCGGCGGGCAAATCGGCCCGGCGGTAGCGCGACAATTGCCGTTACGCTATATGAAAGGCTACGTTGGCGGATTGCTCATTTTCGTGAGTCTACTTATGTTCATTCGCGCTTTCGCGTTGTTTTAGCAGGTTCACACGTTTTTCAGCGCAATGATCTCTTTGACCTCCGTGAGTTTCCAGACAAGGCTCCGATCTTCCTCGACAAGCGAGTTAAGTGGATCGTCAGGTGCATGCCCAAGTGCGGCCATAACCGTCCTTGACAGGTTCTTATCCTTTATCAGGTGCACGAAGTTCTCGCGAATGATTCTCTTCTCGTTAGCGTCTTCAACCTCCACAAGTCTCCCTGAGAGTGTGACGAAGGTGTAGGTCGAGAGGTCTGAGCTATAGTTCTCTACCTCCACCGATACGTAGGGATTATGGCGGAAGTGCTGGATCTTGTGCCCATACTTCGTGGAGAGGAAATACATGAACCGCCCGTCAAAGACGTACAAAAACGGCGCGATATACGGATATTTGTCACCGATAAAGGCAATACGGCTAATGTAGCTGTCCGCAATGAGTTGGTCATATTCCTGCTTCTCCATGTGGGGGATCTTGACGAGCTTCATAGAATGGAAACCACCAATCCGAAATATGAGTCATACGCTTATAAGATTTTTCCTTTTCTTTATTCACGTATAAACGGTCGTAACACGAGAGGAGCTCCTGCCCTTTTCACAGATTTAGTCCCTTATCACTTCGTTTTTTGAGCTATAAGTCAAACGCAACGGCCGGTGGTGCAACGGTGCAAACCTTCTGATGTTTTACTTCTTTTTTGGCTTCTTCCCCTTCTTTTCCTTCGGGGGTAATGAAGATACGTACTGTACCGATTTCGCTAACAACTCCGTAAAGATTTCTTTGTCGCGATACCGGGACTCCGAGATGGCCACGTATTCTTTCATAACTCGACCAGGTATTGGTTCAAAGGGTTTGATTCCCCCATAGCTCGCCAGTATCTCCTCCCGATCCTCTAACGCCAATCGCAGAAATAGGTCGTTCTGATGGGCTCCGATAAACATATTGTTGTTAATGAAGTAGACCGGGTAGCCAAACATTTGCTTTGAATGACACGCGACATCCTTTAACGTTTCCGATAGAAACGTGAGTAACTCCTCGGGCGACTTTTTCCATGCCATGACTATACTCCTGCATTTCAGAATACGCGACCATCACTTATTAATTTCCCCGTTTGTGCTCAAACGACATCAACCGGAAGGAGAACAAAAATACGGCATAAATGATGAAGGTCGATGCGATAAACGTTGGTGCTCCAAGAGCCTCATACAAGAATCCCCCGGATATCAGACCGATGATGCTTGCAAGACTGCCTGCACTACTGGCAAAACCCTGGACTGCCCCCTGGTAGGTTTCACCCGCTACCTTGGAGAGAATAGATAAAAAAGACGGCCACATAAGGCCGTTACCCAGCGCGAACAGCACAGCTGCCAGATAGAGGACGGAAGTGCGTGCCGAAAGCAGGAATATGAAGCTTGTTCCCAGAATAACGCTTCCAAAGATGGTCAACAAAGCGTCGGAGTGTTTTTTGCTCACTATTCCCAGTACCGGCCCCTGAACAAGTACCATCAGGAGGCTCAGTACCGATAAATAAATACCCAGCTGCGTGATTGACCACTGCAGGCTTGTCGCAGCATGGATCGGAAATGCGGTGTAGAAAACATTGAACCCGAGGAATATGAGGAAATAAAGAATAAGCATAAACGGGACATTTTTGAGGCTCAGAATATCTTTTGTTCTCAGTTTCTCCGCAGTTTCGAGCGCATAGCACTCCTTATGCTCCTGCCCAAACACTTTCCTGACATTGACCGTTTCCGGTGTGGTTTCGAGAATGCAGCGTTTGGATTCCGGGAGCCGAAACGCGATAATGAACGTAGCGGCAAGCGAAAGTAAGAGCGCGGCTAAAACGGGTAGAACCTCGCGGAGCGCAAACGCGCCGAGAATGCCCGCCAGAGCAGGGCCGATAATAAACCCAAGGTTTGAGGATATTGCCATCTTGCCGAAGTTCCTGCTTCGTGCCCCTTCGGTTGTTACGTCCGCGAGGTACGCATTCGCTATGGATACATTCCCACCTGTAAGCCCGTCGAGCCCCCGCGCGAAGAACAACAAAAGCAGCGGCAGGGTGAGCAACACGTTTCCAAACGGCCCAGAGCCAATCGCCCATACTGTGCTTATCGGCAAAAACAACGCCACTAGAAAGATAGCCCAGGAGATCAAGGTTCCGAACTGGCTCAAAAAGAGAATCTTTCGTCGCCCGTAAACATCAGACCACCGTCCTAAAATCGGGGCGCCAATCAATTGGAATGCCGGGTAGGTTGCGCCCAGGATCCCGTAAACGAGCGCGTTCCCACCGAATCTTGTCACAAGGAACACAAGAAACGGGAGCACAATACTGAACCCAAGTGTTCCGATGAAGTTGACCAAGAGTAGCGGTAACAAAGGAATCCGATTTTTTGAAGCTGCGTTCTGTTTCATAGGCACTCAGATAGATGTTTCGTTACATTCCCCTTTCGCCGGAATCGTTTTCATTCATACACCACACGATAAATCTTTCCCGCTTTGTCATCAGAGATTAGGAGCGAGCCGTCTTTCATGATCTCCACGTCTACGGGCCGCCCCCATGATAACGAGTCCCGGAGCCAGCCCTCGGCAAAGACCTCGTAGGAAACGGGTCGGTTGTTTTCGAACTTGACAAACATTACGCGGTAGCCAATTGGCGTTTTCCGGTTCCAACTGCCGTGCTCTGCAATAAAAATGCCATTTTTGTAATAGTCAGGGAACATGTCCCCGGTGTAAAATCGCATGCCAAGTGAGGCAACATGCGGGCCAAGCTCAAGAGCAGGCTTCGTGAACTCCGCACACGCCCGGTCGGTAAAATCAGGATCGGGTACCGTCCCGTGGCAATACGGAAACCCAAAATGCATACCTTGAACCGGGGCATGATTGAGCTCATTAGGAGGGAGATCATCGCCCAGCCAGTCCCGTCCATTGTCAGTGAACCATAATTCGCCTGTCTCAGGATGCCAGTCAAACCCCACGGTATTCCGCACCCCTGAGGCAAACACTTCAAGGTCGGTGCCATCAGGATTCATCCGCATGATGGCCGCATAGCCGTCCTTCAAGCACACATTACAGGGAGCGCCAACAGGAACGTACAGCTTACCTTCCGGCCCAAACCGTATGAACTTCCAGCCGTGCAAGGTATCAGAAGGAAAATCATCGTTGACAATCGTATAGGACGGGTTTGCCAGATTGCGCTCAATATCGTCAAACCGTAACACCCGGTTAACTTCGGCAACGTACAATGAACCATTCCTGAAGGTTACACCATTAGGCATCGTGAGTCCTGAAGCAATTACCGTTACGCCTGAATCAACCACGGCATAGACCTTATCAGCACCACGGGTGCCCACAAAAAGCACTCCGGTATCACTCAGTGCCATCGATCGGGCGTTCGGCACGTCTGCGTAAACGTCTATTGCAAAACCGTCTGGAAGTGAAATAGCGTCAAGCGGGCGGTCTCCAACATCCGGCGCAGGGCCAAACCCTGCCAAAAAACCTGCAATAACATAGAAGTAAACAAGAGCTGCAATGATGGCTGCAAAAGCCAGCAGCAGTAGCACTGCGTATCTCTTTCTCATGTAGTAATACAAATGATATCGACGTATAATAAAACGTTTTGTTCATTCTCTTATTGTTCTCTGAGTTTCAAGTTACGCCAGAATGCAAACGCAAAGGATTATTTGTATTATTTCAAAAAATGCCCCATATTAAAGATTTTTTTCAAAAAGCTGCTTTTTAAAGCTTTTTAAAGCTTTTTATTCTCCTCTTTTCTACGTTTAATAGAAGAGATAACGAAAAGATGGAAAAGGAAGAGTTGATACAGTTACACAC
>CAYUEX010000027.1:0-17075 GCA_964443855.1 uncultured Halobacteria archaeon | reverse complement strand
GGTTTTATGAGCAAAACGTTCTAACTAACAAAAAGAGAGGAAGCAAAAGGAGATAAGAGAATAATGGCAACAAGAGGTAAGAAAGCCGCGGAAAAGGCAAAGGTATTGATGGACAAGACCGAACGAATACGAAATATAGGCATTATCGCTCACATCGACCACGGAAAGACCACACTGACCGATAACCTCCTTGCAGGCGCAGGGATCATATCGAAGGAATTAGCGGGCGAGCAGCTCTTTACGGATTTTTATTATCTGGAACAAGAGAGGGGCATAACGATTTTTTCCGCGAATGCGTCCATGGTTTATGATTATAAAGATTCAACGTATCTCATTAACTTGATTGATACGCCGGGGCATGTGGATTTTGGTGGTGATGTAACACGGGCGTTGAGAGCCGTTGATGGCGCTGTAGTGGTCGTTGACGCAGTAGAAGGCGCGATGCCACAGACAGAGACCGTGCTGAGACAGGCGATGAAGGAGAACGTGAAACCCGTGCTCTTCATTAACAAAGTCGATCGTATGATCAACGAGCTGAAAGTGGATGCGAATGAGATGCAAGTCAGACTCGGCAAGATCATCGATAAGGTAAACAAGCTCATCAAGGGCATGAGCAAGGAGAAATACGAGGAATGGAAGCTTGACGCTGCGGGGGGTACTGTTGCGTTTGGCTCCGCATTGTACAACTGGGCGGTCAGCGTTAAGACCATGCAGGAGACCGGAATCAGCTTCAAGGAGGTCTACGAGTACTGCAAGGAGGAGGACATGAAGACACTGGCAGAAAAGTGTCCGGCTTATATCGCCCTTCTTGATATGGTAATAGAGCATCTCCCCAATCCCCGGGAGGCGCAGAAGTATCGTGTTCCCGTGATCTGGCATGGAGACGCTGAGAGCACGTTAGGGAAGAGTATGGCAGAATGCGATAGAGAAGGAAACGTCGCGTTTATGGTCACAGACATCTCTGTGGATCCTCATGCCGGCGAAGTTGCCACCGGGAGACTGTTTAGCGGTACTTTGAAAAAGGGCAACGAATTGATCGTTTCTGGCCTGTACAAATCAAACCGAATCCAACAGGCCTGTATCTTCATGGGTGAGGAACGGGTGGAGGTCGATAAGGTGCCTGCGGGTAACATAGCTGCACTCATTGGCATAAAAGACGCTATCGTTGGCTCTACGCTCTCTACCGCGGAGATAATGCCATTTGAAAGTATGAAGCATTACAGTGAGCCTGTTGTTACCGTTGCCGTGGAAGCGAAGAACACGAAAGACTTGCCGCGTTTGATTGACGTAATCCGGAGGTTTGCTAAGGAAGATCCGATGATACGAGTCGAGATAAACGAGGAAACGGGTGAACATTTGGTCTCAGGAATGGGCGAGTTGCACCTAGATATCATTACGCATCGGATACAGGTTGATGAGGGCGTTCCGATTATTGCTTCACCGCCCATTGTCGTTTTCCGAGAGACGGTAGAAGGGACGGCAGGTCCTGTGGAAGGGAAATCGCCAAACAGGCACAATAAGTTTTACGTTGAAGTCGAACCCTTGGAACCTGCAGTAGTAGAAAAGATACAAACAGAGGGCCTAGTGGTGGGCAAAGACAAGGTCTTTTTGCGAGACCAGTTAATGGAAGCGGGAATGGAGAAATTGGAGGCGAAGAGTGTCGTGAACATCATCGAGGGCAACATGTTAGTTGATATGACGAAGGGAGTTCAATATCTGCGGGAGGTGATGGAGTTAATCCAGGAAGGGTTTGAAGAAGTGATGCTCAAGGGACCTTTAGCAAAGGAGAAGTGCCGGGGCATAAAAGTGAAGTTGAAGGACGTGAAGCTGCACGAAGATTCGATACACCGCGGACCGGGGCAAGTCATTCCTGCAGTGCGCAGCGCTATATTCGATGCTATTCTGCTAGCAAAGGCAACCTTCCTTGAGCCGGTGCAAAATGTCTTTATAAGCATACCGCAGAATCTACTAGGGAACGTGACACGCGAGATCCAGGGTAGAAGAGGGCAGATACTGGACATAAAAACCGAGGGCGACATGGTCACATTGAAGGCAGAAACGCCGGTGGCCGAGATGTTCGGCTTCGCGGGTGACATACGGTCTGCCACAGAGGGACGAGCGCTGTGGAGCACCGAGTTCGCAGGCTTCAAGCCGATACCGCCAAATCTGTTTGGTGAGAAGGTTATAGACGTGCGGAAAAGGAAAGGTATGAAGTTAGAAATGCCTAGGGCATCTGATCTCGTGTCTTAATCCTAAGTCGTTGGTAAAGGGGGAAATAGAGCTGCTGTTAGGTGTCTGACTGATTCAGTACGCTACGGCAGTTGACTCCCCTTAAACTACGTCTGTCTCTTTCCGTTTTTTACAATATTCGGCCTTCTTTAGGTGTGCGATTATCACCTTCGTAAACGAAAGAGAATCTTGATTTTTAAGTCGACTGACGTGATAGGGCATTAGCACGAAGTGTCGACTTTCTCATCGCTTCTTTAAAGTCGCTTTGATTTTTGTGTTAGATCGTTATTGCTTAATATTGGAAATATTCCATTCCGTTCACTATAAATGCCCTTCAATACAAACGAAGTTCAAGGAGTTTTTGGTTTTCAAATGGGATGCGTGAGAATAATCAATAATATGAAGGCATGGGACCTATTGAAGAAAGGGGAAAAAATTAGCACTAAGGGGCATCTAACACGGAAAAGGGAATTGGATGAAGAGATTTTGCAAATCTTGGAAGATCAATATCCCCACTCAATTGCTGAGATAGCTTCAAGAGTGAAACTGTCAACGGAGAAAATCCAGCTCTACTTTTATTTCTTAGCTAAATCTTCTCTCATCACCTACGATGAGCAGAGCAAAAAAGCCGTTATTTGCTATGATTTTTCATAGTGAAGCACATAGAAATTCCGCTCGAATTTCATAATCTCGTCAATAGAAGGTCTGAGTTGTCCAGCGAATCCAAATACCACTCAGCGACATTCACGTCACGGCTCGATCGAGGCAGGACATTCTTGGCTGTAAGACGCCAAGCGTCAGTAGGCCAATAACCCAATTGAAACTAGAACAATCCCTAAAACCGCTTCCGAGTCAACTCTTCTTTCATCCTTCCCTTGTGATCTCGTCCCGCGCTTATCGCTCCTTGAGTATCTCGAGAGTTCGTTCGTCGTGGCCCGGTACTGATCTATCAGGCTTCGCAAATTCTTTAAGGATGTACTGTAAATATGCTCCGAGCGCGAGCAGTACCAAAAACGCTAAGAGGAGCAGGGGCGTGAACCACCATCCGTATCCCCTCATACCAGTCATTCCGTGCATGTAGCCGCCGCTCCATATCCCCCACGTCAGCACAGGTAGGACGACTAGTAGCACCACAACAAGTACGAAGAGCTAAATCATTTTTTTCTCTTTATCCGACACTTCGCGTCCACTTCCTTGATGGGGTGATAATCTTACTTAAGTATAAGTAAAAGTGCCATTTTAGCTCAAAAGTATTTCTGGTGTGTTTTGATTAACTCCCCCTCGACAAACTTCTTCTCGAACTACTTTTGTGCATTATTTCAACAGTTTCGACGGTTTTTCAAAATCCTCTAAAAGTATCAGAATTTCAACTTCAACGTCACAATCTCAAAGGGGTCTACTGTCAACGTCAGTATCTTCCCTTCTTGTTTCACCTCTTTTGCCACCTCGTCGTCCTCTTCTTCCAGCAGGTTCACGACCGTAACTTCCTTTGGCTCCTTAAACAGCGTTATTTCTGCCTTTGCCTCTAATCCCGCAGTCTCATAAAAGCGTAGAATAACCGCATCACCATCCTCAGCCCGTTTCAGTGCGGAAAGTATTACATTCTCAGGTTCGATCTTCAAAAATGATCGTTTTAAAGGTATTTTTACGTTATTTGGTAACTGCATCACATCCAAATCGATGTTAAACTCAAGAGCTTGCTTGTAGGACGCAGCGTCCCGCCAATTTCCGTCGTGCGGATAGATGGCATAGCGGAACGCGTACTTTTTCATCTCTCGAGCTTCCGGAACCGGTACTGCGGGACCAGCCTTCCCATTCGAGGAGAGCATGGAAACGCTTCTGAGCAGTGTTAAATAAATGCCCCCGTCTCGTATCACATTTTCCGGTATCCCATGATGAATTACGGTTAACCCTTTCTCGCCGTCAGAATAATCAAGCCATTTTTGCGACGGATAGACGCCACGAGGTGGCTCAACCCAAGTTTCTTCTTGTTCTCCCTTAACCCCAACCCCAAAAGCCCCTTGTGCCTCACATGGTATCTCGCTTCGCGGACGGGAAACAGCACCAAACTGACTGCCACAGACATACTCGGGTGCTTTGATATTCGTGGAAAATTTCACCCGGATTCGTGCCCGTGGATGCTTGTCCACGATCTTCGTGCAGAAATCTATTCTTGGAATGCCTTTATAAACAACTATTTTCTTCTCACACTCTAAGAACTTATGCCGCCATATACGCGGTTCCATCTTTTCAATCAAGCGGTACGGCCACCGAAGGGAGAAATAATCGGTCTCTACGTGGATCACCCGTCTCAACGGGCTCTTGTCAATATGGAAATTCTTCATCCTGAACGAACCATACTTCACACCCTCGCCTGTTTCGGTTTTCAAGGGAATGCATAATTCCTGCCTATGGTAATACAGATCGCCCGTTTCTTCTTCAAGCACCAGTTCATTCGCTTTACACACGGTACTGCATGCAGCTTCACCTTTGTAAAGCACATCAATCAAGCCCGTGGTGGGATTCACCTCCACACCGAAGAATCGGTTCTCTATAGTATTTCCCGTTATTCTGATAAAGTCTGGGTCGAACACATAGTGGCGCGGCTCACGCTCAAGGATTTTGTACACCTTATACCCCAGTGCAGGAACCGTAGCAACAAAACCTACTCGTGCATATTTCAGTGAGTCGTCCGTATACCGTGTAAACCGTAAGACCTCTACCTCAATCTCCTCCGCGCCACATTTTAAGCCGCCAATCGCCACCACTTTCCCTTGCTCGAAATTCAAATCCGTTTCTACCCAGTTCTTAACTTCCCAAACGAGTGAGTTGAATACGATGATATCGCCACGTTCACCTTCAGCACCGCTATCCTTGGATTCAATCTCCACGATTTGAGAAAATATGCGCGGGCAGAGGGCAGACATATAGATCTTGAGGTAGCTAAGAAATTGCTTCACTTCATCGTAACCACTATCCATCCCCGTGCCGGGAACAACATCATGAAAAGCAATAAACAGAATTTTTCGCCAACTCTCTCGTAGTTCGTCAGAAGGATAGTAACCATTGACGAGCCAGGATAGCGTACCCCATCGCTCGACACACTCCAACCAATTTTCGAAGTCGCTCAGCCCTTGTTTTATCCACATCCTGCTCGAGCAGCAATCAGGAAAGACCTCGGAATACTTCCCGGAATACATCTCGCCCTTTCTGACTGCGAGCTTTTGCCCCTTTACTGCTTCCTCGAGCGCTTCAAAGAATTCACGGGGCGTTGCAACCTTCATCAGCGCTTTGTTACCCATGCGTTTATTCCACGCTTTCACTTCATCCGGTGTTTCGGGCTGCGGGGGGGTAACTCCACTTCCGGACGGCATCAAGATGTGCGAAGTCGCTGCTACACTCTTGAGTTTTGCATAGCTCTCCTCCAGCTTTGTCAAATCCAATCCTGCCCGGTATCCTAACGGCATCCAGTGCGATAAAATCTGCGTTCCATCCAACGCCTCCCAGAGAAATTCCGTTGGTTTGTTCTCCGGTATTCCCCGTCGGAATGCAACATACTTGTAGCCGGATTTTTTATATATCTGTGGGAGTTGCGCGTTCAGACCAAAGCTGTCTGCTTGCCACATTACCGGAACATCGAGTCCAAATTTATCCTTCACATAGCGTTTACCCGTCAGTATCTCTCTCACCAGGGTTTCTCCGTTCGGAAGCATCGTGTCCGCCATCAGGTACTCCCCGTCAGCAACCTCTATCTTGCCTTCCTTGATGTGCTCGGTAATTTTAGCGAACAGCTCCGGATACCGCCTTTCTACCTCCTCCAGCAGGAATGTTTGCTCTACGAGAAACTTAAAGTCCGTTTTATCAACGAGCTCAGCTGCCTCTTTCAGAATGAGCAGCATATTGATGTAGAAATAATCCTCTTTTGTGAATGCCCAGATAGCATCGTAATGGGTGTGTGGGACGAGGTAAATAGTATCTTTTTCTTCCGTCTTCTTCTTTGCCATAGCCCTCACACCCCTATGAACTCATTGATCACTTATAAACCTTTCTACTACTTCTGCCCAACCTTCAGGCCCCTCACCCTGCGCCTTATAAAGATTTGGCAGTGAGAGCTCAAGCCAAGACCCTTTTTTGTTCTTCACCACCGCCGGCTGATCAACGGCTTTTAACATCGATATGTCGTTTCTGCTGTCGCCAACACCTATGGTCTCCACGTCGCCATATTCCCGTACGAAAAGCTTCGTGAGCCGATTTACGGCATTCCCTTTGTCCGCGTTCTTACCGTGAATGTTGTAGTATCGTCCGCCATGCGTAACCGCAAAACCTTTCTCTTCGATCTTTTTGAACAGAATCGGCTCCTTATCCTCGGGTTCATCAAAAATGAAACTCTCGTTGTAGTCCTTATTCTTCGCACGTTTTGCCGCGTCCACGCTCAGATTCGTATCCTTCGCCACTTCCTCTGCCGTCATATCGCCAAAACCAGTTATTGTGAATCCACTTTCCTCCCGAATCGTCGTTAAGGCTGCTCTTAGCTCTTCATACGATGCACCGAGTTCAATAACGTAATAATCGTTTCGTTCCTTACAGGCAAACGCGAAAGAGAAGTAATGCTTGGGAATGAAAATTGCACCGCCATTATCAACAATAAACGGGTCCTCAACACCCAAAATCCCATGGTAAAATTCGTTCTCTGTTAACGTCTTCGCCGTGCAGAATATAACCGGAATTTTTCTCTTCTTTAAGAATTCCAAAGCTGGAAGAGCGGCATCGTACGAGTAATCGAAGAGGTCAAGCAGGGTTCCGTCAAGGTCGGTGAAAAGTACTTGTTTCATTGTCTATGCCATGCCTAATCTATAACACTGTCTGAAGGCTTTTTCCCTCCAAATACGCTCTCTCTTCTTCTTCAAGCCTGACTACTCCTTGCTCGAATCGTGCAAATGTTTCTGCTGAACTATCAAGTAATTCCAGGAATTTGTGTGCATCAATATCCCCGAAAGGCGGCATAATAACGTTCTTTTGCGGCTCCTCCCACTCCAAAAGGTCCCCCAGCTCCTCAAGCACGCGTTCCCGTACATACTCATTGCAGAGCTTACTGTGGTAAACCGTTTGGAGTGAACCGAGCAGCATGTTACGAACATGCAGTCCACCCTTTTCTTCGTGTATATGCGGATTTAACGTTTCAATCTGGAAAATCTCAATGCCGGCTTTTGCTGCATCAGCATCGGTAATATCTTCAGCGCCCACCCCGAACCGGTCAAACAAGCAGACAAAGTGGTAAGGCTCAATCGAGTAACCGGTCGAGTAGCTTAATATGTCTGCAAGCTTGGTCGTCAGCGCATGCTCGCCTGCATTCCCGGTTATCAAAACTCGGGTTTCAAAGCCCGTGTGTGCTGACATCAGAAGATTGAGATACTTATTGGTAGTCTCACTTACCCGGCCCCATTTCTTGAAATAGAGTTTATCTTCGACTACTTTTGGCTTATAACGCCAGTGAAGTCGCACCATGCTATAGGGCGATTCAGCCATGCAGAAACCCGCCGCATAATCGATCACATATTCACGTACCGAACCAGGGATGTAGTTGTCCGCATCCGCAAAACCAACGTATTCCTTTCCAAGTGCTTTCGCAATCAGCATGCCGATAATCATCCCTTCTGCCTTACCGTCCCTGACAATCCCATCCTTACGGAGGAGATGATCATAGCCTGCGTCATGAAACGCACGGCCCACATTTGGATCTTTCTGGTGTACGATAAGAATCTCTTGCTGCGTGAAATCGTGAAGGCTTTTTACAACGTCCGTTTCCATTTGGTAGTAATTGGGGGATTTCCGCTTGCTATTTGACACCACAATAACGGTGCAATCGAACGGAATAGCGCGCAAAACGCCATCCAGCAAATGTATCTTTTCATCCTTCACTGGCACGACAATTGCAAAACGCCGCAATATATCCTTGATTTTTACAAAAGGTATGTCCTTAGCTCGTGGATTGGCAAAGCCACCGGAATCTATCTTTAATACTCGCTGCATTTCGTGAATTTTTACGGAGCCAAAATTCTCGGTATGCCTTGGCATTTCGATAAGCATTTCCCACACCACTAATACGTTTATATTTATGTTATAAAGCTATAGTGCTATTGTAAGCAGAGGAAGAAGAAATGGCACGGTCACATGGTGAGAGGAAGAATACGAGGAAAAAGTTGAGTAAGAGGAAGCGAGAACGAGGGTTGTCTCCGATAAGCAGAGCGATCCAAAGCTTTGCACCTGAGGAACGGGTGCATATCCGTATAGACCCAAGTGTTCACAAAGGTATGCCACATCATAGATTTCACGGTATGACCGGCACGGTGAAAGGAGAGCGCGGGAGAGCATTTATCGTGGAGATCTCAGACGGCAAACGGAATCGTAAAAAGGAATTGTTCGTCCGTGCCGAGCATTTGAGCCTGCAGGAGTGAATAACTTCAAGAAAAATCCTACGACACCTTAATCGTTTCTTCTTGTAACCTCTTAGAAATAGCTAATTTGGGGAGTTCTTTTCTCAACGTTTGGCGATATGCACTGAGAGACTGAATTTGAAACGTTAAAAGCATCCTCAAAGCTCATAACAGAAAAAAAATCACTCACTTTTTATCATATTTACCATACGCCTCTTCAGGGTCGAACACTTTCTCACCCACTATATTGCCATCGATTGTACGGTAAAAACACGATCGGTACCCCATGTGGCACGCGCCGCCGATCTGCTCCACTTTGAGTAGTACGGTATCCTCATCGCAATCGATAAAAATATCCTTCACGAGCTGCTCATGCCCTGAACTCTCACCTTTTCTCCAGAGTTTGCCGCGGCTCCTGCTCCAGTAATGCGCCTTTCCCGTCTCTCTCGTCAGCCGCAGCGCCTCATCATTCATATACGCGAGCATGAGTACCTCGCCCGTTTTATAATCTTGCGCAATCGCTGGCCGTAAGTCCTTTATGTTTTTATCGGGCACTTCTTCTCCACCTTGTTTCGCAGCAGTTCTATCGTCTCGTCTCTGTTCTGTTGGGTTATTACTCCTCCTCGTGCTCCTCTTTGCTCAATATCCGTACGCTATCGCCCCGAATCGTGACCGGTATTGGAACCATTGCTTCAAAGAGTTCGATGGTAATCTCTTCATGCGCCTCATCAACCTTCTTCACCCGCGCGCGCTCGCCCTTGAACGGCCCAGAAATGATTTCGATGATGCTCCCTTCCAAAATGCCGGTTACTGATGGCTTCGGCGTGAGGAAATGCTCGATCTCCTCCAAGCCCATCTCGCCCTTGACCAATCCACGCGCATGCGGGATACTCTGAACTATCTGCTCTACCATCTCGGGATATTCAGCTTCTATCAGCACGTACCCTCGGAGCTCATCAGGCACTAATATCGCCTTCAATCCGTGCTCGCTCGCCGGTTTCTCCTGTATCGCACCCTCGATCATGGTAGCCACTGCCTGCTCCTGATTAACCGTCGTCTTCACGGCCACTATCTTTCCCATGTCTCAAAACACCTTCGGTAATACGGTCAATAAAAGATAGATGGTGAAACCGATCATGCCGATGAGTGCCATTGCAGCACCAGCGATCTTAGAGATCTTGAAAAATTCATCTCGCTTCGGCCGTCTCGCCAATTTTAATATCCGTATGTACTCCTTTAACTTCTTCGACCAGTTTTCGACCTTTAATCCTTCAAATTTCGGTTCCGCTGCTGCCATTGCTATCCTCGGGCCTTAAAAACTAACGCACTATCTCAATGCCAAATTTCTCCTTCTTCATATCTTTCCGCTCAAAAATCTGCTCTGACTTTACGCCGGTAACGATGAGCAATGTTCGTATCATGTTCTTCAGCTCCGGACTCACCTGCACGCCCCAGATAATCCTCGCCTCGGGGTTCATCATCTTATAAACTTCTTGAAGTGCACCTTCTGCTTCCTCCACGGTCATGTCCTCGCCACCTATTACGTTCACCAGTGCTGCTTTTGCATCGCTCACTTCTACTTCAAGCAAAGGAGAACTCAACGCCTTTCTTACTGACTCGATTGCTTTATTCTGGCCATCTGACTCGCCAAAGCCGATCATCGCCATGCCACCATCTTTCATCACCGTACGCACATCAGCGAAGTCTAGGTTGATGAGTCCGGGCTTTGTTATCAGCTCTGTTATTCCCTTGACTGAGCGCATCAGCACGTCATCTGCAATTCTAAAAGCCTCGTTTAGCGGCAATCTCGGCACGACATCCAATAACTTGTCATTTGGTATTACAATCAACGTGTCGGTATTCTCACGCAGTTTCTCAAGGCCGTAATCCATATTCTCTATTCGTACCTCTCCTTCTGCGCTAAACGGTAGCGTTACCACCCCGATGGTAAGCGCACCGACCTCTTGTGCCGCTTGTGCAACAACAGGCGCGGATCCTGTTCCCGTGCCACCGCCCAATCCACAGGTGACAAATACCATGTCCGCATTTTCAACCATTGATTTTATGTCCGTTTCGTTCTCCCGAGCTGCTTCCTCTCCATACCGAGGAATACTCCCCGCTCCGAGACCTCTCGTGACCTTCCTCCCTATCAAGAGCTTCTTATCCACTTTTGCGTACAACAAATGTTGAGCGTCAGTATTCAACGCATAGAGTTCAGCCCCAAAGATGCCCTCTTCCGTCATCCTCTGTATCGTGTTAGTCCCGCTTCCTCCACATCCGATTACCTTTATGATGGTTCTTGACCGTTCCAAAATTTTCTCTAAATCTCCCGTCGCCATTGTTCTTACTCCCTCATCTTCCGAGACCGTCTCATCCCCCATTTGCCTCATCTTTTCTTTTCTCCTCGTTTAATCAAATGTCTTGGCACTCCTCTTTAAATATTTTTCCTTTAACAAGGAAAAGCGTTTTTTTGTTCGTGATGCGGAGGGAGGGATTTGAACCCTCGAACCCCTACGGGACAGCGACCTCAACGCTGCGCCTTTGTCCTCTTGGCAACCCCCGCATAACCCGTACCGTGATCCAGAGAATCACACCTACTAAGAACTCCTTTATGTTATCAATAGAAAAAGGTTCCTTCCACAATCTTCATCACATCTTTTAAGGGCATTTTCAGCTCGTTCGCAACCCGCTTTACATCCTCGAATTCCGCAGCCACATTGAGCACGGTACCCTGTGCATTCCTGCCTATTTTCACGCCAACTTCCTTTTCCACGCCTCGGATTCTCACCTTCACTTTTTTCTCCTCGCGATCCGCAACGAACCGATGCTTCACCTGCATAACGCGAACACCTAACGAACCAGTCTCTTCCATCAGCTTATACGCGATTCGAGTGGCATCGTGTGGCGTTGTAATCACCCGGATAATATATCCCGTTCTGCCTTTTTTCATGAGCACGGGTGAAACGGTAACATCCTTCGCACCCTCCGTCATGAGCATCTCTACAAGGTTGCCCAGCAGCTCGCCCGTAACATTGTCAACGTTGGTCTCCAGAACTTCAATGGCATCCCGGGATAAGCCCTCAACTTCGCCTAAGCTTGCCCGTAACACGTTCGGCATTGGTAAGTCCCGCGCGCCGGCACCGTATCCGCTCTTTTCCACTCGCATCTGTGGTAAGAAGGGTTCAGAGCGTTGAACAAAATGAGCTAATAACGCAGCCCCTGTTGGTGTCAGCAGCTCGGATGTGGATTCGAACGGCCCACCCTGATACAACAACGAAGTAGCTTTCAATATTTCAACCGTCGCCGGTGCAGGAACAGGAAAAAGTCCGTGCTCGGTATTTACAAAGCCACTGCCCACCGAAATAGGTGTGCTGATAACGAGGTTAGTATGGAGATCCAAAAAGGCAACAGTGCCCCCTACGAGGTCTCCTATGGTATCCAAAGCACCAATTTCGTGAAAGGTCAAGCGATCTTTTGGGTTACCATGCACGTTCGCCTCGGCATGAGCTATTCTCTCAAATGCGCTCAGTGCGTTCTTTATTATCTCTTCACTCAGCCCACTGTGCTCTATCGTTCCCACGATATCCCTATACGAGCGTACGTTTCTCGCGCCTTCAGCAGATTTTTTAGTTTTACTGACGAACTCGACCTTTTTTGCTACTATTCCTCGCTTTTCTATCTCTTTGACATCCAGCTCAAGATCGAAGACCGATATCGCATCTGCTATCTTCGACTCTCTCACACCCAGATCGAGCAGACTGCCAAGGATCATATCCCCGGAAGCACCAGAAAAAGGCTCAAACACCAACGCTTTCATCGTGTTGTACAACAGAAAGAAACTACGCTAAGAAAAATATAGCCTCCTATTTCAGGCCCACATCTTGAACTATATTGGTATATGATAAAATTATCTCCGCATGGATGAAGAAGCGATTAGCTTTAAATATATCCTTGACATATATTCAACATGGTGATGCAAAAATGCCTGGAGAAGACAACGTGATATATATCGGAAACAAGTCTGTGATGAGTTATGTCCTGGCAGTAGTGACGCAGTTTAATAACGGCTTTGATGAGGTATTGATCAAGGCCAGGGGTAGAGCGATCTCGCGAGCCGTTGATACTGCAGAAGTGGTGAAGAATAAGTTCATGCCAGGAGTAGAAGTAAAGGACATAAATATAGGGACAGAGGTACTAACCGGGGATGGTGGAGATAAGGCGAACGTTTCGTCACTAGAAATCACAATGGTGGCGAAAGCAAAGTAAAGTAAAAAGGGGAGATAGGGAAATTTATTTAATCTAAGGGATCTCTCTCTTAGTTTTCATCCTCTTTTTTTACTTTTTTATTTTTTGCAGTCTAGGGTTTCTGTAGGATAATTTACTTATACGTATTAGCTCTTACTTCTCTACAAATGTGATGTTTGCGAGAAGACATATCATTTCGACACGTGATTTCACGAAGGAAGAGATAGATTGCATACTGAGCAGAGCAGAGGAGTTAGAGATTTACGCTCAAGGGCCGGAGAAGAGCGCAGGGCAAAAGAGCGATTTGTTGGAAGGTAAGATACTCGCTAATCTCTTCTATGAGCCCAGCACGCGGACACGACTGTCGTTTGAAGTAGCGATGAAGCGGTTAGGCGGGGAGGTCATAAACGTGTCGTCGCCTGAGACGAGTTCCGCAGCAAAAGGTGAAAACTTAGTAGATACTATCCGAGTGGTCTCGAAATATAGTGACATAATTGCACTTCGGCACCCAAAGGAGGGCGCATCACGAATGGCTGCTTCGTTCTCCTCGGTTCCGATAATAAACGCGGGCGATGGCGCGGGGCAGCATCCCACGCAGACCTTGCTCGATCTCTACACGATTAAGAAGGAGGACTTGCTTGACAACGTTAAGATCGCGTTAATTGGTGACTTAAAATACGGAAGAACAGTCCATTCGCTGGCGTATGCCTTGTCTTTATACGGTGCAAAGCTCTTCTTTGTATCTCCTGAAGCGTTAAGAATGCCAGAAGAGATAAAGCTGGACTTGAGAGAAGCTGGAGCTGATATTTTCGAATACACGGATATAAAAGAGGTTATAGAGGACGTTAACGTTCTCTATCTGACGAGAATACAACGGGAGAGGTTCCCTGATCCTGCAGAGTATAGCAAAGTCGCAGGGACGTATCGCATAACGAAGGACCTGATAGAAGAGAATAACGAGGTGGTAATTATGCATCCACTCCCGAAGTTGGACGAGATAGACGCGGAAGTAGATCTAACAGAGAACGCACGATATTTCACCCAAGCGTTCTACGGTATTCCCGTGAGAATGGCGGTTCTTTCACTATTACTGGAACGTTCAAAAAAATAGAAAATAAAGGCAAGAGAAGAGAAGAAAAAAAGAGAAGAAGAAGATGGTAATAGAAAAGCAAGCGGAGATAGAAAGCGTTGTAGACGCGGTACGGGATCATCATGAGCTTTATGCCAATGCATTGCCGCTGATAGCCAGTGAAAACATCACGAGTAATCCGGTAAGGATGCTTCTCGCTTCCGATTTGTCACACCGCTATGCAGAAGGCGATGTAGGACGCAGATTTTACCAAGGTTGCAAATACATAGACGTGGTAGAGGCGAAGGCGATACAATATGCTACGGAACTGTTTAATGCTGAGCATGTAAATGTAAAGCCGATTTCAGGCGTAACGGCGAATATCGCGGCTATCTTCGCGCTTACTTCGCCCCGGGACAGAATGATGGCACTTTCCGTACCTAACGGAGGCCATATAAGTCATTCGAAGTATTCCATCCCGTCGATGCGAGATTTAGAGTTGTACACATTCCCTTTTGACATACACGAGATGAATATCGATACGGCGCAAATGCTGAAGGCGGTAAAGCAGAAAAAGCCTTCGCTCTTACTATTTGGTGCTAGCCTTTTCCTCTTCCCTCATCCTCTTGCGGAGGCGAGAGAAGCCGCCGATGAGGTGGGGGCTAAGATCATATACGATGCTTCGCATGTGTTAGGGCTCATTGCGGGTAAGCAATTCCAAGACCCGTTACGAGAAGGAGCGGATGTCATCGCGAGCAGTACGCATAAAACCTTTCCCGGCCCTCAAGGTGCGATACTCCTGTGTAAGGAGAACATAAAGGACGAAATAGACCTTGCGGTATTCCCCGGAACGGTGAGTAATCATCATCTGCACCACGTTGCGGGATTAGCAGTCTCCTTAGTGGAGATGTTGCAGTTCGGTGAAGCATACGCAGCCCAGACGGTAACAAATGCAAAAGCCTTGGCACAGTTTTTATACGAGGCGGATTTTGATGTTTTATGCGAGCATAAAGGATTCACGGAGTCACATCAAATTGCGATTGATGTGCTCAAGTACGGTGGTGGAGCTGCAGTTGCCGAACAATTGGAACGTGCAAACATCATTATTAACAAGAACTTGTTACCCCACGATAAAGACCCTAATAAGCCAACAGGGATCAGAATTGGTGTGCAAGAGCTAACGAGGCTGGGAATGAAGGAATCGGAGATGAAGGAAATAGCAGCCCTTGTAGAGCGAGTTGTAAAAGCGAAAGTGGATGTCGATACGATAAAAGAGGAAGTTAAAGAGTTACGGAAAGGTTTTCAGGATGTGCAGTATTGCTTTGATGGGAAGGGCGCGTATAAATTTCCAGAGCTGAAAATAAATGGGTATTTATAAAGGGAAAAGGGAATGGTATAAGTAAGGATGCTTGAGGAATTAGAAGAACGGAGAACAGAAATAATAAAGAAGGCAGAGGAATATAAGGTACGGAGAACTGAGTTAAATTCCGAAGCGAGTAAGTGGGCCGAGTTGCGAGACGAGTTGAATGGCCGAATAAAAAAATCGGTAGAGAAGGCGAAAAAGTTCAAGGCGCAACGAGAAGAGTATGAAAAGTTAATCACGACGAAAAAGACGAAACGGGGCGAGTTGAATAGGAAAGCCTCTTCGTATTACGTCATGGTGGAAAAGCAGCGGAAACGAAATGACATCCAGAGTATAGAAGCTTTTGAACATCTTAGAGAGCGAATAGAGGAGTTAGAACTGAAGCAGCAGGTGGAGGTTCTCAGCAAGGATCAGGAGAAGAAATTGGTGGCGAGGATAACGGAGCTTCGACGAGAATTAGATAGAATGGAGAAGGAATTGGAGAAGGACAAGAAGTTGACAGAATTGCTGAAGAATGCACAGAAATACCGAATAGAATCAGACAAATACCACGAAGAGGTAATCGGGCACGTAAAACTGTCTCATGAGTGTCATGATAAGATGGTAGAGTGCTTCAAAGAGGCTGATCGGATACGAGAGAAGGCTGATGAGGCACATCGGCTTTTCCTGGAGGCACAAGAGGCAGCAGATGATGCGCATAAGCGTTATATCCGGTATCTTCGTGATATGAAGGACTTTGACCGTGTCATTGGTGGGCTGCGGCGAAAGATACGGGAAGATTGGGGATTCCGGGAGCGAATGGAAGCGAGAAAGAAAGCAAAAGGCATTTATGAGAAGTTCAAAGAGGGCGGAAAGCTCAGTACGGAAGATCTGCTCATGTTGCAACGGTCTGAGATGGGTTTGAAATAGAATCTTTTTCTTCCATTTGGCCTTTTAGAATACGTTTGATCAAAAAGCTTCGCATCAAACTTTAGGAAAGTTTGATCAACAACGGGTTGCCAGAAGGAAAACCTGTGCTAAAACTAAATCCTTTCAGAAAAAGCGTTTTCGGAAAAAAAGACTTTCTTTAATCAAACTTTCTTTTTTAAAGAAAGGTTGGAGGTGGTTAAAATTATCGATATACACAGCCATTTGACGTTTAAAGAATACGACACTGATCGTGAGCAGGTGATAGCGGATGCGAAGAAAGCACTGACCGGCGTGGTGATCAGTGCTGTCGAGCCCGAAGACGCAAAGCAGTCCTTAGCGCTTGTTGCGCAGCACGATGGGTTTATTTTCGTTACGCTTGGGCTGCATCCGATACACGTTGAAGAGCGAACAGATCAGGAGATAGAGCGTTATGCGGAATTCATCAGTGAGCACAAGCGGAAAATCGTGGGTATCGGTGAGATCGGTCTGGATTACCACTGGGTACGAGACCCGCGTAAGCAAGAGAGGGTGAAAGAGGTCTTTGTGGAGTTTCTGGCATTGGCGAAGGAGTTCCATGTGCCTGCGGTGCTTCACTTGCGCGGTACGGGTAGTGAGGCGATAGAGGAAGGGTTGAAGATCATTTCGGATGAAGACGTCAAGAAAGCGGTTTTTCATTGTTTTACTGGTAAGCCTGCCGTTGCAGAGCGGATCTGCGAGGAGGGGTATTATGTCTCGCTGCCAACGACGATAGTGCGCAGCAAGAGCATGAAGAAAGTGGCGAAGCGCATTCCACTTTCATGCTTATTCACGGAGACTGATGCGCCAT
>CAYUEX010000026.1:0-17329 GCA_964443855.1 uncultured Halobacteria archaeon | reverse complement strand
TCGCTGGCGGTAAGCTTTTGCTGCTGCTCCCAGCCAGTGCCATTCCAGAAGAAGAGATATGCCGAGCCTTGGCCGGAATTCGTACCCACATCATCCGAGTAAGCGCCAACGATGGCATACTCGCCGGCAATGGCGACAGAACTGCCGAACCAGTCATATGGGTCGCTGTCGCCGTCGGTAAGCTTAGCCTTCTGTTTCCACACCGAGGTAAAAAGGTTGCGCTTGAAGATACAAGGGTCAGCATACCTAGCACCAACGATGGCATACTCGCCGTCGATGGCTACGGAATAGCCGTACTGGTCACCGTTGGTACCGTCGCTGGCGGTAAGCTTTTGCTGCTGCTCCCAGCCAGTGCCATTCCAGAAGAAGATATAGGCCGATCCCTGCCAGGAGTTCGACATCCAATTCACCTCATCCTCCCAAGCGCCAACGATGGCATAATTGCCGTCGATGGCGACAGAGGAGCCGAATGAGTCCCCGTCGTCGCCGTCTTCGGCGATAAGCTTGACCTCGGCAGCATGAACGCCTGCGACTAAAAATAGAGCCACGAAGACTGATAGTACTAGTGTAAAAAGTATTCTCCTATTCATTTTATTCACCTCCTAACGTATTTGTGCATTCAAATCGGGATCTCTTACGTATCCACGGACCTCTAAAAGCAGGTCAACCGTTACTCCATTGGGTGAAGATTTCTTATAAGGTGAACGGGTCTTGCGATAAGGACAAGGGGTAAGAACCAAGAACATCTGCCCGTGCAGGTTGAAAAGCAACGGAGCGTTTTAAACACTTAACATACTATCTCAATGGTTTATTATTCTGGTTATCGTAGCAGGCTGATGAAAGATAGTAAAGAGTAAAAAACTCAAAATTGTCTTCCGAAGATGACCTCATATACTTTACCTCCGCACGATAAACGGTGTAGAGAGGGGTAGTAGATAGCACAAAAAATAAAAAAATGGCTTTGATAGAATCGCCATTATCGCTTTCTCGATCGTATCCGTGGCAGCATCTTCGATTTGAAGAGCCATCCAAAGCCGACAAGAATGATGAACGGTAAGAGATAGCCAATAGCGATGATCAAGCCGAGTATTACGGCTACAAAGCCTTCAAAGGCGGCACGAAGTGCATCCCGCAGTCCCCAGCTGTGCGTGAGCGGTTCTGGCTCGTACAATGAAACGGAAATCGTTGCAAGCTCGATACGGTTATCAAGATAAGTTATCCTGCCGGTAAACCGTTCGATATCGCCGCGTACACGCTCTAACTCACGTTCAACCTCGAGAACGTCCTCGACATCCTCTGCCATATCCAGGATCTCCAGTAGCCGCGTTTCCTGCCGCTCAGAATTGTTAAGCCGCGCCTGTAAATCGATGTATTCTTCCGTAACGTCTTCTCCTGACGTGCGCTTTGATTCTACGGTGCCAAGCTGTTCGATCTCCGCAATAGTCGATAGAAACGCTTCTTGTGGCACTCTGATCGTAATATCTCCCCTTCTATGGCCTGTGTCGGTAACGTACGAGTGGGAATCCGAGACAAAACCATTCGCCCGCTCTACTATGGTGAGAAGTGTGTCAGAACGTGCTTGGAAGTCTTCTACCTCGATACTCAACGACGCTGTCTGGATTATCTTCCGCTCGGTATCCATCGCGGCGTACGATGATTCCGCCACTCCTTTTTCTGCTGGTGCTGGTACAGGAACGCCGAAATAATCACGTGGCTCCTCCGGAGACTGTATTGATGTGTACCCCCCGTTTTCATCGTAATCAGAGCTTGGATAGTTGATACAACCGAACGAGGCTGAGAGTATGCAGAGCACAAGGACAACAGCTATTGTAGTATGTTTCTCCATTTTGATGACCTGCAAATCGGTTCGTTTCCCCTGCTTAAAAGGCTTTGGTAAGCTACGAACGAGATTGAAGTTATCAGGGGGTTTAAATTAAAAACAAGCAAAACAGACATAGAGTAAATGAGTCCCAATACGAGCAGTAGTACCACGGATGAAATGGCCGAGGATGCTGATGTGGACGAAGAGAAACTGCTCATTCTCCCGTTAAACGATACAAACTCAAAGAAAATCTCGCAGATTATTGCGAGTGATACCGCGCGGGCTATTTTGGAAGTTATCGCATCTGCGCCACGTTCTGCATCGGAAATTGCGAACTACCTCGGTATTCCGTTAACCACCGTACAGTACAATCTCGAGAAGCTGCTCGATGCCGGACTGGTGAAGGTAGACCGGACAAAATATAGCAAGAAGATGAAACCGGTAAAACTCTACGCGCCGCGCCGCAAGTTTGTGGTCATCGCTCCTGAGAAGACGGACAGAAAGGACGTCATCGCGACATTGAAACGGTATTTAATGGTAATCGCCTTTGCGGTGGTTGGTTCTGGTGCGATAGAATTTCTGACGATGCGAATGGGTGGTTTCGCAGAGGATGCAGCCATTAGGTCATTACCTGAAGAAGCTCCTGCCCCGGCACTACCGTATGCACCGTCACCAACGCCACTACCACAGAAATCGTTGGATGTGATCCCCGGGTTTGATTTCTTTGCTCATCCTGGTCTATGGTTCCTTCTTGGCTGTCTGTTTATCATACTGGTGGTTTTGCTCGTCGAGTATCTCAGCAGAAAAAAGGAAAGACGATAGTGAATTGAACACGCATCAACCAGTACAGTAAAAATCAGGAGTGCGATGCAGGATACATTATTTCAACAGTCACGCAGTCGCTGCGAGCAATTATCTCCTCTGGCTCTACTGATTTAATATAACCCTCGATTTCACATTCACCTTTAAACGGACGCTCCTTCCTATTTATCGCAGTGAAGGTATGCTTTGACGTTCCTCCGGGACCCAGATCTACCCCGATAAATTGCTCAGAAGGTAATTGCCAGTATTTGCCGCCTTCGTTGGTAATTACCCTGATACCAACATAATAGCCGTCTCCAGCCGTGATATTCTTGCCGTTGTTCTTGACGGTAAGGTTGAATGTAACAGATTCGCCGTAGTCAATGCTAATGGCGCGATCGTTCAGTATTGTTGGTTTCGGCTCGGTAATTTTAATATCGACGACCGCAAGTCCAGAGATTTCGTCGTCGTCATCATCTCGCGAAAAAGCCGCGTATGCGCTAACAGCGATAATAAGAGCGAGCACGACTACTATAACTGCAATTTTTAGGGGTTTGCTTGCTGTTACGTCCACTAAAGATTTGCTTTTCATGCCCGGTCGCTCTTATCGTTACCTTATTACAGTACATTCGAAGCCCAGGCTATAAAAAGGTTATTATCGACCTACAGTGCTCACAAAGCGTGGCGGGTTTCGACTTTGCTGCCTCTAACGAATTGGAGAATTGCATCACACATTCGTTGCTGCAGTGTTGGAGCCCCAAGACATGCCCCATCTCGTGAATTGCTTCCTTATTTACCAATTCAAGCGATTCCAGCCGGTGTGTAGAGAGCACGGCAGCTTTACCGGTGTGTGCAACGCCAAATACAAAATTCATGCCTTCCACATACAAATCAGCGCCCAGTATCCATAACGCTAAAAAATGCTCGTTTGACTCGGCTTTAGCAGCGCGCCTAATAAGCTGATTCAAGAGCTTTGAAGCGTTATATTGACCCCTTCGTGCGTTGTACGCGCCTTTAACTTCGGCTGGATCCATTTGAAGCTCTGCAACGGTCTTTATTTTAAAAACTTCGAAAAGCACTTCTTTTACGGATGGCAAGGCAGCAGAGCTCTTCGTATCATAAAATATCCTGAGTGTAGCCATAGTTCTTGAAACACTCTTTTCTTTCACGAAAAGCTCGATGGGGCAGCCCAGATTTGAACTGGGGTCCATGGCTCCCAAAGCCACGAGGATAAACCTGGCTACCCTACTGCCCCACAATCTCTACGTGAGGATATATTGATAAGGCAGCTACTTAAATACCTACTCTCTTTGTACACCGTACGATTTATCTTTTCCGGCAATCAGTCCTCTCGCTCATCGTAGACGGTGAAAACCGCGTTAAAGCACCGATAAAATGAGCGGTATCGAAACCATACTGAGCACCGTGGTAATAAGAACGACCGAAGCGACTAATGACGCATCTCTGTTGTATTTCGCGGCTAATATCATCGACATCACGGCCGAGGGCATTGCTGCTTGAAGCAGTATGATATCTCTGACTAACCCCTCAATGGAAAGCAACTGAATTATCGTGAGGGCAATCGCAAACCCACCACAAATTTTGAACAGGGCGGCGAGAAAAGCTATCTTTGCAGCGCTTATTTTTATTTCCGTCAGTTTGTAGCCGAGCACGAGCAATGCTAAAGGAATGGTAATCATGCCAATCATCTCTATGGGGGTAAAGAGCACATCAGGAACGGGAATGTGGAAGAGATTGACCATTAACCCAACGATTACGGCATAGAGGAGCGGGATTTTAAACGCTTCGCAGAGTTCATTTTTACGGTTGACGATGTAAATGCCAAGGCTGAAAATCACCAGTGAATTTATCATGTCAAAGACCACCGCGCGCGAAAGGCCAGCCATACCGAAGGCGAATAATGCAACGGGATAGCCTAAATAACTGGTATTGCCAAAGACCAGCGGTAAATACAATCCTGTTTTGTCTGATTTGGTGAGTTTCAAGACGAGAAACGAGGTGAACATCATAATAAGAATGATGGCCAACGCCGCGCCGGTTAGTAGGGTAAAATCGGTGAGGTTGATTGTACTGCGTGAAATGGAGGCGAAGATTAAGCACGGGCCCGCGATATACACGATAAGATCGATAAAGGGCTGTACATCTACTTTTTTCAGTTTGCCGATCCCATAACCGACTAAGATGATGGAGAATATCGGGATTACTGTTTGTACGAACGCTTGGTGCATAGAGAAAAAGAATGCGAAGCGTAATTAAAACACTTTTTCTTTTTTTCAAAAAAAGAAAAAATTTCGCTAGTTTAGGTCCTTACAAGATTTGTGTGGTCTTCGGTAAAGTCCATCAGTTTGCGATTTGATACTTTTGCTCTTTTCTCACTCATGTTTAATCACTGCAGAGTACAACTAATAACTCGGGAATGATTGCTATGGCAAAAAGTGAGAAGAAACTGAAGATTCATGATGTGTCCATTCCCATTTATTCGGGCATGCTGAAATGGATCGACGATCAGGAGGTTGAGCTGAGGCACGAGGCGTCAATCAGGAACGGCGATGCATATAATTTCTCACAATTGACCTGCAGTGTCCATACCGGCACGCATATTGACGCGCCCTACCACTTTACGGAGGATGGCAAAACGGTAGATAGGGTGAACTTGAATGATCTAATCGGTGGGGCGCTGGTTGTCCAGATAAACGCCGATACGATTACTGCAGACGAGCTCCGAGATATTGACTTCGCGAGGTATAAGCGAATCCTGTTTAAAACCACGAATGCGGAATTTTTAAAGGACGAGACATTTAACCCTGAGTACGTCTCACTCGATTATTCTGCTGCCGAGTTATTGGTGAAGAATAACGTGCGGGTGGTTGGTATCGATTATCTCTCGATTGAGCAGTATGAGACAGAGGAATATCCCGTTCACAAGCTACTGACCGAGAATGACGTGATTATTATTGAAGCACTTGATTTGAGTACCGTAGAACCTGGAGCGTATTTTTTGGTTGCGTTGCCGCTCAAACTGAAAGGGTGTGACGGTGCACCGACCAGAGTTGTGTTGGTTGAATAGCGGGTGTTTATATGTCTGTTAGGTTTAAGTTTAAGCGGCAAAGTCTATTTTTTGATACGTATCTGACTAAAAGAGGGCATTAATAAAGTGGGAAACGGCATTGAGGAGGTAAAGCATGGTGGAGAACGTTCGAGACTTTGAAGGCACCTATCCCCAATTGGGTGAACCGATTTATATTGATCCTTCGAGTGTAGGGATTGGTAACGTAGTACTGGGCGATCATGTCAGTGTATGGCCACATGCAGTTATTCGGGGCGATGATTCGGCCATCAGTGTCGGATCATGGACGAACATTCAAGATAACTGCGTGGTGCATGGAGATGCAGAGTATAACACACGAATAGGCAAATACTGCGTGGTGGGTCACGGCGCTATTATTCACGGCTGTACGATCGATGACGGCTGCATGATTGGCATGGGCTCCATACTACTGAACGGCGTCATTGTGGGCAAAGGCTGTTTGATCGGTGCCGGAACACTACTCACCGAAGGTAAAAGCTTTCCGCCCGGTAGTATAATACTTGGCAGTCCGGGGAAAGTAGTGCGAAAATTAAGCTCTGAGGAGATAGCGGGCATACGAGCTGCTGCCAAATCCTACTGGAACAAGGCAATCGGGCATCTGAAACAGCGGTGATATTCTGCATCCGGAAAATTGAACGCAAAAACCATACGAGCGTCATTCGTTTGAGGATAACGTTTATTTAACAGAATGCCCTAATGTAGACGGCATAGGTAAAATCAAAAGAGGTGAATGAGGAGGGGGACTAAAACATGACTGAAGCATTATCAGAAGAAGAGATTCGTACGGCTATAGCATCGATAAAGCATCCGGCGATTGACCGCACCCTGGTTGATCTCGGGATCGCCAAGGATATCAAGGTTGAAGGGAACACGGTTCTCATTACTCTGGCGCTGCCCTTTGCTGGTATTCCAGCACAGATAAGGCAGTTTTTAATGAATTCATTGAGTGAGCCACTCAAGCAGATGGGTGCGGAGGTCACGTTCGAGGTAACGATAATGACCGCGGAAGAATTACAGAAATTCTTGGCTATGGAGCAGGAAGGCTGGCGGGGCCTGTAATTACCCATTAGTAGCGTAAAAAATAGCGTAGCCTGCCCTTTCTTACGACGGCTACGCTCAATCTCTATTTCCATTTTTTATTTCGCCTAGGTGGTATATTTTTTGTTTTTCCGGTGTTTAAACCGCTATGATGGCTTCAATCTCGTTCGTAGCTTACCAAAGCCTTTTACGTAGCGAAACGGACAGGTTTGGCACAAACTGAAATCGAAAAAATTGAAGGAATGTATATGCAAAAGCAATCAAGATCTGTAGGTATTATGAAAGGCAAAATGAGGGGGAGCGGGGTAAAATTCAAACACGTAATGCTGCTCTTTACACTGATCGGAGCCATTTTCATGGCGGGCTGCATAACGCCAGAAACGGAACAGTCGGAAGAGAATCTGAGTATTTCTGAACTCTTAGAGAATTCCGCGTATGATACGGAAGTGACCGTTTATGGAAGGGTGACTTTGTTAGGGGAGCTTCTCTGCCCCTGCTTTGAGTTGACGTCCGGCGGAGAAACTGTACAGGTCTGGTACGATTTAATGGTCGAGGATGACGGGACCGAACGCCCTGCGGTCAGCGTAGCGGGAATAGAAAATGGCGACTTGGTGCTCGTAACAGGCGAGCTTAAAACTGCAGGCACCCACCACTCACGGAACGATTTCTGGGCACGCCGCATTGAGAAGATCGAGAACTTCGAAGATTACGGCATCTCACCCGCTTCGGAGTTCAACGAGGTTACGGAAGCGGAAAGTAAGGAGATTGCACGGGCTTTTGTTGAGAACTCGCCCACCTATCAGTTTGACGGCTTCGATTTGGAATACAAACAGACGATCACCTTACGCTGTCCGTACTGTTGGCTGTTCATCTTTGACTTTCAGTCTCGGCAGGCGGGCTACGGTAACCGAACAGGACAGATGCTCGCACAGGTGATTACGCCGCACACGGCGAGCGTGATTGTCGAGCAGAGTACGTTAACCTCTGCAACGCTTGATGGTACGTGGAACATGCTCACACAAACACTTGAGTCGGACTATGAGCACCCTGCAGAAGGTATTGCACGCGAAATCGCAAAGGATTACGTGCTCAATATGGATGACTACAAGAATTACAACGGACGCAATCTCGAAGTCACCAACGTTATTCAGGCACGATGTCCGGGATGCTGGCACATCGAACTCGAGTTTTACCTGACGTCAGAAAAAGATCCGGAAAGAACCGACAAGGCGACCACCAAGCTAACACTTGATAACTGGGCGGTTGTTGATGTGGTCTCTGCGCAGGGGGGCGTGCATTCTGAAACATTGACTTTCGAGGAAGCACTGGCGATAGCACAAAACAGTGACTGCGTCAAGGAAGGCACGTTAACTGATAGCTACGTCTATAATGTAAATACGCGAACGTGGTGGATCGATCTCGATCCCGTCATGCCACATGAAGGGTGCAATCCCGCTTGTGTTGTCTCTGAGGACACGCGAACCGCGGAGATCAACTGGCGATGTACCGGAGCGCTTTACTGATGAGCATAACTCACAAACAAAAAGGACTGCACAAGCCGTTTTTGTAGACCAGACAGACCCATTAGCACAATTATTTATAGCACGTATTGCTTTGTTATTGTGGGTGATGTGAATGAGATCAGACGTATTAAAGGAGCAAATTGAGACGCTACCGCATCGGGCGTTATTGATGTCGGCGGGCCTTAAAGAAGAGGATTTTGACGTGAACAAGCCGTTTATCGGCGTTGCAAATAGCTATAACAACATTGTCCCAGGTCATATTCTTTTGAATGAGTTAACACAGGAAGTGAAGCGCGGGATTCGCGATGCCGGCGGCGTGCCCTTAGAATGGGGCGTTCCCGGCGTTTGCGACGGTGTGGCGATGTTTGTGGAGATGCGGCTCAGTCTGCCGAGTCGAGAGCATATTGCTGACAATGTAGAAATTATGATGTTATCGCATTCGTTAGACGGCTGGGTTGGCGTAACCAACTGTGATAAAATAACACCGGGCATGTTGATGGCTGCTGGACGTCTCAATTTACCTGCAATTATGCTTACCGGTGGTCCAATGAAGGCCAATGTTATCGAAGGGCAGAAGCATCATCCAATAGAGGGTTTCGGGCTTGTCGGTCAGGTAAAAGGCGGTAAGATGACCGCAGAGGAAGCTGAACAGCTCTTGCCGGTGATGGCGTGCGGTGCAGGCTCGTGTGTTGGGCTTTACACTGCGAATACCATGGCAACGGTTACTGAAGTGCTGGGCATGTCCGTCACCCGGTGTGCGACCACCTTAGCAATTGATCCAGTGAAGAAACAGCAAGCGTACGAAACCGGTAAAAGGATCGTCGAGCTGGTGAAGGCGGATCTGAAGCCACGTGACATCATGACCCAAAAGGCATTTGAAAATGCCATTCGCGTGGATATGGCGATGGGTGGCTCGACCAATACGGTCTTGCACATCCCGGCAATAGCTAAGGAAGCGGGCGTTGCTATCGATGTGGATATGTTTGATGCGATCTCGCGCGAAACGCCCAACTTATGTAAGATCATTCCGGCAGGCCCGTACGAGATGGCGGATATAGACCGAGCAGGAGGTATTCCCGCAGTGCTCAGCCGCTTAAAGGATATGCTCAAAGATTCACCGACGGTAAATGGTAAATCAATCAAGGAGATCGCAGCAGACGGGAAAGTCTTGGATGACGAGGTTATTCGAACGCTGGATAATGCGTACTTCCAGGAAGGCGGCATCGCGGTATTGAAAGGGAATATCGCACACAGTTCGGTCATCAAGCAGACTGCGGTTGGCGAATCAATGATGGTGCATTCAGGGCCTGCAAAGGTATTTTATACCGAAAAGGATCTGTTAGACGCGATAGAAGCGAAGCAGATCGTTGAAGGTGACGTGGTGGTCTTGCCGTTCCAGGGACCTGCAGGCGCACCAGGCATGCCGGAGATGCTGACACCCACGGACGCGATAAGAGGCGCAGGCTACGAAAAGGTAGCTCTAATCACTGACGGGCGCTTCTCCGGAGGTACGTCAGGACCGTGCATCGGCCATATCGAGATGGAAGCATACAACGGCGGCGCACTCGGCGTAATACAGGACGGCGATATCGTTGAGATCGATATTCCTCACCGAACGCTCAACGTGCAATTGAGCGATGCCAAGATCGCAGAGCGGTTGAAGCAGATGAAACCTCCAGAACGAAAACTGACGCCACTGTTAGAATCGTACCGTAAGATGTTCACGGGCATTAATTGCTACGGTAAGTAAACGAGAGGTCTAAGAGGCGATTGTGATTAGTCATGTCATGATCGCCGTGCTTTTCAGCTCGATCTTCTAGTAGATATTTTACGCATTACGGATTCAATTATTGTTTAGAGAATAGACAGTGTAATCAGATAGCATAATCGTCGAGAGAGCTGAAGCGGGTGACGGGTAACTAGAGGGAGGTAAAAAATGGAAGATTTGGATGTAATAATTCATTTATGTACGAAGCAGGAATTGGAGCAGGAAGCGGAGAAACATGGAAGCAACCCCTGGTATGGATTAAAATACTTGCGTGGTTTTAGATAGGGTGATGAGATTTGGGTGGTCAAGGACTGCTTTGGCGAGTTAGCATTATTAGCACACGAGTACGGGCATATCCGTGGCAAGAAGCATTGCAGATATCCATTTATTATGAATTTCAGTGGTTTGTTCCGCATATTTGCCGTCCATCCTTTCGATTTTCTCAAGATCTTGAGACAAAACTGAAGCACGATACAGTTATGGGAAAAAGCGGTAAGGAAATCAACACTTTTTAGCCTACCGATGCGTCTACCCATTCAAGATACTTATCATACCCTGCTATGATAGGAAGTGCGATAATTTCCGGCACGTCGTAGCTGTGCACTTCCTTTATTCGCGCGATGATCTTCTTTACACAGCTTTTCCCGGTCTTTATGATCAGTAACGCCTCCTTATCCGTGCAAAGCTCTCCCTGCCAGCGGTAATAGGACTGCACCGCTGTAACGTTCACACACGCCGCCAATCGCTCCTTCACCAAGGTCTTCGCGATCTGTTCAGATTCCTCCATGCTTGCTGTGCAGAACAGCACGCAAAACTCCGTGCTCATTGCTTAGAACTGAGTTCTTCCACGATCTCACGCGGTAATTGTTTGGCAAGATCGATCTTCTTCACACACGCGGTCTTTATGCCCCGCTTCTTCGCTTCCTCTCTCAAATCTTTTGCTTTTATCTTCTTCACCAACTCTTCCAACGCTCCGGTTTCAGTTCCACTACTCATGCCCATCACCATAATTTTTACGTATACTCATGCTATAAAAATAGTCATATTTATTGTTGATAGGGTGAAGACCTGATGAATGTGTTTAATCTACGAAATTCGTAGCTGGTACAGGTTCCCCTGCTCGCCGTGATCAAGAGGTAGGTTACGTGGTAAAACTGAACAAGCATAGTAAACAATCCATACCCTTTATATATAACAATTGTTATAATCTCACTTGAAACTAACGGGAAAGTTTGCCATGTGTAGTGCAGGAGGAGGGGATTTTAACCTGAATATTGAGCAGTTAAAGCTCGAGCGATACAAGTGCAACGACTGCGGCAACAAGTTTGATTCGCTGGGCGAGAAAGTTGTCTGCCCGTCATGCTGGTCAGAGAACGTTGCGAAAGACTAAGCATATACCACTCGGGATTTAACCGTAATGCGACCGTGCATATCGCTATAGACCGTCTTAGTTACGACAGGGGGTCGTATGAACTTAACTATGAAATTACGAAACGATTAGAGCGGTTAAAATGCCAACAACTTTCTAGATCACACATCGAGTATGAGGATGCAGTAACCCTCTTCGAGCAGATGTGGTAACTCACAATAAATTTACTTCACTTTCTTCGCTGTAGTTAACCGTTTGACCTCTTCTGCACCTTCAATCTTCAATATGAACGTGCCGTGGCAGGGTTTGATGTACGGAAATATGACGTAGTTGTCCTCAGTCGCCACAAGAATCGGTGGAACACCAATCAAATACACATCAAACAATTTATAGCCCGGTTCTACCTCGTAAACCTTTTGGAAATTCTTCTTAATATATTCACTCCCTTGTTTAAACGAAATCCGTGAGAGTAAGATTTCGTAGTCCATCAATTCGATGCAGCCCATAGTTGTACCTCCTTTATCGTTGCGTCTATCCTCTTCGTTAGTGGAATCGGATTATGAACGGCTTTGGCAACGAGCTTCTCACATTCGAAGTCGATTTGCTCAGCGAGAGTCTTTGCATCCTTGCCGAAGATGAGCGCAAAAAGTTTCGCGTCTGATATGCTTTGGACAGTAGCAAGATAGGATATCCCTGCATCGTTATGCACGAACACGGCGCACAGATCGAACTCCAATTTCTTCTCGGCAAGCGCTGCTATGCAGCTATCTAATTTTACCATCCGCTTCGCGTCTACATAATATCCGTGTGGATCAGAAACTTTGATGAGTAGGAGTGCGGCATCGGTTCCCGCAACGAATACCTCCATCCCAGCTTCTTTGAGCCGGTTTGCGAGGTATAATGCAGTACCTGTCTGAACCGGAAGTTCTGGACAGCCGAGCAACAGCAATGCCTTTTTTATCATCTGTCAAAACATTTCATTCTGATTCTATTAACTCTTTTGCATCAACTTTGCCACAGATATAAGAGCTATGCCCAATCTCTTTTGCGAGCGGGATTGGTACCCTGCCACTCATGTCTAGTATAAAAGTCAACTACCTCGGATTTCGCTAACGCTTAAATCTGGGGCATCAGAGACGATGTTTAGGAGTTTTATTGTAAATATGGATTTTTCCATATCAATGTTAGAAAAGATATTAAGGAAGAAGTGAAGAGGTTTAATCTCCTCACTGATAAACTTACAATGCCAGTGTACCACTGATCACTGATACAGTTTGTAAAACCAGCTCAAATCAACATCAATAGTCAGAAGTTGTATTTTATTTTAATATCTCGTACCACTATAAACACCTGACATGACAGCATATCCACCATCAACATAAATTTCAACTCTAAATTTTCCATTTACTTTATTAATTGCAGGTCTTTCAACGTCATCGTATATGGTTTTTATATAGTTATATTCTGTAAAGGTACTGGCTATCCATTCATCAATATCCACGTTACCATTCCAATCGTAATCGGTATATGGCACAGTTTCTGAAAATGAATCCGAAGAAGAGTCAATAAAATTCCCCTCATCATCATATACTTCTATAGTTATTGTACCTGAAGTGAATATTTGAGTGTATTGCTCTTCTTGTGTCGGTTGTGTTTCAGGTTGATTATCTTCAACACATCCAACAGCAAACATTACTATAAAAACTATTGAAAATATCACAATTTTTTTATTTAGATTCATTTTTACATCATTAATCTTTTTATTAAAAGTTGCCGAACATTACTTGTTACTTCATCCTTCTTTGCCTTCACATTAGCCATTCATCTTCAGTATTGATACTAAAAAGGGAGATATGATACAAAAGCTTTTCTGTATTTTTAGTGAAAGAGGGTTTTCCGTAAACACTTTTCCTAAAAGTTTGTTGTAACGTATTCATCTATTCGGCCTTGTCCACCAGTTCCTTTATCGCTTTCACCGCCGCAATCGCATCCTCGCGCTTCAGATCCCGCCGTTCCTCGTCCAGAAATCGTTTCAGCTGCGTTAAGTCCACTTTTACTTCAGCCTCCGCAGTTGATAGGAGTTGCGCGTAATCCCGTTCCGGGTAATACGACGATTGGGCAACCCTCAGTATCTCTTCCTTCACTTCGTTACTTATGATTCCTCTCTCTTCCGCGCGTTCGAGATTGTACCGTATATTCACGAGCGGTTCGGATAGTGGCTCGAGCGTCTCAGGGTCAAACAGTAACGCAACCTCATCGTCTGAAACCAGCGCTCCACTTTTATACTGCTCATATATTCTTCCAACGCCAACCATACCATAAAGATCAAGCTCAGAAGCCCGTAAAGCGCCCATACTCGAAGATCCTATCACTTTTACACCGTCCTCCAATGCGAACAGTATCTCTCGATGCGCCACCGCACAATCCTGGAAGAAAACACCATCGATCAACCCGATTATCCGTGCACCGTCGTGAACTGCCCTGAAAATATCGCCCCGTGCCGCAGGTGGTCGGTACTCGGCATCCAGGATTTCCTTTGCAGTTTCTGTATCAAGACTCGGTCCCAGAAACACGACCACGTTGCTTTCGTGCATTTCTGCACCTTCCCCCTATCCGGTCACCGTCAACACCGTACATCTCCAGGCCCGGCACGATCACTCTCACCACGGGCACACCGATCTCCGCTCTGGTCAAATCAACCACGATCACTCGCTCTAATCCTGCCGCTTGTAACCGAGCGAGCACGTGCTGTATATCCGCGAGGAAATCATCGTTATCCAAAGAGCGGGATTCCACCGTATCCAAATCCTCGCTCTTCGCTCGTGCGAACCAGTGCTCGTTCTGCTTCCGCATCCACTCGTAACCCATCAATCGTCTCATGTCGCCGGTCGCAGTATCCTCGCGTGCACCGTGAATCTGCGTGAGTCTGCTCTGCGCAACCTCCGTAATCGCTCGCTTCATCGCAACACGCGCATTCGTATGGGTTCCCATCCCAATAGTGAGCAGAGTGGGATTCTTCAATAACGTGTCGTCCGAAACAGCCGCAAACGTCGGCACACCAATATCACTCGTTATATCCCGTACAAGCACGGAAACGTCAGCATTCAGGAATTTATCGATGAGCGCACGAAGATCACCGCCATCAACATTCACTGTAGGGCCAGTATTCCGCGTTATTTCCACCAGTGACCATGCATCGCGTTCGATCACTTCCGCAAGTCCGTGAAAGATCGCCTCTTCCAGCTCGTTGCCGCCTGCTAGCCCATTTGTGTTCGTTCGGAACAGCCTGACCCTGTCGTAGTGCGCGGGTAATGGATGGAACACCGCGTTCGCAGGCACATAGATCTCTTCATCCTGTATCAAATCATATCCGTTCACCCACGGAATACGAACGTCCTCGACGTCCCGTACATACTCGGGGAGTATTAACGCCCGCGGATTCAATGCGTTCTCGTGCTCCCGAAGCCCAGCATAGCTATCAACTAAGAGTTCCCGGTCTCCGACTTCCGCAGAGTACCGTTCTAAAGCCTCCATCATTGCGGAAACTTTCGCTTCCTCAGCCGTCGTCCCCTTCCCATTGTAAACCGAAATAGCGCCGCCCTCTGCAGTTGGTCGTATGCTTGAAAACACCGGTATCCCAATTCTATCCAGCCCAGTGATGTCCGCAACCCGTGTAACACCCGCTGCGGGTAACTTCGGATTAACCCGAGCAAACGTTTCCTCCGGGGATACAGCACGGTGCGTCCCCTTCTTGTAACTTTTGATACAGGACTTCAGTTTCATTCTGTTTGTTACATAAGTGTTAAGCACGCTAAGATATTAAATCAGTACAAATCAGCACAATCCTCACACGTCGGGTTCCGCTCAACCACAAACTCCTCAGTTCTCGTTTCCAATCCATCCCAGACTACAAGCCGGTTGGTCAACAGCTCTCCTATGCCTACGATATATTTCACCACTTCGGTTGCTTGCATACAGCCGATAACTCCACAGGTGGCACCAAGTATCGGGGACGTTTCTGGAGGATGTGCTTCCGGAAATATGCACCGTAAGCAAGCGGTCTTCCCGGGGATTATCGTTGTCGCCTGACCTTCGAATCCGTACACCCCGCCGTGAAATAATGGTATCTTTTTCTGTAACGCGACCTTGTTGAGTATGTAGCGCGTTTGAAAGTTGTCCATCGCATCGACGATCGCATCAGAACCGCTAACGATCTCAGCACCGTTCGCTTCGTCTATACGCTGCCTCGTCACTACCACGTCAACCTCGGAATTCATCTGGGAGAGCTTTGCTTCGAACGATTCCACTTTGCTCTTCCCTATATCCTTCTCCCAGTGCAATATCTGGCGGTTTAAATTGCTTGACTCTACCACATCGTCATCAACGATCCGTAGTCTTCCAACGCCGGCAACCGTTAAATATGCGGCTGAAACAGAGCCGAGCCCGCCAGCGCCAGCAATTGTGATTGAGGCCTTTTTAAGCTTTTTCTGACCTTCTTCTCCAAATAGCGTTATTTGTCGCGCGTATCGCTCCAACTCAGCTTCATTTACAGCAGCAACAGCCGCTGCATCGTCGCTCTTCAATTTTTTTATAGTACTCATAGCACTCCTGACACAGGTGTCGTCCGTAGAGTTCCATTCGATCCTTCGTTTCCGCGCCGCACAGCTCACATTTCTCCATTCTTATCACCTCCTCAACATCTCTGCAAATCGCTCTCTGGTGTCATCGACCGCAAGTACTTTCGTTACTGCCGGAATCTTCTCTTTCAACGTTGCCTCGACAAAGTTCACCAGTGTATATTGGCTCATTGGACATCCTGCACATGCTCCTTGTAACTTCACTTTTACCACACCGTCTTCCACACTCACTAGCTCGATACTGCCGCCTTCCATCGCTAAGAACGGCTTTATATCTTTTTCTATTACGCCCTTCACTTCTTCGATCATTTCGCGTTATCACTTATATTTATAACAATTGTTATATAAAAAGAAGATAGTGTGGGGTGGGATAAATGAAGGTTCACGTACGATTCTTTGCACGGTGCCGTGAAATTGTCGGAGCGAAGCGAAAGGAACTGGAGATAGAGGACGACATGCTGCTAAAGGATCTTAAGGAACTTCTTATGCTGGAGTATCCCGACTTGAAGAAACTGCGATTACTCATATCACTGAACCATACGTATGCTGACCTTGAGATAAAACTCAAAGAGGAGGACGAGATTGCTGTTTTTCCGCCCGTGAGTGGAGGATGAGATGATGATCACGAAAGAGGACTTCTCGATTAATGAACTCGTACGGGAGATGAAAAAGCCGGATATCGGCGCGATCGTGACGTTTTTAGGTACGGTGCGAGCAGAAGAGGGACTAAATGGGCTGACTATCGAAGTGTACAAGGCAATGGCGATTGAAGAGCTGGAAAAACTGGAACGCGAGGCTCGTGAGAAGTTTGAGATCGAAGCGGTTGAGATCGTGCATCGAGAAGGTGCACTGAATGTCGGCGAGAATATCGTGGCCATTATCGTGGGCGCGAAGCACCGAGCGGAGGCTTTTCGGGCTTGCGAGTACCTGATAGACGAGTTGAAAGAGCGAGTCCCTATCTGGAAGAAGCAGGAGTATTAACCAATAACGCCTCTACACTCTTTAGCGTCTTTTTTCCAAACTCTGTCAAGTGGTAGATCAAGAAGTTCCCGTCTTTCCTGCACGCTATCAGCCCCGCTTTTTTTAACAACATCAGATGGTACGAAAGTTTCGAGTATTCACAGCCCATCAGTTCAACCAAGACACAGACACAAAGGTCTGCTCTATGCAGTGCTTTCAGTAAGCGGACTCGTATCGGATCAGAAAAAACTTTTAAAAAGGCAACGGTGTCACTGACATCCTCATTTAGGACCTTATTCACT
>CAYUEX010000025.1:0-17442 GCA_964443855.1 uncultured Halobacteria archaeon | reverse complement strand
CCATAGAACCTCCTATCGATTTTTGGGCTAAATATAAAGATGAATTAATGGCATTTCGAGATACCTACCGTGTTATGGTGCTCGATAAAGAAATCGAGAATAAAATAAGCCAGCTAGAAGCATTAGATAATCAGATCTTACAGACAATAGCGGAAAAAGTAGAAAAATATCGAGTGAAATATCAATTAACTGAAGATGATATCGATTCCGAATTACAAGAACTTAAAGGAAGCAGTCTCTGTAATAAAGGAGATATTGAAATCAGTGCAACCTACCAATAACCTTCACTCACTCATCAATTGCTGAGCATAACGTGGAAAGGTCTATTAGCCCTTTGCTTCCTTTCTTCGTTCGTTCCCGTAAAGAGTTCCAATCGGTCTTCGATAAGGTTTACGCAAAGCACGTCAAAAGTACTCAATCCTGCGCCTTGATCGTAGCAACAATTGCATCACCGACTTCGCTAGTCTTCGAGCTACCACCGAGGTCGTAGGTTCGCACCTTACCTTCCACCAAGACCGATTCAATCGCGCTGATAACGCTTTCAGCCGCGTGTTTCTCACCGATATTATCCAACAGCAGCGCGCCAGACCAGATCGTTGCGATCGGGTTCGAGACGTTTTTACCCTTGTATTTCGGTGCAGAACCGTGAATCGGCTCGAACATGGACACGCCATCAGGATTGATGTTCCCGCCCGGTGCAAGACCCAGACCGCCCTGGATCATCGCGCCAAGGTCAGTAATAATATCGCCAAACATGTTCGGCGCTACGACGACCTGATACCATTCGGGATTCTTCACGAACCACATGGTGATTGCATCCACGAAATTGAATTCCGTCTCGATCTCCGGATAGCCCTTGGCAACGTCGTTGAACACCTCGCGCCAGAACCCGTAGCAGTGCGTTAAGACATTCGCCTTGTCCACACTCGTCACCTTCGTCTTACCGTTCGCACGTGCAAGCTCAAAGGCAAACCGCATCACGCGCTCGCAGCCCTCTTTCGTCACAACGCCAATCTGGTATGCAAGCTCGTCCGAATCGGTCTCAATGTCCAAATTGAACTTCACCTGATAAAGGTTCCGAACGATCTCTAACACGTCGCTCTTTTTACCGTTACCTTTCGCGCGACCGCCAATGCCGATGTAGAAATCCTCGGTGTTCTCACGCACCACGCTAATGTCAATATCCTTCGGGCCTTTGCCCGCAAGCGGTGTGCGAACACCTTCCAGAAGCTTCACCGGTCTTAGATTCACATACTGATCGAGATAGAACCTGAGCGCGAGTAATATCCCCTGCTCCAAGACGCCGGGCTCCAGTCGCGGATCGCCAATACAGCCGAAATAGATTGCAGCGTACCGCTCTAACTCTTTCAAGGTATCCTCACCGAGTAGCTCGCCGGTTTCCAGGTAATGCTCCGCACCGTGCGGATATTCCACCCAGTCAAGTTCAAAATTCTCACGCTCGGAAACGGCATCAAGCACCTTTAGCCCTTCTGCTACTATCTCGGGACCGATCCCATCACCACGCATAACCGCAATTTTATAGCTCTTCATTTCCGTTTACCTCGTGCATTTCATTATAAAAAAGGAGTGCAGAATAGTGATTCTCCCACTTCTTTAAAACCCCGCCTCAGATAAAAATGTTTAATTCTTAGGGGCAACTGCGTGCATGTAGAATGTCCTCATCCCACCAGTTCCTTCAAAAAGATCTTGTAACTCCCTAATTTACCGCCGTAATTCCCCGCTGAAATCCTAACGACGCCTTTGACTTCGTGCACGCTCTCTATTGCCGCACGCATCGCTTCTTTTACCGAGTCAAGCGAAATACCATTGATCACGATCTCGGGAATGCACTGCACACCAGTCGGCACCTTCGACGCTGTGAGTTTCCGCGTTAACGTCGGGCAGTACAGATGGTTGGTCGTCGGCCCGATCTCAGGATAATTTGTTTCCGGTTTCGAGCCTGCAGAACAGATGTCGAACGGCGTGATTGCACCGTCCACCTTCTCGATTGCGGCAATTGCCGCTTCTCCCGCTTCTAATGCGGCTGCTACGCTTTCGCAGAAGAACCAGACGTTGCCACCCATTACGCCCTTTTGGTAGCTCACGTACCGCTCGATTACAAACTCACCCATCATTATCGGCACCGCGATGACGTTCCGTCCAAACCGCTGCTCAAGGGTCTCGTAGCCATCGCCGCAATGGCCTATTCGCGCCATCGCCTCCATTTTATCAGGCGACTCAAGCGCATTGAAGACCGAGGTCGTGGGCACGACCAGGATTCCCTGTCGTATTCGTTTCGCTACCTCGTATTCCAGCTTTTGGGGCGCTCCCTCACCGTAATTCACCCAGAATTGGATCACTGCGCCTTTTCTGCCGTCGGGCGTTTCCTGCTCGTTCAACCACCGTTCGATGCCGCCTTCGGATTCGCCAAAAACCGTGCAGGGCAGTGCCGTAGCATTGTAAACCGCTTGCTTCAATCGCCGCTCGTCACGTGCGGTTATGCATACTCGCGCAACTAACCCGTCAAACGCCTCGCAGTACGTATCCTCAATGTCCATGCTTATTCTCTAGGCTTTACGTAGCGATTAATCAATGGCACCGTATCGGCTACGTTCAACTCTTTAAAGATAAACGCGATTTTATCCTCCACCTCAGCAGCAATTGCCGCGCGTATCTCAGGCTTAAGCCCCATAATTTCGCTTTTAAATGGACCTAAGGCTTTTTTACGCGTTTTATACATAAACTGCTCCTCGGTCTCGCCGTTCTTCCAGTCGTCGCGGTAATGCTCTTGTATCCATGCATACATCCGCCCTTGTAAGTCCCGAGGGAAATAGTCGCTTTCGTAAACCATATTTTGAAACAGCGTGGCTAAGTGCAGCTCAGCCGTTTCTACTTCTGGAAATTTATGAAATGCCGATTCCGGCAACGTAGACGCGCCGTGCTGTACCGCGCCCGCTAACGAGAACTTCTCACGGGCTAACCGCGAAAGCGTCTGTAACGTATCAAAGTCCAGCTTTATTTGGGCAAGAGTTCCATCCGGTAAGACCACCCCACCGTGGGATGTCCCGGTCTGTACGCTTATTTTACTGATGCCTTCCAAAGAAGCGCCTAATGCTTCCTGGTAGCCTTCCAGAAACGCCTCTAATTCTTTGGGTGTCGAGTTCTTGCTGCCTATTTCGCCTATTTCACCGCCAATAGAAACCGCTACTCCTTTCGGTTGGTGCGCCCGGATAAACTGAGTCAATGCGGCGCAAACGGTAAAATTTGACGTTTGCTGCTCTTTCAGTCCCTCATTGCTCAAGTCCACGAGGGTCGAACTATCAATATCGATATTATAAAATCCTGCTGCTAACGCCTCCAAGATAAGATTGTTCAAAAGCTCTCGTTCTGCCTGCGGGTTCTGGCGATAATTCTTCGCATTGACCTGGAAGTGATCACCTTGGATAAAAATCGGGCCGCTCCAACCTTCCTTTACCGCTGCAGCCAGGCACGCTCCGGCGTATTCGATGGGACGCTGCTTCGTGTAGCTCATTTCACTCTTTGCAATCTCGAAGATAAATGCACCGGCTTGATTCCGCTTGGCAACCCGAAAAATTGCTCGTGCGAAATCGTACGTGAGCGTCCGTAAATTTATTGCGGGCACCGTGAACCCGGAAAATTCCCCCCTACCACGTGCACGGTAGAACGGATTGATAGAAGCGAGAAAAATCCCGCCTCCTGCTGCCAGTCGTAAAATTTTCCTGTAGAGTTCTGATTTCACCGTTAAATCGTCGTTTAATGCCAACGCCACTACTAATTCATCAATTTCAGTTCCGGTTTCGTTTAATGTAGCCATTTTTACGTTAAAATCCGTATCAGTTGGTAAAAAGGATCTAAATCCCGCTTCTTTTCCTCTACAGCGCGCTGTAAATCCACTGCATTGATCATGCCATCGCTAACTCCTACGGCCTTTCCGAACTCATGCTCTAAAAGTAAATTTACCGCTGTTGCACCCAGGCGGGTTGCCAATATTCGATCCCGAGCGGTAGGATTGCCCCCTCTTTGCACGTGGCCTAAAACCGCTACTCTCGTTTCTAACCCGGTCATCTCGGTAATCTCCCGTCCCACCTCTGCGGCCTTTGCCGCGCCTTCGGCCACAACAATAATCCAGCTAATCTTACCTTTTCGATTGCCTTCGGCAATATCCTGACACATCTGTTCTAAATTATAGCTTGATTCGGGAATCAGCACCTCCTCAGCGCCTCCCGCTAACGCCACATGGGTAGCAATAAATCCGCTATTCCGCCCCATTACTTCCACCACAAAAATGCGCTTGAGGCTCGTAGCGGTATCCCGAATCTTATCGATTGCCGCTAAGGCCGTATTTATTGCGGTATCCGCACCAATGGTCATATCAGTGCCATTAATGTCGTTATCGATAGTTGCGGGTACGCCGACACAAGGGATATGCCACCGTTCCCACAGCGCAATCGCCCCCCGATACGTCCCATTTCCTCCAATGACCACCAAAGCATCGATATTATTTCTCTTCAATACCGCTACCGCCTTACGCTGTCCCGCTTCAGTTAAAAATTCCTCACAGCGAGCAGACTCCAAGATCGTCCCGCCCCTATTAATAATTCCAGAAACGGAACGACGGTTTAACGATTGCAACTCTTCGTCAATCAACCCGGCATAGCCACGAAAGATACCCATTACCTCTAAGTCATGATGCACGCCGTATCGTACCACACTGCGAATCGCCGCATTCATTCCCGGCGCATCGCCCCCGCTCGTTAGCACACCAATACGCTTTATCATCGATCCTTACTATCCATAATTTGCGATTTTTGTAGTTATTAAGCTGTTATTAGATCTGACAAATACTGCAATCGATAAAGAATTTTTTGGTAAATAGAAATTTTTTTGCAATTTTGTGTAACTTTTTTAGCGAATGAATCAGAATGCGTGAAATACTGACGCGCAGCAGCATTTCAGCCCTGCTCTTCGTAACCGCCTTCAAAAACCTGCCAAGGAAAGGGTATCCGCAAGATTTTGTAGTATCTTGCGGTTGATCGGTTTTATTCGGTCGCTTCGAACCGCCCTTTCAGCTTCTTCAACACATTCGGCAGTGTGGTGTATTCCATCTCCTCTATTGGAAGCCGATGCGGCTCAAAAGGCCCATGCGCCCTCATATAATCGGCTATTTCTGTCGCCTTTCTCCGCGCAAGGTCGTACGCCGGATCGTCAAACAAGTCCGCAGGTCCGACTAACCGTCCATTACTTATCTGGAATCCCGCAGCCACCACTCGTGGCGGGCCGTCAAACCGTGTGCAATGCGCATCACTGAAAGAAACAGGAATGATAGGTCCGTTATGAGAACCTCGCATCCACCCACTGACAAGATACGGCAGTGAAAAGGGCTCTAAAACCTCGCCCAGTGCCGGTAAGCCCGATTGCGAGCGCACCAAGGCGACCGGGTCATCCTTTCCTACATACTTGCCCGCAGTGAAAAACAACTTCTCCGTGCTTATCACTGCCACTGGCTCGTCCTTCGGCAGAGGGCTTGTCTCCTTCGGATACACCCGCTTTATCACATACTTGCTCTTCGCACCGATCAATGCAAGTAACGAATACAGCTCCTCTGGACAATTAAAATATACACGTTTTTTCTCTTTTATGTCCCACACTTCAAACACAAAACCATCATGCATCGTCGGATCGACAACGAGCCCAGCGGTGTTAAACGGGTCGGCAAATATCTTATAGATCGGATAATTAAACGCGCCTGGTTCCGTCTTGTCCATCATATAGGCCACCAAGGGCTCTGAACCGCGTTCTGTGAATTCCATCTCCGCTATTCCGGGCCCCATACCGCGTATGTTCCCGCTAAACGCATCAACCAGCAAATCTTGGCCCGCACCATGCAGCTTAAGCTCCTTCGCCACTTCAGTTGCCGCTTCAAACGTTTCCCACGCCAACCCGTGTATCTCTTCGGAATCAACACCCTTGCGATGACTCATCAACAACTGCAGATCGTCGCCAGCATGTAAGACATGATAGTCCACAAGCAAGCCGTCCTTCTTCGCCTGCTTCATCTGCTTCTTAGCCTCCTCCATCAAATCAGGATGCACCGCAGAATGCCCCGGATATCCCCCCACATCAGCTTTTATTAAACTAACGGTTATCTTCTCCATCTTCTTTCTTCACCCATATGGTTCCACATTAGCCACTAATGGTTAAAAAGTTTTTGCATCGCCTCGGAAAAGGCTTCAAATTGCTCAATTAAAATCCCACACGGGTTAAAGTTTCAGGCAAGCCAGCGCAATTTCAGTACCATTCGGTAGCTACTGGCCGTCCCTATTGCGGTTTCGGCGTACCTAGCCGAACCTGCACTACATCATTGTTTCAAAGGCGCGTTTTAACTCCTCCTCATTTCGTTTATGCTCTTTTTTGAGCTGATCTGCTTGCTTGAAGCAGAACTCCGCTTTCTCTTCATCGCCCGCAGTCCGATACACCAGCCCAAGATTATAGTACGTCGATATGCCTTCGTCCATGAGAAACTCCTTGAGATTCAGAGCTGCATTAAAGAATCCTATTGCCATCTCTGGCATCTTTAAGCTCGCATACGCAACGCCGCAATCATTACACGCTTTCGCCATTGTCGGCTTCCTCGGTTCTTTCTTTACGATCTCCTTGTAAACTTGTATTGCATCTTCAAATTTACCTTGCTCGAGTAACTCTTCCCCAATAAGCAGTAAATCCTCGGCAGTCTTTTCCCTCAGTTCCGCCAGCTCTTTTTCTTCCATGGTACGATAATAATACCGTTTGACTATATATTACGACTTTATTATGACTTGGATTTTTTTGATGGATTTCTGGTCATCCCAGCTTACCAGCGTCTTCCCGCACCCGCATTCTGAATTGCTTATGTATCGCTATTATCTCCGCTTTTCTGCGTTCGTCCGCGCGTTCGAGATTATGGAAATAAGGAAAAGGCATTGTCCCCGTTCGAGTCGTTACAAACTCCCTTATGTCTGCTGTAATCTCGCTATCAGGAATACTAGCCGGATTTTCTGCAAACACGCTGCGATTCGCTTCCCAGTTCGTCACTAGGTCCATCGCTGCGCCTTTACCGGCTCGGGCAAACGCCTCACAGACCATGTAAAGGAACCGGATATCTACCGATGCAAGGCCGACATTGGCATACGGCACCGCGTAGTCGTTACCGTTAAACACCACCGCGACACCATCCTGCGTTGCCACTTCGTTCAGCATCTTGTAATCGGTGATGCTGTCGCCAACAGCGAGGATATCGCGTAATGCAATCCCTTTCCTTTCCGCGATCGCGCGTATTGCCTCGGCTTTCCGTTCCCCGCCGATTACCCGTGTCGAAAAGATCTCAAAGCCCAATTCCGGGAGCTGCTTGAAAAAGAGTTCATCCAGTCGATTCACGATGCGGTCCGGATGATCACTGTCAATGTCTGAGTAAAGTTCTAGTATCTCTTCTTTCGCCTCTTTCAGTAAGGTAAAAGCTGATTCTGGCAACGTGCGCTTTATTGTGGTTAAATCCAGCTTTGTGCATCGAATGTGATCCTCAGGGACTCCTAATTGACGCCCTATGCTATACGCGTGCTGCTCGTAACTGGTGGATATGATATAAATATCCCAATTGTCCGCCCGTAACTGCTCAAACAGGTATTTCGCTCCCTCCACTATCTTTGCGCGCGCTGAAACGTTCCTAATATCCGCTTCGGTTATCCCATGCGCCAGGAAGAAGGGCACGATTAACGCAAGCGTATCACCCGGTTCGTAGCCTTCCCGTCCTTCAAGTGATATAACATCGTCATACCGGCTAATCACCTCGAAAATACGCGCGCCTTCTTCACCCATGAGCTTCATTACTTCGTATGCATTGTCTTGCGGGGATAATGGCCCTTCGAGATCAAAGCATATTGTTTTCTCATTCATCTGTGTGAATACCATCTCAACCACTCTCAACCGTTTCTTTATCGTTGGTAGGTATATCGCCCGGTGCTTAAATACGAAACGCTTATAATAGGCTACCCCAATAATACCACCCATAGCATGGTCAGTAGAAAAGCGGAAGATTATCTCGAGGCGATTCTCAGCATCGCCGAGCGTAAAGGCTACACGAGGGTAAAGGATATCGCCTCTGCTTTGGATGTCAAGCCGCCCAGTGTTGTCGAGATGTTACGGCGACTGAACGACATGGGTCTCGTTGACTATCAGAAGTACGAAGGTGTGCAATTAACGCCTAGGGGAGCGGAGATAGCGCGGGTTGTCAAGGACCGACACGAGACAATACGAGCTTTTTTGGAAATACTGAAGGTGCCGGAAAAGATTGCGGATAAAGACGCCTGCATCATCGAGCACGACTTGGAACCCGAAACGATAGGCCAGTTGAAAAAGTTCGTGCAGTTTGTGAAGTCCGCACCGGATTATCCGCAATGGCTCGAGCATTTCGAATTGTTCTGCGCGACCGGCAAGCATCCCTGCGAAATAGAAAAACGGGTGACGAAAGTTGATCGAGTTTCGTGCTGAACGCGTATTGATTTAGGTTTTTCCGTAAAAAACGAATCTTTTTAGGCGAGGCTTTTTCTGATTCTAACTCCATACTTAATAGCGAGCGATAACCGGCGATGGAACAGCGCTGGTGTAACGTTAGACGTACAGAGCGATTGTGGTTGCAATGGAGCGACTGATGAGAGAGATGAACCCAGGAAGAGACGTAGTGCCCCTGACAATGCTATTACCCGGCGAACGGGCAAGGATTGTCGCGTTGCAACATGGTAAAGGGAGACAGCACCATTTCAGGACAATGGGACTCATGGAAGGAAAGATCGTCCGGGTGATAGCGAGCCAACCAGGGCGAGGGCCGCTTGTTATCGATGTAGAAGGCACGCAGATAGCCGTTGGGAGAGGAATGGCACGGCACATTTTGATCACGAAATTATGAAAACGATAGCACTGGTGGGCTGCCCAAACGTTGGTAAGAGCGTCATTTTTTCACGGCTGACGGGCGTGAACGTAATATCGTCAAATTATCCCGGTACCACGGTTGACTTTACCAAAGGTACCACTTTTATTGGCGACGAGAAGTTCGAGCTGATCGATGTCCCGGGCACGTATTCCTTGGAAGTGACCTCGAAAGCCGAGGAAGTAGCTCGGACCATGCTTCAAGACGCTGATTTCGTTATCAACGTTATTGACGCCACGCATTTGGAGCGGAATCTGTATCTGACATTGGAGATTCTAGAACTGAAGAAGCCCAGTGTCATTGCGTTGAACCTGTGGGACGAGGCACAGCATCTTGGCATTGACATTGACGTAGCGACGCTGGAAGAGAAACTTGGCGTATCGGTTATTCCCACCTGTGCGTTATGTGGCACGGGCATGAAGGAGCTGGCAACGCATGTTCGTGACGCACAGCCGTCGAAGACGATCGAGCCGATGTCAGAAGAGAAACGATGGTTGAAGGTCGGTGGGATCATCCGGGACGTTCAGGTGGTGCATCACCGCCATCACACTCTGAAAGACCGTTTAGCTGATGTTACGGTGAGGCCGACAACGGGTATACCGCTTGCGATACTCGCGATACTGTTTGTCTTTCTCTTCATCATCGAGATCGGGAATGCGCTCATCGAATATCTGCTGGATCCAATCTTTTACGACTATTACGGGCCGTGGATCGTCGACGCCGTGAATTCCTTTGCGCCGAGCGGGCTACTCCACGACCTGTTAATCGGAACATCCACCATCGAATCGTTGGATTTCGAGCAATCGCTGGGCATTCTGACGACCGGGTTGTATGTCCCCTTTGGCATGGTACTGCCGTTTGTTGTTACGTTCTATTTCATGCTCAGCCTGCTGGAGGATTTTGGCTATTTACCCCGGCTTGCTATTCTCGTTGATACCGGGTTGCACAAACTTGGACTGCACGGCTCGGCGATCGTGCCAACGATCTTAGGCTGCGGCTGCAACGTTCCCGGCGCGTTAGCCACACGCATCCTGGAGACAAAGAAGCAGCGGTTCATCGCAATGACACTCATGGCAATTTCCGTGCCCTGTATGGCGCAGTCCGCGATGATCTTTGCGATCCTGGGCCGATACGGCCTACGGTGGATTCTCATCGTCTATGCCACCCTGCTCATGCTCTACATCGTTTTAGGCTTGGTGCTGAAACGAATCGTGAAGGGCGAGAGCCCGGAATTGTTGCTGGAAGTGCCGCCGTATCGCAAACCCGATCCCGTAACGCTGCTTAAAAAGACCTGGTCAAAGGCGTACGGGTTTCTCGGAGAGGCGGTTCCGTTTGTTATCCTGGGCATTTTCATCGTTAATCTGCTCTTCGTATTTGGCGTTGTGGACACCCTTTCAATAGTGTTCGCACCGATTCTCACCACCGTGCTTGGACTGCCCGAAGGCGCGATTGTTGCATTGATGCTCGGTATTCTGCGGAAGGATATCGCGATCGGGATGCTCTTGCCCCTTGGTATGAGTCCACAACAATTAACGATCGCGTGCATCATACTGAGCACGTATTTCCCCTGCATTGCGACTTTCGTGGTGATGCTCCGAGAGCTGGGCGTGCGGGATATGCTGAAAGCTGCCGGATTAATGGTGCTCGTTTCGCTCTCGGTTGGCATACTGATGCGTGTGATTTTGATTGGGATCTGAATGTAGTAAGGAAGAGCGAGAATTAGAGCCACACTTTAAAAAATAAAATGGGCAAGGAAGGGTTAGATTACAAACCCTCCTAAACTTTTTGGTTAGTTTTCTTCCTTGCGCTTTCGGTGGTTGAATAAGAACATCAACCCTATTATAGATATGGCGGGGATTGCTACTGATGCGAACTCCGGGATACCTACAGGAGGTGATGCAATACCGAACTCGCCGACCGCAAAATCAACTGCAGACGTCACGGAAATCGAAGTGATGTGCGAGCCGTCAGTGCCGTAGAAGCCGTAGTACTTGGCGCCACTATGGCCTTCGACCGAAACCGGACCAGACGTAGTTCCATCATCTGCCGTAGCGGTGATGAGAAACACTCCGAACGGATTTGGCTCGGCATAGAAGTAGAACGCACCGGTATCAGGCGGCATCGTTAATGTGAAAGAAGTTGCTCCTGCAGGGTAGACGTCGCCAGTATATCCGTGGCTCCACGTAGCCCAACCAGAACCAACTACACGATGTTGGACATCGCCGGTGAAACCGAGACTGCCACCTAAAGGCGATGAGATGGAAGAGAGTATTGAGAATTTTGAAAAACCTCCTGTTTGAGCCCGCAAAATTCATATGCAATTGACGCCATAGTTCTATTCATGAAATCCCTCACTGATTTTGCGTTAAATGAGGAGTATGAGCGAGTGAAGCGGCTTGGCGATAAGCTGGCGAAGATTGAGTCACTGATCGATTGGGAAGCGTTTCGTCCGATTGTTGGCACGCTGTACGAGAACAAGAGCGAACGAGGCGGTAGACCGAACATCGATGAGGTGGTGATGGTGAAGGTGCTCGTGCTCCAGCAGTGGCACGGGCTCTCCGATCCAGAACTGGAGCGGCAGGTTGCGGATCGGCTCTCGTTCAGGAAGTTCCTCGGATTTCCAGAGACTATTCCGGATTATTCAACGGTCTGGTACTTCAGAGAACGACTGGCGAAGACCGGTACAGATCGAGCGATCTGGACGGAACTCCAACGACAACTCGATTCGTTGGGACTCAAGGTAAAACAGGGGGTCGTCCAGGACGCGACGTTTATTACCGCTGATCCCGGGCATGCGAAGGCTGATAAACCGCGCGGGGGCGATGCAAAGACGCGGAGGAGCAAGGATGGCTCGTGGACCAAGAAGGGCAACAAATCCTATTTCGGCTACAAACTCCACAGCAAAGTGGATACGGACCTTGGCCTCATTCGCGAGCTCGAAACGACCACGGCAGCGGTGCACGACAGCCAGGTAGACCTCTCAAAGGAAGGTGAGGTCGTGTACCGCGATCGAGGCTATCACGGCACCGTGCCTAACGGCTACTCCGCTCGGCAACGATGAAACGCGGTGCTCGGGATCATCCCATCGGTATCCGTGATACGCTGCGAAATCGCCGCATCAGCAAAAAGCGAGCGCCTGGTGAGCGGCACTACGCCGTGCTCAAACGAGTCTTTCACGCGACGAATGTGCTGGTGACTACGGTCCCCCGGGTGAGCGTCAAGATGATCTTTACCGCAATTGGCTTTAACCTCTACCAGCTCTGCACGCTCAAGAAGCTGGGTGCGATCTAGCTGAGCGTGAGCTATCGACAAAAAACAGAATAGATGGAAAAATAAGCTGTTAAAAGGTAAAAAACGGGAATAAACGCAGCACAGTGACACGTTGAGCAGCACCTCTTAAGCTAGTTTCCTAAAAATGGACGTTTATCAAAAACCTTTATAATTTGATACAGACGCCTTATGTTTTTTCAGCAAGCCGTGTTAACTCCTCGATTCATTATGATTGAACGTGGTTTAACTAACCTTTCAGAATTTCCTTTACTCGCCCGACTTCACCGGATGTAAGGCGGACTTTAATGCCGTGGGGATGGTGCTGCGACTTGGTAAGAATATCTTTAACGACACCCTCCGTGAGCTTTCCGGAGCGTTGATCCCTTTTAAGTACAATTGCTACCCGAATGCCCGGTTTTATAGTCGCTCGTTTCGTGCCTGCCATAACTTAATGAATTGCTCTTGGGTAATTTTAACTTTGCCTAACGCTTCCGATTCTCTCCTTAAATATCCTATTTAGCACAAAGTGCCATCGAGTAAAATAATAAAGGGCAACAAGAAATATTAATCGAAACTAAATGTTGGCGGCAGAAATGGTCTCAATTTTATTGGCATAATATCATCTAGATTCTCGATATCTTTGTCAATCAATTCAATTAAATTCTTTTTATGCATCTGGTAGAATTTCTTTTTCAATTCTTTTCTCTTAAGGTACTTTTTCTCTTCGAGTCCCCAATACTCTATCCAAACTTTTTGGCCAATAGGAATAAAAAAATCGCAATACACTTCTTCTTCAATTGGAACTCTCCTTTCATAAGCATGTACTATCTCTTTATGGTATAACCAATTATCAACTATTTGCTCGGCTTTTGAACGTACTAAATGCCCATCTTCAGTACGAAATGTGGCTGGAAATTTCGATCTGAAGTTAGTTTCTTCGGTTTCAATGTCAGATGATTTATAATCCGGAAATTTTTCAGCTGTTTTCTTTTTGTTTTTCAACCAACATTCGTAGCATAAAGGTTTTGTATCTTTTTTCCAAACACCACATTCTTCGCATTTAGTTACTTTCCCTTCATCTTTTAACTTATTGCATTCTTTGCATAAAGGATAGAAGCCAGATTTCGCACCGCAAATTTGGCAAGCCATGCTAAACTAAATAAAGCAATTTAAATATAAACATTTCGTTTTGTCCTTTCCATCGTTCGTCCTTTCTCGATTGAAACTAACGTATGTGCTCACTGTTATACAAGGTCGAGCGAAGCAAGAGTGCAACGTCAACGAGCACCACAACGAAGTGAAGAGCGGACGCATATGACGGAGGGCAGCGGCGAATCTAATTTAGTAGTCCACCTTTTTCCACGCTAGTTAAGCATAGTTATAGCTGCCCCGGTTTTACTTACGTCCTGAAAAACCGGTACATCGGTCTGATTGCCACCACAACTGCGGCCGCAAGATACCAGTACCAGTCCAGCGATACGATTGCAGGCCAGAATTTAACGATCAGCAGCGTTGCGAACAGCACGGTCAATTTTGTCAGTCCAATATCCCAGACATCCATAGTCTTTGTCTTTTCATTCGCCCAGTCTATGAATCCCATAAATTTCACTACCCCCTTCTTTTTCTATAAATCATTCTAAATATTTAACTACTTCAGAAAGGAAAACTGCTCTCTCCGTTTTCAAAGGCTCCAGATTTATATTCTCCTGGCCGAAGGATAGAATTGAGTTTTAGTGCAACGTTCGGCGAAGCCGAAAATAAAAGTTAAAATCCACTTTGCTTTTATGCCAATAAAAATTTTGGCAGTCAACCGCATATTAATCAGAACACACCATAATAAAAAGAAGCGGGGAGAGGGATTCGAACCCCCAATTGCGCCCTGAATGCAGACCCCTTAACTGTTTCCTATTGAGTACAATACATGGCATTAGGGATGTCACTACCTTGTGACCCCCCGCATTCAGGGCTTCCCCAATAACCCATGTGATTATTTCTTTTCCTTTCATTTTTATCTCCTTTAGGAGTTTCAATGCCAGGATTGTCACCTAATATTCCACAGTCTTGGACCCCGCTTTTTAATTGTAAATCAAAGCTCGATCTATTTAAGAATTGTGGTATTTATACCTTCTGCCAAAATTTCTTTAGTTAGACCTCAATCCTCCTGAATAACGCCGCGCCGACGACCACCATAAACACGGTAAACCCTGTGAGCACAACGAAACTAAAGAACGGATTTATCTGGGAGGTCCCCAATAAACCATACCGTATGCCTTCCACACCGTAGGTCAATGGATCGAGCAGCGTCAGCGACCGTAACCACGAGGGCAGACTATCGATCGGGAAGAGCGCGCCGGACAGCCCGAATATGGGAAAGATAACGAAATTCATAATGAGCTGGAAGCCGTGCATATCCTCCATCTTTGATGCGATCGCGATGCCAAACGCCGTAAACGAAAGCCCGATGAGCACCATAAATACCGACGCAATCAAAAAGCCCGAGACGCTGGTAACGTTCAGGCCCATGAACAGTGACAGAGCGAGTATGATGAAGCCCTGGACAAACGCGGTTGTCGCCCCGCCCAGGGTCTGACCAAACATAATCTCCAATCGTGAGACCGGCGCAACCAACGTCTCTTTCAGGAATCCGAACTGTTTGTCCCAGATGATTTGAATACCGGAAAATACCGAGGTAAAGAGAACACTCATGGCAACGATACCGGGAATAATAAAGCCGATATACCCCTGCCCCGTGCCGCCCGGAATCTGCACGACTGAATTGAGGCCGAAGCCCAGTACAAGCAAGAAGAACAGGGGCATGCCCAAACTGCCAATGATCCTGCTCTTCGACCGTAAATACCGTTTCATGTTCCGTAACCAGATCGTGTACACAATGTCCATAGTAGTATTATCTTGACCTCCGGTGCAATCGATGCATCATACGCATTTGATCCTTGCTGCTCGCTTCCTCTTCCCGTATCGTCCTGCCGGTAACGTGTAAAAAGACGTCCTCAAGCGTCGGCTTACGAATGGAAATCGACTCAATATCGATGCCGTTCGTGGCTGAAAGCTGCGCAAGCTCCGCAACGTGTTTCTCCGCATTTCTCAGATTGATGGTAACAAAGCCGTCATGCGACTCGACGTGCTCCACCCACGCTAACGTTTTAAGCTGCGCCAACAGCCTGTCCCGTTCCGATGCCTTAATCGTAATAACGTCGCCGCCAATCTCTTCTTTCAGCTTTTCCGGCGTATTCGCAGCGATAATCTTGCCCTTATCGATTATCGCCACCCGATTGCAGAGCCGGTCCGCTTCGTCCATGTAATGGGTCGTAAGAATGATGGTAATGCCTTTCTCCGTGTTCAATCGCTCGATATACGCCCAGAGATGGTTCCTCGTTTGCGGGTCCAGCCCCAGCGTCGGCTCATCCAGGAACAGCACTTTTGGTTCGTGCAGTAACCCCCGGGCAATTTCCAAGCGCCGTCGCATCCCACCCGAAAACGTCTTTACCAGATTATCCCGCTTCTCGTCCAAGCCTACTAGCGTCAATAGTGCTACGATCTTTTGCTGCCGCTCATTCCTCGGAATACGATACAGTCGCCCGTGAAAGTCCATATTCTCATACGCCGTGAGCTCCTCGTCCAGGCTCTGATCCTGAAAGACAACACCAATCGATTTCCGCACAGCATCCTCCTGGTTCGTGATCTCAAAACCATTCACCCGTGCAGAACCGGACGTTGGCCTTAATAACGTCGAGAGCATGGAGATGGTGGTCGTCTTTCCCGCGCCGTTAGGTCCAAGCAAGCCGAAAATTTCGCCGCGGTTTATACTGAACGAAACGTCGTCTACAGCAACAAAGCCGTTAAACTTCTTCGTTAGATTTTCCACTTCTATCGCGACCATGTTAATCAATCTAACCTCTTCAAATCCGCAAGACAGCGTTCGAGAATCGCGAATGCTTGATCTTTCTCATCCGGCGCTAAGTCATCAATCACCGCTCGTATCTCGATAAGCAATCCTTTTACCGTTACGTTCTCTTCACCAAAGATCTCGATAAGCAAATTTTTAAACTGTAAATGTTTCTCGCGTGATTCTTCCTTGTGCTCTTTTATGGTACGTAATGTTTTCTCGCCGTCCGGTGTAAGCTCAAAAATAGTTTTTGAGCGCTTTCCTATTTCGCCTACTCGTATCAGTCCCTCCTCCTCTAACTGCTTTAGAATTGGATAGAGCGTTCCTTTGCTCGGCACCCATACACCCTCAGTCTTCTCCTCTATTTGCTTGAGCAAAGCATACCCGGATTTGGGCTGTTGACCGAGCGAGTGCAGAATAAACAGTGCAAGCAAGCCTCTTTCTCTTCCGCCCTCCGAGGCAAACGTCAATAGACCCGTCATTTCCAATAGTACCATTGCAGGACAAACATATAAATACTTCGCAATCGAACCGTTCGAATACGATATATTGGGGGGGCGTTTCCGAGCACATTAGTTGTCCTTGAGTGGCTGGGGTCACCCTTTCATTAATTTGGGTGGAGATTCAAGAGATATTTATCGGTATTGAAATCAAATCTTAGTTTAGCAAGAGCATCCCGAAAAATTAAGCAAATGGCACAAGAAGACGAAACACGATTCAGGTACATCGAGCATCCCTCGGATGTCGGGTTCGAGGCGTACGGTGCTACGTTAGAAGAGCTTTTTGCCAATGCCGCACTCGCCATGTACAGCTTCATGACCGATGTCGAGGAGATAGAAGAAGCGGAGGAGCGAGAAGTGACGGTACAAGCAGAGGACCTTTACAGCCTAATGTTCGATTGGCTGGATGAGCTGCTCTTTCTGTTTGAGTCGGAATCGCTGGTGATGAAACATTTCGAGATGACCGTGAACGAATCAGAATTTGGCATCAGTGGTAAGTGTCGAGGCGGTACATTCGATCCTGAGCGACATGAAGCCGGGATCATCGTCAAAGCCGTTACCTACAACATGATGGAAGTAAAAAAGAACAAGAGGTGGCACGCACAGGTCGTTTTAGATGTTTAGACACTTTTTCTTTAAAACTTTTACGGAAAGTTTTTATTTATACAAATATTTCCCATTTTTGTGGATAGAAACAAATTCTTGGAACGGTTGAATTCATTAATAGAAGAAGGTCGAGATTTAGCAAATAATAGTTTACCTGTACGTGATTATGACCCACTTAAATA
>CAYUEX010000024.1:0-17443 GCA_964443855.1 uncultured Halobacteria archaeon | reverse complement strand
CTCTAAGCCTTCGGTCCCATCTCCCCTGCCGGTGCCCGAAGAGCCATTACCGTTGCAAGTTGAACGAGAAGAGATCACGGTTCATGAAATTGTGCGGCTCTCCATCTCGCAGACCGCAATTATGGAACTGGACGCCTTATTTGCGGGGTTAGGGATGACCAATCGTATGTGGAACAAGAGCCTAGAGGGGTTTGATGTCGATATTAACATCACGGATGAGTGGGGCAATGCGAACGACCGATTTTTTATCAAGATTCAGAAACTGACGGATATTAATAATATCGACGGCAGCGGCGTGCTTGGACCGCTCCAAACCGGAAGTATAATCTGGCTCATCATTCCGAAGAGGGGCGCAGGAGGAAGCGATCCTGCAGGAAAGTTCTACAATATATCCGCAGACATCGGATACACCGTTGACGGAGAGACGCAATTGTATCGAACCCAGCCCGTACAGGTGGTTGTGTTGCCTTCGGCGAACTTAACGTTGGATTACTATATCCCCTCGGACGTTAAAGCGAATCACCCGTTCAAACTCGCCGTGAAGGTCAGTAACGTTGGTTATGGACCCGCAAAGAATTTTTCGATTGAGACTGCGCAACCCGTTATCATCGATAATCTCTCGGGTCTGCTGATCGACTTCGAGATTATTGGCAGTGCACTGAACGGTGTGCCACGAAGTAACTCGTTAAAGGTGGATTTCGGCGATATCGGGCCGAATGAATGCACGATTGCATGGTGGGAGATGCTGACAACCCTTGATGGCGAGTTCTCCGAGTTCTCCGGTAAATTCACGCATTCAAGCGAATTCGGGGGCATCGAGACGTCTCGTATATCCGATCTCCAAACGCATATTATCAGACGGCAGGTAGATACCGGCGCACTGTTCTACGATTTCCTCGTGGATTCAGACAAGGACTTTGTCCCCGATTGGGTCGTGAATTCCGCCACCGGTGAGGCGATTGACGTCCTGACGGTCTCTTACGATGTTATTCGACCGCCGACGGTGAACGACCCGGTTTTGGAGATAAACGTAAGCAAGATCGAGGGGAAGTGGATCTACATACCCGTTTCCGACCCGTGCAATAATGAAGCGCCAATCGTTGAGGTAACACGACCGGATGGCAAGATAATCCCTGCACAGAATTACTGGATGCAGGATGGGATGATCTACATCGTGGATGATCCCGCGGAAACGTATGAAATTAGCTATAACCTGTCTGCGATAGCTCCACATCTCTGGTTCGAACCGCCGACACCCGCCAATATGAGCGTCCTGAATGTCGACTTCGTGGAGATAAACATAAGCAGTGATAAACCCCTAGCGAATGCCACGCTCGAATGGAACGGAACTAACATGACCATGAGTGGCTCAAATACGAGCTGGCACCGTAACTTCACGAATATGCCGGATGGAGATTATACTTTTAAGGCATATGGCACAGATCTATTTGGCTTCTCTAATAATACTGAGATGAGGATTGTAACTATCTCGATAGGACCTGCAATTTTATCTTACAGTCCCTCTTCACCTGTAAACGATACCGAGGGCACAACAAGAGTATTTAGTATCACTGTTAGCGAGCCTGTCAACGTTTCATGGCTGATAAACGGTACCGAAGTGCAGACAAATACAAGCGTGACTGAGGCATCGTATAGGAATACAAGTGCTCCTATCGGTGTTTGGAACGTATCGGCTATAGCGGCTGATGCTAATGGCACCGCTTTGCAATTATGGATCTGGAATGTCACACCGCCTCAAGTTATAAGTTACAAATGGTCCAAAACGCTTTACGACGTGGGATGTCCTGGAGGGCATCACTCAGGTGGTGGTTCAGCAAATCTTACTCTATCTTCTCCTTACAAAGTTACCCTAGACAAATTCTGCGTCGATGATCGAGGTTTTGTTGAAGTAAATGGAGTTAAAGTCTTTGATGATACACAGACTGCTCCGTGCTGTTCTGCTGGATGTAGAGCGTTATCGCTTGATATTACCCCTTTTGTTCATCCTGGCGAAAATACAATCTATGCGTATGCTGATGATTGCTGTGGGGGATGTGCTGGCGCGAGTGTAGAGCTTACCGTCATTGAGAAAGTGGATGTATTAACCTATTCTATTTACACAGATACAAGTGTAACCTGGGAAGTTATGGACGTGAATACGCCAAGTGGAATTCAAAGAGGTAATACTATAGATATTTTAAAAGACGGAAAACCAATTGTGCGGCTTGACGCTGGGATGTCTGGAGTTTACGTTTACAACAGCTCTTGTAGTGCTTGCACATATTTAGGTGTCTATTATAGAGTTTGTCATGATGGCCCATCGTATAGCCCCACACAAAGTGAGCCCAAAATAGATGAATGCGGGTCAAAATGTGTATTATCTGTAAATAGCAGTTCCAATGGAGGCGCAATAACAGCTCATTACACCGTTACGATTTATCCTAATTGCAGCGTGTATGTTGACAAGATAGCTGAAGTCCCCAATTCTTTATGCACTGACGAATGTGGTATTGAAGATGGAAACATAGGTTTAACACTCTCTCTTGTCGATGGGACTCCATGTGACGGAAATACCCATGTGAAAGTATACGATAACAATTCATGGTATGGTTGGGATCCAACAAGTTGTAGCGGTTATGGGAATATAGATACTATTCATGCTTTAGAGATAGGGGATCAATTCTCAGTGAATAGGTCAAATACAACGTTCGAATTTTTTACGGGATACACTCAAGGATACGATAATAATGGAGGACCTTCGCCTTTAGCAGCAGTTGTGCAACATGGCCCGAATTATGTTATAACAGTAGTAGGAAGAAAGGGATTAACTATGTATAGCCCTACAAACCTCCCCGCTGGGAACTATATGACAAGAGGCTGGCTCAGAACATATTGCAGCATGGAAAACCACCCCCCCATCGCTTCTTTCACCAGTACTCCTGAAAATCCAGTGGTTAATCAAACAATCAATTTTAATGCCTCGTCTTCGTATGATCCCGATGGATCAATTGTGAGCTGCGAATGGGATTTCGGCGATGGGACGAACGCAACAGGCGTTGTTGTTAATCATACGTACTCGTGGATCGGAACCGCAGACCAGAGATATAACGTAACGTTGAACGTCACCGACGATTTTGGGCTGGTCAATACGACAACGGTTTCTCTGCTCGTCGCAGCGTTTCACATCGATTCGATTATCGTTGAAAATGCAGATACGGTTTGGAATTTAACGATAACTGATACGCCGGATGCGGACTATCTTGTTGGTGAACCCGGTGTTATGGTCACCAAGTATGCTGATACGTTCTCTTATCTCTTCTTGCAAAATGCGACTGCCATCGGAAGATTGCACGGTGAACCCGGTGTTGTGGTCACTAAGTACGCAGATACGTTCTCCTATCTCTTCCTGCAAAATGCAACTGCCATCGGGAGATTGCACGGCGAACCCAATGTTATGGTCACTCAATATGCGGACACATTCGCCTATTTCTTCTTGCAAAACGCAACTGCCATCGGGAGATTGCACGGCGAACCCAATGTTATGGTCACTACGTATGCTGATTCATTTACGCTCGAAGATTTAACCGCTCCGCCGTTTGCACCTTAGGTTTTTTAAAAACCCGCGTGTCGTCAAAAACTTGAAGTGACGGTAAAGATTCTAGAAAAAGTGTGCGATTTGTCTAACGGTTCGAATTGCTGTTACTTTTAGCCTTGGGTAGCCTTAAACTCTAAATGGATTCATATTAGACCTAATAGAAAACTAGAACCTTCAACTTGTAACCACGCTTACAGATAGTGGGAAGGCTAAGGACGGTATTAATCCACGGAGAATGCACCGATGAAAGCAAATAGAAAGTTTAATTTTACGGTTTTAAAAGAGGACGAAATGAGCAGGGCCCGTTTGGGCGTGCTGAAGACCCGGTGCGGCTGCATCGAAACGCCTTATTTCGTGCCCGTCGCCACCCTTGCTTCAGTACGAGCCCTAGGCTCCGACGACTTAGCGGGTCTGAACGTCCAGTGTGTTTTGGCCAACGCGTATTACCTCCACCTCAAGCCGGGAGATGAAATCATCAAAAAACTTGGCGGCTTGCACCGGTTCATGGCCTTCGATAGACCTATATTCTCAGATTCTGCCGGTTTCCAGGCATTCTCACTGGGCTTTGGACGCGAGCACAACATCTCCAAGATCGGCAGCATATTCCCGGAGGGCAAGGAGACCACGGATAAGCGGGAGAACCTGACCAAGATAACGGATGAGGGCATCCATTTCAAGTCCCCTTACCAGGGCATCTGGCGCTTCCTGGACGCCAAGACCTCCATGAAAATCCAGTCCAACCTCGGCTCGGACATCATCATGGCCTTCGACGAATGCACCTCGCCCCTTTCCGATTACGAGTACACGAAGCAGGCGATGGAGCGCACCCACGACTGGGCGACGCTTTCGTTGCAGTACCACGACACGAAGCAGGCCATCTACGGCATCATCCAGGGTGGCTGGTTCGAGGATTTACGACACGAAAGCACGGCGTTCATCACATCTCTGCCTTTCGAAGGGATAGCAATAGGCGGCTCACTGGGAAACTGCAAGAGCGACATGCACCAGGTCCTCGAGTGGGTGGTTCCCCATTTGGACGAGCGGCCCAGGCACCTATTGGGCATCGGGGAGATCGACGACGTCTTCGAATGTGTGGAGCGCGGTATCGACACCTTCGACTGCGTGGCTCCTACCAGACTCGCCCGAAGAGGCAACGTGCTCATCTCGCCTGAATCGGGCGGAGAGCCGAATAACAAGTTCAGGATAAGTATCAAGTCACCGAAATATAAAGAGGATTCAAGGCCCATTGACCCGGGGTGTGAATGCCCCACCTGTCAGCGGTACTCACGGGCCTATCTGCGGCATCTGTACACGGTCAATGAGCTTGCTTATTTCCGGCTGGCGTCGGTGCACAACCTTCATTTCATGCTCCGGCTCATGGAGCAGATACGGGCGTCCATTTCTAACGGAACCTTTGCTGGGTTAAAGCAAAAATGGCTGAAAAAGGATTGAATCGCAACGGAATGTTTAGAAAAATTCGAAAACGAGAGCCGCTATTCCGATTAGACAAGACGCAGGCGACCATAATCCTCTGCGGGTTCTACCTCTTCTTCTCCTTTGCCGGCAACATCGCGGCCACCAAGGTTACCTTTTTTGGCAAGCTCGTGATGGACGCGGGGTTCATCTACGCCCTTACGTTCACCTGGCGGGATCTGATCCACAAGCAGCTCGGGACGAAGGCGGCCATCACCACCATATGGGTGGCTGCGGCAATCAACCTCATTGCCGCGCTCTATTTCCAGCTCGTGGTTATCCTACCTGCCGAGCCCAGCTGGGCCGATGCGGGAGGACAAGCGGCCTGGCAGTTCCTCTTTGGCATCCTCGACTCTGCAGAAGGCGGCGCATGGTGGCAGGCCATATTTTCGCTCCAGCTCAGGATCGTGCTCGGCTCCATCATCACAATGGTCATCGCCGAGCTTGTCGACACGTACGTCTATCATTTGTGGACCACGGGCATCGGCAAGAATCGACCGCAGTGGAGCAGGGTCTTCGTCTCCAATTCCATCTCCATCCCCGTTGACAGCATACTGTTCCCCATAATAGCCTTCTCGGGCATCATCAGCGCGACGGCCATGACTGAGATGTTCTATACCAATATAACGGTCAAAGCGATCATCACGCTGCTGGCGTTTTGGACGATCTATCTGGTGCCTGAGAAGCCGATTTATCGGGAGGATGAGTAAGACACAATTCGTATTAGAACTCAGTGAGATATTCCTGTTTTTGTCTTACTGATAAAAGACATGTTGAACCTTCAGTCTTCCTTTTTGATCCAAAAGATCTTTCCTCAGCCTCTAAATTTGGTTTTGGCGAAGAAGTTTACAGCGGAGTTTATAGAAATTTAGCAAGTGGGAACCAACATACTTATATGTTAAAAGGCAACACTTTTAACATGGACACGGTAGATTTGTTGGCGTCCTTTGTTATTGGGTTGGTGAGTTCGGCGGCTATCCTTTTTCTCTCAGATCTTGGAATGCAGGGATTCGAAGTTCTCCCGAGTCGCATTTTCACCAAGAGAGCTGTCTCCCTTTACATGTTCTTCGGGGGTTTCTTCGCTGTTGTCTTTCAATTGCCCCAGAGTTCCTTTACTCCGATACAGGCCTTAGCCATAGGTGCTGCGTGGCCTGCTATACTTGTTGGATATACTGTTCCACAGAGAGCTAAAGAGATTGCAACTGAAGAAATAGAGAAGTATAAAAAGCTGTTAGAAGAGTTAGATGGGTGAGGTCGAGATATGGCAGAAGAGTTTAAAAATATAAAGGTGAAAAAGGTTCTGGAGAAACCATTTGTCAATACATCACACGCTACCATTGATGAGGTTTATAATCAGCTTAAAGCTTCGCCCCAAGGTATGGTTGCTATAGTGTCCCCAGATGAAAAACTCACAGGCGTTGTCACTAATACATCATTAGCGAGTGGTCTTATGAAAGAAAAGCCAAGTTCAATTGATGAGGTAATGCAAACCACGCCCATTTCGATCAATCAAGAAGTTAACATTGGTGAAGCGATAAGGGTGATGAATGATAGTAGAGTCGATCAATTACCTGTTGTCGATGAAGAAAACAAACTTGTAGGCATAATCTCTCGAGAAGGTGTTAGAAGAGAGTTAAATAAGCATTTGAAGATAAAGCTATGAGTTAGTATAAAAATCCCAAAGAGGCTTTCGATTAGATCTTCTTCGTAGTAAGAGTGAAAATTTCCTAAAAGTAAACACTTTCTCAAGGTACCACTCTCTCGCCATCAACACGTTAAAGAGCTGGGGGTTTTATAGAAAATCTATTCTTTCTCCAAAAACTCATCCAGCTTCCTATCCACTTCCTTGTCGTCTTTCCCTTTGTGCTCGTAGCTCCTCTTGTCGTCCACTATGTGGACCACGGTATGCCCGCGCAGTGTAAGCGCATCGGCGATAAACCGTCGGTGGCAGTGGGAGAAGAGCAGTTCCGCGCACATGAGTGCCACCCTCTTTGACGCGGCGAGCTCTTCAACGCACGCCAACCCTCGCTCAAAGTCCGCGGTCTTCATGTATTTGCGATAGCCGCCCTTCCGGTAGCCGCCGAGTTTGATCACGTGCTGGTATTCAATACCGTGCTGTTCCAGGCATTCTTTGAAAGGCTCCTGCTTGAAGTGGCGGTATCGGGACGTTGGGAACCGTCTTACGTCCACGATAACTTTGATCTGGTACGCTCTGAGCACGTGCAAAAACTCCTTCATGCTCCTCTTGCTCGTCCCGACGGTCCAGAGTTTCATTTTCCCTGTACCTCACAATGTGTGATGGACTCACATGCAGTACGTACCGCGGCTCGCCGCTTCTTAGACACGCGAGGGCGTTAACTAACCTTTGCGCTATGCGCTAGCTAGCTCGAGTGGTGTGGCGCTCTTGTTATGAATGCCAGTGCCGCAGCTACGATACACAACACTCCACAGATGATAAATGCGACGTCATAGCTGCCCAGAATATCCTTCGCTTGCCCCGCCACGATCGGTCCAAAAATACCTGCTACACCGTAGCCTAAAAAGACCATGGCATAGTTGCCGCCATAGTTCTTTATGCCAAAGAACTCCCGTGTTGCCGCAGGGAATAAGGCAAAATTACCGCCAAACATTAACCCGATCCAAGCCGCTGCTAGAGTGAGCCCTGCCTCAGTTGAACCAAGCCCCAGAAATACGAGCGTGAACATCATGCCTGCTTGCAGGAAGAACATGACACCCATCGCGATTGTTCGTCCGATCTTGTCCGAAGCCCAGCCCCAGAATATTCTACCCGCGCCATTGAATAACGCAAGGATACCCACCGCAGTGCCTGCCGCAGCAGCCGTGAGACCGGAATCAATACCGTACAATTTCAAGATACCTATGGTCATGAGTCCCGCAGCTGCCGCGAAGATGAACATGGCGAGCAGCATCCAGAACTTTCGTGTTTTCATCATATCTGATCGTCCCCAGTCCTCTCTCACATCCGCACTACCCGATTTCGCGGGGGGCTCCCAACCCTGTGGCTTCCAGCCAAGAGGCGGGTTTTTCAAGAGAAAAGCACCCACACCGCCAAACGCGAGGAACACAATACCCCATATCAGTAGTGTCCCACCAAGCCCATAAGTTGCAAGTAATTGTATGAGATCAACCTCCAATCCCGGCATGTTTATGCCCTTACCGGATAAAACGGATATAAAGAACGCACCCGCGCCAAAACCCGCGACCGCTATTCCCGTTGCCAGTCCGAGTTTATCAGGGAACCACTTGCCAATAGCCGCAATCGGACACACATAACCAATACCTATTCCGGCTCCCGCAATAATTCCAAGCGTTAATACTACCCAGGGGAAATGCCCGGGGTTGAAACTCGCGAGTATGTACCCGAGCCCAAGAACAAGTGCTCCGACGAGCGCTACTTTTCGCGGTCCAAGCTTATCCTGCCATTTCCCGGCTACGACCATGACCAGTGCAAAGGTTGCGAGTGCTGCTGAAAAAACGATTTGCGTTTCGGTTACGCTCCAGCCAAAACCGCCAAGTGCTACTTCCTTCTTCAGCTCGGCCGCGAAAACACTCCACGCGTAGACTGCACCGAGACACAATTGGAGCAGAAGCGCTCCAATCAAGATTGTCCATCTGTTACCCTTCTTATCTTCTAAACTCATGGTACCCCACCGCAGAAAATGTTGGTTACCTTATGTTATATAAATACCACTTTTTTCATCGCCTCTGAATCCATATGAAAGAGACTGAAAATGGATTCCTGTCCAATAGAGAAGTGTGAAATCAGAACGTAACATCTAAACGATTACACCAGTTTTATTTTATCCTGTACCTGTTCTTTTTTAACTTAACACTACTATGCTACAAAACTGCCGTTATGATTCGTAAACTCGTATTTCCAGACTTCGAAGTGCTGCTCGCAGTAATAAATGACGGTGCTCAGGCCTACAAAGGCGTGATCCCTGTTGACCGTTGGAACGAGCCATACATGCCTGCCGAAGAACTCAGGGAAGAACTTGAATCAGGCGTTGCATTCTTCGGCTGGGTAGAGAACGATGAGTTACTCGGGGTAATGGGGATTCAACCCTTTCCTGATACCACGTTGATCAGGCATGCATATGTGCGTACCGAATACCAGAGACGAGGGATTGGAAGCAAACTGCTCAACTATTTGATGCCACTCGCACGCACATCGGAGGTGTTGGTTGGCACGTGGGCGGCTGCATCCTGGGCTATTCAGTTTTACGAACGGTTTGGTTTCGTTTTAGTGTCGCCCGAGGAAAAGAATAGACTCCTCAAAAGATACTGGAACATTCCTGAACGGCAGGTGGAAACGTCCGTCGTGTTACGGTGTAAAAAGTAGTTACACGTTTAATATAACCAGAAAACGCCTCAGATGGTCTTTTCTCTACTTAGATTAGTTTATTTAATGGTCGATACTCGAGCCCGTGTGCTGCGGCAACGCCCTTGTTCGTTACCTGACCTCTGTAAACGTTCACGCCCTTAGCCAGAGCAGGATCGCTCTGCACCGCCTCGATAAAGCCGATATTAGCAAGTTCGAGGGCGTAAGGCCTGGTGGCGTTTGTTATGGCGAACGTTGAGGTGCGTGGTACCGCTCCTGGCATGTTGGTAACACAGTAATGGATAACGCCATCCGCTATGAAAACGGGATCCTTATGAGTTGTTGGACACGCAGTCTCGAAGATACCCCCTTGATCAATGTCAATATCCACGATAACACTGCCGGGCTTCATGTTTCTAACCAGCTCTTTGCTCACAAGGTGCGGGGCCCGTTCACCGGCGGTAAGCACTGCGCCTACCACCACGTCGGCATCACGTAAAGCTTCCTCAAGACTGTAGGGGGTTAACGTGATCGTGGTGAGATTTCCCGTATGGACGGCCCCCAGCGTCTCGACGAGGTGGCGCAGCCTTTTGATGCCACGATTAAGAACAGTGACGTTGGCACCCATCCCAAGTGCTACCTGCGCGGCATTCCAGCCAACCGTGCCAGCCCCGATGATCACCACGTTGGCAGGCCTGACACCAGATACGCCACCGATTAAAACACCTCTCCCGCCGTGTGTCTTCTCGAGGTAATGCGCTGCGATCTGCATAGCCATTCTGCCTGACACCTCACTCATCGGCTCGAGTAAGGGAAGCGTCCCATCCGGCAACTGAACGGTTTCATACGCAATCGCGGTTACTCCAGTATCCACAAGAGCTCGCGTGAGTTGCTCCAGATCTGGACTGGCAAGATGGAGGTAGGTGAACAGCAATAAATCATCATGAAAAAAAGAGAACTCCTGTTCGATGGGTTCCTTAATCTTAAGTACTAGTTCAGCACCCCATGCATCGGCAGCAGTTGGTACCAGCTCCGCTCCTGCATCCCGATACTCCTCATCACTAAAGCCGCTACCAGTTCCAGCGCCGTTCTCAACCAGGACCTTGTGCCCAGCCTTAACCAGCATATCCACCCCTGACGGAGTAGCTGCTACCCTGTTCTCTCCTATTTTTATTTCCTTCGGTATTCCAACGATCATAGCAACCCAACCAATATGGCGAAAGCACGATGAGCATTTAAAACTTGCGATAAAAATCTTTGTTTGAATTGCTCTGTTTCGCAAACGCGAGAAGGTAGAAGCGGTAGAGTTAAACTATCTTTGGTTGATAGCCTTAACGCATGCCCCTAAACGTTCTTGAAATGTCAAATCAAAAATTATCGTTAAGCACTTCTTTTTTGGCGCTCGAATATCCGCTCAACCGTCTCTATTGAATCGATCTCGTCAACTGAAAGGTCCCAGCGTATCCGTTTAATGCGCGGGAACCGGAGTGCATAACCTACCGTGTATAACGAACTTTTCTGGATTTTATCAAATTTCAACTCAACCACTACCTGTGGCTCGACGGCGAAGGTCCGACCCTGCTGCTCCCGTGCAATCCGCTTGAAATAGTCCGTCATCTCCGCGATTTCCACATCTTTCAAACCACCAAACGCCTTCGCTATCGGTGCGAGATTGCCGTCTCGATCCTGTGTTGCAAAGGTGTAATCAGAGAGCAGATTGGCGCGCTTACCGTGCCCGTATTCGACCGCGATGACGACCAGATCCAGCGTTTCCGCCTCGGGCTTCAGCTTTAACCATTCATTACCGCGCTTCCCCGGCGTGTACCGTGAATTTGGATTCTTGAGCATCAGCCCCTCAAAGCCGAGGTCAAGCGCTCCTGGAACATGATCCGCGCTTCTGCACTACTTTTTGTCACCATGCAGCTCGCTAGCTCTATACGTTCCGAAGGCTGGATCACCGTGCGTAACCGTTCACGCCGGTCGAGCAGCGGTGTATCGATAAGTGCCGAGCCATCGAGATACAGAATATCAAAGACGTACAGTTTCACCGGGATCTTGCGTGCGAACTCGTCAACGCGATACTTCCTTCTCAAGCGTTTTATCAATTCCTGGAACGCTTTTGGCGAGTGCTCAAACGGAATGATCTCGCAGTCAACGATAAACGAATGCGGGATCTTCCGTATGTCAGCTACAATTTCCGGTAGCGATGCACTTACTTCCTCAGCTTCACGCGTGAATATGTTCACCACCTCGTTGTTCTTATGAATGCTGAGTCGTGCACCATCGTATTTGTATTCGAAGAGTGCTTTATCGAAGCGCTTGAAGCCCTCGTCGAGATCCACCGCAGTTTCCGCGAGCATCGGTCGCAGCGGTCTGCCGAGCACGATTGCTAGCGTTTCCAATTTCTCAGGCTGCTCTTGTGCGATTCGTGCAACCTCACCGATATCCGAACGAATCATGTACGCTTTTCTGAGCACGTCTACATCGACTGAAAATGCCTGTGCGATCGCTTCCTCTAACAAGCCCTGCTTGAAACCGTAACGCATCTCTCCCGTGATGGTCTTCAGAATGAATTTTGCCTCTGCCGGCGAACTCTGATTCAGCAATCCGGTCAAAATAGCTCGTTTCCGCCGTGTGGAATCCTTACCACTGAGCATCGCGATCTTAACCAGCGCGTTGTAACACTCTTCAACCGTAAGCGGTTCAGTAACCAACGAGACAGAGATCTTCGGGTTCTGCTCTAAGATCACCTCAACTGCAGAGCCCAGATCACCGAATTTGTTATACGCTGTTTTCAGATCGTCTTCAGATATGTGGGTTACCGAACGAATGGCGTCCCAGATGCTCGACCGGCCAAGTCGGAGTTCTTGCGCAGCATAATCGGGGAAGAGCCTGCCCCTGAGCATGTAACAGACCATCGGTAACGTATCAGAAGGCGTATTCCGCAATAATTCAGAAACAAAAGCTATCTTCTCCAGTTTGCTCGTCGTTCCTCTGACCCGTTCGTAAACCACGGTGAGCTCTTTCAGAAGCATGTAATTAAAGTATCTAGAATACCGAATATAAAAGTGGGAATAAACCGAAACATATACCTACATGGGCAAACATAGTAGAATCGAATATGAATAAGGAAGAGGCGGTGAAGCTTATTACGGCTGGAAGGATTAAGATATGGAATAAATACAGAGAGGACAATCCAGATTGGAAACCTGACTTGTCTTATGTGGATCTTTCGTGGCGTCTCTTGTGCACACGTATGAGCAATGGAGAAATACTCTATGAGTTTGATTTTTCTGGAGCTAACCTTTGTGGAACCGATTTTCCCCATAAATATGAGGCTATGACAGAGACAATCGAAAAAGCAATGTTTAATGTTGATACAGTATTTCCAAATGGATTTGACCCTGAGAAATACGGCGCTGTTTTTGTAACCGAGTCACAATTAAAACGCACGAATTTCGGCCCCAGCCAAACGGTATTCATCAGTTATGCGTGGGCAAACGATGATGTGGTGTTGGCCATCGATCAATGGTTACGAAACAAAGGAATTAAAACAAAGATAGATAAACGTGATTTTTTCGCTGGGAAACGAATTAGAGAGGAAATATTTCGGGTTATGAGAGAGTGCAATGTGATCTTGGTCTTTCACTCGGAACAATCGAAAGATAAACCGTGGCCCACGTTCGAGCGAGAATTAGCCGAAGATATTGAAATGGAAACAAAAAAAGAGGGAAAGACACCGCCACGGAAAATTTACTTCGTGGTGGACAATACGCCGCTACCAGGTATATCGGAGAAAAATCGAATTGCCATAATGGCGAAAGGTAAAAGATTCGAGTATGCATGCGAGGAATTGTACCATCACATTTTACAGCTCGAAAGAGAGCCGGAAAGAATTGATCTCGATAAATGGGAAGGCTACTCGTTTTAGTTTTCTACAAAAAGTAAACTCTGTTGGAAACAACTAGCTTTACACAATTAACCGTCAATACTCTCGGTTCCCGATAAAATCCGCGATATCAATAAGGAACTCTTTTGCCTCTATTCTGAAATCTGATGCTTTAATAGCCTTAACTGCTTGAGCGGTCAGCTCAGCAACCAGTTTTTTTGAATAATCGAGCGAGCCCGTCTTTCGCACAATATCGCGAATCGTGTCAATCTCCCCCGCAGTGACATGCTCGTTGCCTAACGCGTTTAGCATACGCTCTTTTTCCGTTTCCGTGCAGTGTTCAAGCGCATGTAAAATTAACAGCGTCTTTTTGCCTTCCTGAATATCGGATCCCACGGGTTTGCCGGTTTTCTCTTCCGCACCGAACAAGCCCAAAATGTCGTCCTGGATTTGGAATGCCAAGCCCAACGGGACGCCGTAGTTACTCAGAATCTGTAAATCAGCTTTTTTCGCCCCCGCGAGGAGTGCACCAATGTGAAGTGGCCCTTCAATGGTATAACTTGCCGTCTTCAGTTCATGGACCGTGAGAATATCCTCCTCGTTAAAAAACCCTCGCCGCTCAGCGGTGATGTCCAAAATTTGGCCATAGCCGACATTCTTGACAATGTCCGCGTACGCCGCTAATGCGTTTTTGATATAGTCACTGTGAAACGCCGATTTTGCTAACACCTCTTCGCCGTATGCCTCTAACAAATCACCAGCTACGATCGCGATACTTTCGCCGAATTTGCGGGATTTCGTCTTTCCAAAATGATGTTCACAGAGATCTTTGCAGACTATATGAAACGTCTTCTCGCCTCGCCGGAGTTCGTCCTCATCCATAATATCATCATGGATGAGGAGTGAGCTCTGCAGCAGCTCAAGAGAAATGGACGCGTCAATGATCGCTTCACTGTTAGTATCGCTCAAGCATTTGTAGCCGTAAATGCAGAAGATCGGTCTGAGTCGTTTCCCGCCCCGTAAGGTGTACTCCCTAATGCTTACCGCAACTTCTTGAATATACGTTGAAACGCTCGAAGCATCCGCTAGTTTCTCTTCAAAGAATACTGCTAAACGCTCATTTATCTGCGTTTGGTACAGACCCAGGAGATCGAGTATGTCTTTTGATATCGTTCTCACCTCTTAGCCCGCGATTGGCGATTGAAGCTGTGGGAGCTCAATACACGGCTTTTGCTACTTCTCTTCTTTTCTCTTTACGATTATCTTACCGATGCGAATATCAGCATCCTTCAGGACTACGGTTACTGGAGAAGAGCCCCCTAAGGACGATAGCTGCGTTAGCGAGTTCTGTACTACTGATAGCGCTTCACCAGGCGCTGCGGTTTCCACGGCAGTGACCTGAGCGACGGCTTCTGCTGCCTCTGCTGCCCAGCCTTCTGTCACTTGTGTACTGTCAACTTCCCTGATTACACCCTCCACAACGGGATGTTTTCCTTTTTTTAAGAATTCACGCAGCTCATTTATGTTTTTTACGTCCTTCTCGGTGGCTATTAGATCTTGCATCTCCTCAGGAATAGCATCGCCGATACGCTCTTTTAAATCCGATGCCATCCATACCACGCGACGCCAGCCACCTTCATATTGTATGAATTTGGGGCTGTAGAAGTATTGTATTCCGATCCCCAGGAACCCTTCGACCTGCTTCCCGCCCCCTACTGAACTTGCAATAGTAGAAAATGGCAGGCCGATAGGCGTATCAGAAACTTTCGAACCACGATGCACCCAGCCGATTCCATCAACTTCGGGTATATAAAAACCAGCAACCTCAAAGCAACCGCAACTTGTATGTGGCCGCTCGAGGAACGAATGCAGTTTTATAGAATCATATTCCCCACCTGAAAGCTTCACAGCAGCTTCATCCACGCCCTTATATTCACCACCTATTGGATCTAAGCATTCGCCTTTTGGGATAGGGGCATTCGGACCCTCTGGATCGACACGCGCAGCAGCCCTCGAGTCAAACCAGTTCATTGCGCCACACAGAGCAGTTCGATCCGGAGAGACCACACACACGTTTGTCGGCGCAAATGACTGACAGAGCGTGCACTGATAAAATTCATCCACATCCTCATCGTGAAGACCTCGCACACGCGTATCCCGTGCTTCATAGATGCTGTGTGCCTCCTCCAACCGTCGTAATACTTCGCCTTCATCGGTGATGTAGGTCGCTTCCATCTTTTCGATCACCGGAAGTTCTGCTTTGTACAGCATTATGGTCGCCTTTCCGATCTGTTTTAGTGAGGTCAGGCCCTTCTTCACGGCACTTTTGCTTACTCTCACCCAAATTTCGGCTCTCTGGTTGAGGTGCATATAGCCCTGTATATATCCCTGGTACTCATGATTGCGCCGTTCAATAACCGGTTCAAGGTCTTTTTCTATCTGCTCGCCGTAAACCTTGTAGATCATTGCGTACGGGTACTGCTTGCCCTCCTCCATCTCCAGCAGGTCTGGACCTATAAGGCTAACCTCGCCGTCGTTTATCTTCTCAGGATCCGGTTCAAAGAGAACCAGCTCGAAGCCAGATTTATGTTGCCCACCTAACTCCACGTACAAATCCGCTTTCCTTATCCTTTCGCCCTCATACATCGGGTTTATATCGAAAGGAAAACCCTCATCCGCTTCTGATTCCCCCATTTTTATCAAACTTCGAATAAACTTGAAGAGCTAGATTTTTAAAAAGATTTAAAGGAACTTTCTCTTGTCTTGGAAAGAAGCATAGTACTACGAATCGCCACTCATATGGAGACGAAAAAACCCTAGTACCCAGTCCTGCCAAATAACCCGTTAAAAGAGAAAAGCATGCAACAAGAGCGCTTTTTGCGCATGGAGACGGTTCTCCGCTTGCTCAAAGATTACCGAATTGTCGGATTTCAGTACCGTATCAGTCATTTCCTCGCCGATATGCACCGGCATACAGTGCATGATGATGGCGTCGTCCTTCGCACGGCTCACAATATCTTCGTTGACCTGATACTCTTTTAAATCCTTCATCCGCTGCTCACGCTCCTCTTCTTCACCCATTGAGACCCAAACGTCGGTGTATAACACGTCAGCATCAGCAGCAGCTTCTGCAGCATTGGCCGTGATGAGCACCTCACAGCCCATGTCCCTTGCTCGTTTGACGATCTTTTCGTCGGGCTCGTAACCCTGCGGGCAGGCTACACGGATATTCATGCCGGTAAGTGCCGCACCGCCGATGAGTGAGTTGCAGACATTATTCCCGTCACCAAACCACGCAACGGTCACACCCTTTAAGTTCTGCTTGTACTCCTTTATCGTCTGCAGATCCGCCAGTATCTGGCAGGGATGCTCAAAATCGGTCAAACCGTTGATGACGGGTATCGACGCATACTGCGCAAACTCCACCACCGTCGCATGACGGTATGCTCGTATCATCACCGCATCAACGTACGAGGAAAGCACCTTTGCCGTTTCCTCTATTCGTTCACCTCGCCCTAACTGGAGTTCGTTACGATTTAACCGGATCACGTGCCCCCCCAATTCCAGCATCGCAACTTCAAAGGAGACACGAGTACGCGTGGACGGTTTCTCAAAGATCAATGCTAAGGTCTTCCCTTCACACTCCGTTCTGACTTTGGCACCGGCTCTTCGCTCTCGCTTCAGCTCTTTCGCTTTATCTATGAGTGCTTCGATTTCCGCAGGCGAGAGGTCAAAGATCGAGATGAGATCCATAGTAAGGGATAAAGAGCGAAGGGCATAAATAAAAAGGGGGTTTCTTTTTTCATTTATAAATCAAGGAGCTGAAATGCCAATAGCGTTTAAAAGCGAAAGAAAAATCGTAGAGGTCTTGACCGCCGATGGCACTCCCGTAAATTATGAGCTAGAATATCGCTGGGATCCCTTGACCTCGCGGCTTTCGGTAATTTGTCCGCATTTGAAGGAGAAATGGAGCGAATTTTACAGTATTCGCGATGATGCGTGGTTATCGAAAATGGTTGACACGTCCAATGAGAACTGCCCATTCTGCCACCCTTTAATTGATCAGATCGCCGCGAAATTTTCGCCAGACCAACTGGATGAGGAAACCCTCACCGTTAACGGCGTTACGGTATTTCCAAACCTC
>CAYUEX010000023.1:0-17852 GCA_964443855.1 uncultured Halobacteria archaeon | reverse complement strand
GTTATCGTAGTTGTTGTAATTCTTATTTGGTTTAATTTTATTAATCTACCGAAAGATACTATCCGACCACTTGGAAATGAAAATTCAACACAAGATTCAATACAATATGCTAAAAATCTGGGAATCTCTGATGAGATAATTAATAAATCTCTCGTTCTTGATAATCTAACTCTGGATTTATTTAGAATGCCCGAAGTTTATGCTATGGAAGCGTCCTTTGAGAATATTTCTCAATTTATTGAGTTGGTTGAAAGAATAAAAAACAAGGATTATGATGCAGCTAGATGGGTTTTGGAGACTGGATTGTTTATGGAGGATAAATCTATCTCAGAAACCGAAAAACAGTTTATTGACATTGTTCAAAACAAACCAGATTTATTGAGAATATTGGTTTCAAAGAATGTTATTGATAGAATCGACCATAAGGACTTCGATTGGGGTAAAGATTTCAACCCACAAAAAGGAGAATACAGTTATCTGACAGATGACTTGTACAATTTGCCAGATATAAAAGATGGGATTAATGAAAAAGAAAAAGAGGCGATGAACGAATTTAAAGAATTTATTGAATCGTCAAAAACGGATTATGAGCTAAGGAAGGGTCTATACCTGATTGATGAGTATGGAATACCTGATCAAAGCATGTTTAAGTATGATTTACCAGATTATAACACTCAATTGCAGGTTTTATTATATCTGCTGGAAGACAGAAATGTGCCGGAAGAATATAGAAGAATTGCTCTGGCTACTGCAATAGATTATGGTGCTGTAATCGCGATAGGCGATGAAAAGGTTAAACAACAAGTAAGAAAATATGTTCCGGAAACAATTGATTTTATAATCGAGACTGATGAAATAATCAAAGATAATGGTGCTGACTGGCAGGCCAAGCACTATCCTTTAGAGGCAGATATTGGGTTGGTTTGGGGTGCACCAGCAACTCTATTTTGGAATTACCAAAAAGAGCCGCTCTTCTGGTATGATATCTTTAGAAATAGACAAATGAATATTGAAGATTTTAACTGGTTCTTTGTGGAAAATGATACATTAAAGGATATGCAGGGATGGATGATTAAAAAGGGATTTATTGATTTAAGCGTGGAAGATTCTACAATAGATATGCAGCATATTACAAATGAATTTCCAATAGAATACACTGATAAAATTGATAAGTTAATGGCAAAACTGAACGATTATCTCTACTTTGGAAAGAAGCATTTTAGAGGCAATCCGAATGAATTAGTTGATGTAGAAAGGAGAAAAGTTTTAGCAGGGTCTATTTTTAATCCCGATTGGCAATGGAAGCATTTTATAGGAACAGGAGAGTTTTATGGTACATGTGGAGAGGATACAACTGCTGAAAATATGCTGGCAAAAAGCATTGGAGTAAGTTGTTATCATGGTTTTATTTTTGCTATGAAGAATGAACACATTTATACTCATACCATAAGTCGTTATTATAACCCTCTTGATGATATGTTAAAAACAACCCCGTGTCAGATATATTTTTACGAGACAACAGGACATGAAGGCTCGCCACCAGTAAGTCATGATGGTTGCATATATATTCCTTGGGATAATTTTTATAGATTTACAAAAATCCATAAATCTATAGAAAAATGGAATATTTTTTATCACAGAAATGATAAAACTCCGTACAAGACATATGCCAATGGTTTTCCTCCAAGTTACATTTTTAGAAATTATGAGATTGACTAGCATTTCCTCCATATTTGAAAATACTATAGCAATTATCCCGATTCATTTGACTAGGGCAAAAAACGCAAAAATCTTTATTGATATTGTAAAATCGCCTGCGTCATACGCAAAATTCCAAAGGAATTTTGGTTTTGACTCCGTCAAAACTCGCCTAATACCAGATATACGGCTTCACTTCGTTCGTCCAAATGCTTATGCACTTCACAAACACCGGAAGCGTTATCCCCCTTGGGCTCTGCAATGTTTTTTTGAAACAATGCAGATATTGAGGCACCAGACCTCGAGGGATCTCTCTTCCACCGGGAATGCGATGGGGATGCCCGGGTACGTCCCAGCCCTTTTTGTACTGTGGTCTTATAGAAACTAAGCGAGATGGAGAGAAGAAGAATCGCCGTTTGTGTCAGTTCAGGCGGGATCGATTCCACCGTTGCGGCCACCATAGCGTCGCAAGAAGGGTACGAATTACATTTTCTCCATGCATCTTACGGTCAACGTGCGGAGGAACGTGAGAAAGAAGCGGTAACGCAAATAGCACGGTACTTAGAAGCGAAAGAGCTGCAGTTCGCGGAAATACCGTTCTTAAAGGAGCTGGGTGGATCCGCTCTAACGGATTTCGCACAATCGGTTCCCGTAGGCGAGGAGGTACCGTTGGGGTTAGACAAAGAGCACGAGACGCCAACTACCTGGGTGCCCTGTCGCAATTTAATCCTGCTCGCCCATGCGAGCGCGTATGCGGAGGTTATCGGGGCCGATGCGCTTTTCGTGGGCTTCAATGCAGAGGAAGCGCGTTCGTATCCAGACAATGATGTGGAATTCGTCAAGCGGTATAATGCGGTATTAGAGAAAGCCGTGGCTTCTTTTTCTTGTGTTCCGACTGTAAACGCGCCCTTGGGGGGTCTGCTCAAACCAGCGATAATAACAAGAGGGGCGGAGATTAACGCTCCGTTACACTTGACGTATTCCTGTTATCTTGGTAGTGAGCAGCATTGTGGACTTTGCGCGTCATGTTTACACCGAAGGCGCGGCTTTGCAGATGCAGGTGTGGAAGATCCGACTGAGTATCTCCATTAACCTGAAGCCGTCAGCATCATCTATTTGAAGCGGTTACACAAGCGGCTTTGGTTGCCGCTCATCGGGAAGAACGGGTAATTGCATCGTATTCACCAGCAACGGATTTTCAACCTCTTTCGCACGCTCTAAAAGCAAATCCTTACCCTTCGGTGTGAGTGCGAATATCGGTATTGCCGTGCCTGCCTGTACCAGCGCTTTTTCACGTGCCAGCGTACGAATGTGCGGTGATGCACACGCGGTGATGAGATCAGCGATTTCACAGAACATCGCGGCGTCCTCCTTGGAGATGTTGGTAAGATGCACCCCGAAAATAACCGCGTCCTCGCTGATGGCTCTGCACCGCTGAGCTTCTTCTACTGAGGGAACCGTGACACCTACCCTATCGTAACCGCATTCAAGCGCCTTCTGCAAGCCTGCAACCTGGTCTATTCGTGGCGGCTTCAGTACTTCCCCGCCTTTCGCTTCGATCTTTTTTATGAGCCCTTCAACCGGTGTCGTCTCAATAACACCACTTAATCGCGCGCCGATACCCTGCACAAGTCTCGGATTGGCAGTGATGACCGTACCGGCGCCTTCGCACACCGTTACGGTACTGTCGAGCAACCCGCTGCGGAGGCCGGTCATAAACGTCTCTGAAGCGCCAAAGCCAACAAATGCATCCATCTCCACTATTCTATCTGCAGTGCAGAGCCCAAAATCGCGTATCCGGAATTCAATATTCTCTTTTATTGCTGCTTCGTTCAGTTCATGTATCCCGCGTATCTTCTCCCACAACCGGCAATAGGTGATGAGCGGTTTTCCAACCTCAACGACCTCTCCATTCTCCACGACCACCCTCGCTTTTCCCAAGCATTCAAAGACATGGCGTTCTTTCTTCATTTTCGCCTACAGGTTACGATCTTTTTGTAACTGAATGTAACGCTTAGAACGATAAAAATTAAAGATGGTGTAACTTAGTTAGTAGATTTATCAACAAATCGTGTTTTTCAGAATCGCAATCAAAACAAGTCGCAATGACGTTACAATTAACCGAAGAGTCGGAGTTAGCGTTCGAACAGGCGGATGAAGAGCCCTTCCGCTCTATTAATCGTGCGAATGCAATATCTACCGAATCATTTTTAACACTGTTCACGGAGATTGAACGTTTCATTCCGGCGTTTGAAACGGCAATCGGGATGAATGGCGCTACGGCTTGGATAGGAGAACGATTACACGAGGCAGTCCGTGCGGGACGAACAACAATCGAACGACATCTCTCGGAGCAGTACTTTTCTGAGTTCGATATACGGTCAGATACCGCGCACATTCTGATTGAGAATTACGAGACGGCGAAGACACGGGTAGGGCTGCTAAAAGCGGGGTATCGTGCGTATAATTTCACCGTTCTCCGGTTTATGACTACCCGACTGATTCACGAAGATACGCATTCACACATTCACAAAACAGATTATTCACCGTTATTCTCGGAGCTTGTGGACAGGACGAAGCGTAGAATAGATGATGAACGACCCGCGGCGAGTGCGAAAATAAAGGAACTACCGTTGGAACTCACCGCACCGATTTATCTCAAGGAGAAGGAAGAGGTGGTCGCGCGTAAGCTGCAGCGGTTCGCACTGAACGCATTCTTGAAGGCGTATTACAAGCGCGATCCTGACCGGTATGGGTTGGTCGGCGTACCGCTGTTCTTGCCTCCGCATCGGGAGGTCGTTGACGAGATAAAGCGACTAACGACAGGAGAAGTGGAGTTCAAGAGCGGATTTCTGAGCACGTACCGGAACATACTGAGCGAATACGTGGGTTCGATTGCCACACGAGAGGGGGGGATTATTGAAGATGCGCGGCTTTATCTTCAATCACGAACGGACGATCTGATCAATCTTGTGCAGCAGTGTTTGGAAGGCGATTATACCGGGTTGAGAACGAGAGAGCGGGAGTTTGTGTGGCAACCTGGCTGTAGGAGGAAGATGTAGGTGAGTGGTGAGATGGACATCAAAAACATCTTAATTGAGCGGGGTATACGACCTACGCGACATTTAGGGCAGTATTTTCTGGTTGATGCTAGCGTGGCGAATCGCATGGTGGCGTATGCAGCAGTAGAGGCAAATGATGTGGTTTTGGAGATCGGCGCGGGCGTGGGGAGCCTTACCGAGCAATTGGACCGAACAGCGAAGAAGGTGTATGCGGTGGAGAAGGACAGCGACCTGTGCGAACTGCTCAGAGAACACTACGGTAGCAAAACGAGCAAAACAGAGATACTGAAAGGCGATGTTATGAAAATAGAGCTGCCGGAATTTGATAAAGTCGTTGCGAGCATACCGTTTCTGTTGTCCTCGCCCCTCACGTACAAACTGCTGCTCCATCCGGCAGGCTTTGGGCTTGCGGTGCTTTTGTACCAGAAGGAATTTGCGCAGAAACTGATCGCGAAGCCGCGTTCGAATCCGTATGGCCGGTTATCGGTCATCGCCCAGGCGCTTGCAGACCCTGAGCTTCTTGAGCTTGTTCATCGCGATGCGTTTTATCCTCAGTCACCGGTAAAAACGGCGATCGTGCGAATGAAGCAGAAAGAGCCAGCAGCGGAACGAGTAGAAGATAAACGGTGGTTTTTTGAGTTTGTCACCGCAGCGTTTGTTCAGCGGCGGAAGAAGATGCGGAGTATTTTCAAAAAGCGGCTTCCGGAAAGCGTAACGCTTGCAGAATTGGAGAAGCGGCCGGAAGAGCTGAGCCCCGAGGAGTTTGTCAAACTTGCAGCGTATTTCTGACAGGCATCTTTGACGCTCTTGAGCTCAAAATGGCTGCGGGTCTTTTTTAAACGCCTAACATCATTCGAAGCGTGTTGCGCACGGCCGGTGCGAGCCCCATAACGATAAGCGCTAAGAGTACGAGATTCTTCAGCTCTTGCTCCTCATCGGTAAATTGCGTATCCAAAACGTACAATATCGGCACGAGCAGCCCAAGCTTAAGGGGGAACATGCCGGCTGCGGTACCCGTATACGTAACGATAAGCCCCTCTACTACGTGCTTGCCGGTGTACCCAAGCGTATCGATTCCGATGTATGAGGAAGAGGCATCGAGCAGATGAGCCGTTAAAACGGCGAGATTCACCTTTTCAGTGAGGAATGTAATGTTCAATTTCGAAGCAATTGCGTAGAGCGCACCGACCACCGCTCCGGTCAGACCGATAACAGCAATAAGCACCCAGGGCGCCACGACGTCGCCAACCCACAGCAAGATTGTCAGGTTTAAAAGCGCCCAAAGCGCACCGATCAGCCCAAAAATCTGCGTGTAGTCGTGGTTCTGCAGTGTGTTTGATTGGGCTGCGTGCACCGCTAGTACGAGCAGCGTAAGGCAGCAGAAGAACACCACGAAGTAGATTAACGGGGTAATCAGCAGGTAGCTCAGTGGCGGTGCAAACAACTCAGCATCTTCCATTACCCGGAGGCTCGCACCGACAATGATGTAGGGCGCTACGGCAGCGATAAATCGGTGATCAATCTCTATTTTGAGCTTTTTCAACAATCGTAAGGTCAGAAAGAGACAGACTACCAGTACTAACGCCCACGTTACCGTATTTACAGGGTTGTAGCCGGAGTCATGCGTTATCGGGTGGATGTAGTACGTTTCGATAACGTGCCGTAGTGCTTCGATCATATCCTTTAAAGGACCATTAAGCTGAGAGATGGAAAAGGTTAAATAAGTTACTCGCCCTGATTCTTACTGTAGTGTCAAAGCCACTACGAGCCTGTTAGCATACTGTACAACGTTAAAAACCGGATTACCATGCTGCTTAATATACCTACTCTGCATACACTCGCAGAACTGAAAACAGAACGACATGACGTAAAAACGTTTACCTTTCATGCAAAGGTAATCGCGAAAGAGAGCACCCCTGGTCAGTTTGTTATGGTCTGGGATCCCGGCGTCGATGAGATCCCGATTTCAATTGCGCATGCATCGTCAGACGGGCGATTAGAACTCGCCATTGCGGACGTTGGCGACTGCTCGCATAGCTTACATCAAAAACAGGTCGGTGATTTGATTGGCTTACGAGGTCCGTTCGGCACGGGCTTTTCACTTACCGGTGACCGTATCTGCATGGTTGCGGGCGGCTACGGCGCGGCGCCGTTACGGTTTGCCGCGAGCCGTGCGCGAGCTTTAGGAAAAGACGTTGTGGTCTTAGAAGGCGCGCAGTGCAGGTCCGATCTTCTTTATCTCAAAGAATTCCACGATTTGGGCTGTGAAGTCAAAGTTTCGACGGAAGATGGCTCGCAAGGTTATTGTGGCATGTGCACGGCGTTATTCGAAGAGCTGCTGGCGTCAGGTGAAGCGTTCGATCAGGTCCTGACCTGCGGGCCGGAACTGATGATGAAACGTGTGTGCGAGCTTACACGCCGGAACACTAACCCTACCCAGGTTTCCGTAGAACGAATCATCAAGTGCAGTTGTGGCGCCTGCGGGGCGTGCGACCTTGGTGGTTATCGCGTGTGTAAAGACGGCCCGGTGTTCACTGCCGAAGAACTTGAAAATACGGAGTTCGGGCAGTGGAAACGAGCGAAGAGCGGTAAACGCATTCCCCTTGTAGTTAATCCCAGAACAGCAAAAGAAGCAGAACTCCTCTCACTACCGTTTCCCCATTTTGAGCCGGAATACGAGCCGTTATTGCAGACAGACGTTTGTGGCATCGCCTATCCAAATCCGCTCATGAACGCCGCGGGCTTCGGCGTTTCCGGGAAGTTACTGTATCGCTATGCCGTTGCGGGTGCAGGTGCGGTCGTCACGAAATCGATTGGTTTGCATGAGCACGACGGCTATCCGAACCCAACGTTTATTGAACTCGAACCACGGAGTTACGTGAACGCAATGGGGCTGCCCAATCCCGGCATCGAGAATATCAAGCTGGAGCTAGAAGATGCGACGTGTGCTCACGTGCCCGTGATCTTGAGCATCTTTGGCAAGAGCGTCGAGGAATGCCGCGAGGTGGCGAAGATCGCGCGTACCTATCCTGTGGACTTAATCGAATTTGATGCCTCGTGCCCGCATTCAGAGTTCATGGCGATTGAGAACAATCCGAAACTACTGACTGAGATTGTAACGGCAATAAAGGAGCTCGTGCAGCCGAAACCCGTGTCTGTAAAGATCTCGCCAAACATCGGCGCACCGGTGGGGTTAGCCTTGGGTGCGCAACGCGCGGGTGCAGATGCGATTACTGCGATCAATACGGTCATCGCACGGCCTGAGGAACAAACGCTTGAAGTACCGTATCTGGGCAACCCGACGGGCTACGGCGGTAAGTCAGGTAAGGATCTAACCGTAGGCGGTAAGCAGATCGTGTATCAGCTTTACGAGGAGTTGAAGATACCGGTCATCGCCGTTGGCGGGATCTTCACCGCGCAGGACGTCATCGGCTATGCGCGGAACGGAGCGCAGTTGTTCCAAGTAGGGAGCGCGCTCGTAAGCGAAGGAATTGAGGTTTTTTCCTGGTTAAAAAAAGAATTAACAGAGTATCTTAAGGTTAACGGGTACACGAATCTGGGAGAAGTGGTGGGAGCGGCGCATAAGCGGTGAACAACAAATCGTCAATAAGCTCCGGTTTCTGCTGTTTAATTAAGAAACAGAATTAGCAAAAAGGAGATACTATTAGTGCTATTTACAGTAGATCCGAAAGTAATAAACTCATGAACATAGAGCTTTTAGGCCGTTCCTTCCGAATCGTTTACCATCTTCTAAAAACACTTTTCCACTCTATCTTATACTTAGAGGCACTTAAAAAAGGATAAATATTTTGAAATCTCTTTTCTATTTCTTCTTGTCTTATTTCATCAAATAAGATGTCGTGTTGTAGTTTTTCTATCTCCATAATAGTACCAAAAATATTATGCATGTGAATTCGTAGAGCAAAATAATAACCAGTAGATAAAATAAAAAGCAAGAAAAGTATAACTCCAATAACGGCTATTCCTACTGTAATCAAATTATAAGAGAAGGTCATTTTAGCCAATTGAGTCATTAATAATCCCGTGAATGTTAAAAATATTGCTATACACATGATGCTTGAGGTAATAGCTCGATGCATAAGTGTTCCTGTAATCTTGGCATTTTCTACTGATGCTCTATAATATCCCCGTAGTACCTCATTCAATTCATCTTCTTTCATAGAACCACCTTGCAGGAGGCTCACCTACTTTGTAGGGGGAGGGATGCAATGTATATATTTAAATAAGGCTTATCAGAGTTATATGTTTATTATGTACGAGAGAGTAGAGCTAGAGGTCTTTATACGGGACATCCGATAGAATACTGACTTCTATTTTTCTCTTTAACCATTTATTATGGCGGCCCCTTCTCCATCAGGCTCAAGTGAAGCTGAATTACGGATTGATTTTTTATTACTCGTTTTAGGGGCTTTGTTTACAACTGCTTTAACGTTTATATATGTTTTGATATTTTTCTAAGTTCAGTATCGATCATTTTCGCAAGCATTTTTTTAGAAATTAATACGCACTGGACCTGTTTTAGATTTGCTATGTCTGCTAGCTTTTCGTCTTGAGTCACAACTATCAATGAGTTTTCCTTAACGTATTCTATAATCTTATTGTCTTCTGCGCCCTGCAACGCTACACTATTAACCGTTTCAATATCCCAGCCCAAAGCTTCAAGATAATCTTTCATGCCTGTATACATCTCGTCAAGCAAAATTTTCAAAGTAAGTCCCTCCTACGTTTTCGCGTACTCATCACCCCGTACTTAGTACGAACCCGTCTTCTACCCTCGCACTCGTTACTATTATCCCTGACAAATCTTAGCCCATATATATTTTTTCCGGGTTTTCACGGTGGCTCCTTCTCCAGCAGGCTCATCTTATGAAGCCTAAATCTCTTAGAATTGCCCATGCATAAGCTGGACGTTGGTCGTAGACAAGTTTCCTATAATCAGCAGGACCACTGATTTGTGTACCTCTTTCTATCAAATCCACAGCACTTTCGAGCTTTTCTCGACTAATATATTCTTCTCCACTAGGAAGATCGATAATAAGACCGTTGTCGAGTACCCTTTTTACAATAAACTTTTTACCCCTTTTTGTTTTCGATGTTGGATTTCTATTATACAGGTTCCGAACTTCTTCCCACTCCAAAGGCATTGTACCGTATAAACCATGACAAATCTTAGCCCTCAGATAAATTTTTCGATTTTTCGCGGCGGCACTACATCCATCAGACTCACTTGAAAGGCACTTTAGATTTTTGAAAGCTCTACCCCTTATTTTTCTGATGTGTAATCCCAAAACTTCTTCTTCATATCACCTATATTGTATGGGTAGCAATTATCGTATGCCCACTCGACAAACTCTTCAACAGATGTGAACTGTTGGGCAAATCGATTTTTTCGTATTTCTTCAAATTCTAATCGAGAAAGACGTCCATTATCTAAAAGCTTATGATGCGTTGGACAAAGAGGAATAGTTTCCGTTCCTTCCTCCCCTCGGCGTTTACGCGTGGGAAAATGAGCTTGTTCTGTAAATCGTTTTTCTCCACAAACAAGGCACGGTTCAACAAATCCCTTACCTTCTTCTCTTTTCTTATTTTTCTTACAACTCATAAGACTGCCTTTCTTACTAAAGTTGCATAAACCTTAGGTTCCGTTCCATCAGGCTCAGTTAGAGAAAAAGGATAGCAAAATTAAATCCGGCTTATACTCTCTTTTTTCTGAAAGCGAGCTTTCCCTTTTTTATCCCAAAAGCTATATGGAATGACTCGTAGCCAAGTCTATCCATTTCCTCTATTACTTCCTCTTCACTCTTTTTAGTCGTCCTCACCAGATCTTCTAATAGTAATGCTTTCATTCTACACAAAATTAATATGTCACTAGAACTTAAAAGTTGTTTGAAGATGATGAATTACTGTTTGACGGCTGTATTTAAGAGTCCTAAAGAGGCGAAAAGGACAAAAAAAGCATTAAAAGATTTTATAAACAGAGAGCTAGAGTTATGGAATCTTCTTCAATGCCAAGAAGAGTTTCCATCTTTTCAAGATTTGGAAAAAGCTCAGGATTACGTTGATTCCAGAGAAGCTCAATTGGAAAGTCTTAGAATGGTCGACAGGATGACGAATGAAGTGCAACGCATCGGAGATCGCTATCGAGCCCACTTAAAATATAGAATATATATTGCTGTTGAGCCTGAAATTCAAATTGAAGGGCGCACACTTCGAATTAGCACAATCGGTACCACTGAGTTAGGTTTTGAGAAAATCAAACAAATACTTAATGAGAATGGCGGGATTACCCATCCCTAAAGATATTAATTTTTGATTTTTCACAGTTTTGATTTTTCACGGCGGTCCCTTCTCCAGTAGGCTCGTTTAAAGGACGGATCTTCTTCTCAGCTCAAAAAAGCAATTAGCACACGCCCGAACGTCTTCTTTCGCGTCATGCGCACCGTCAAACGGCGTATCGAAAAGCTTTACATGAAGTTCCGACAATTTTGGCCATTTATAGCTGCCATACCTGCCTGGCATCCTGCAGAACTCCGTTGATTGCTTCATTGTGCATAGTTTTGGGATTGTGGAAAGATAGGTAGGTATTTTCTCTCGTATAAATTCGGCTTCTACAATCTTTGCATCAAAGTCCATATTGTGTGCTACTAATAGGCCGGTCTGCACCAAAAAGGATGAAAACGCAAGCAGTGCCTCCCTCAGGGGAATACCCTCATCCATCGCTCTTTCAGTTGTAATTCCATGAATTTCCGTAGCCTCTTCCGGAATCGTAAAACCGTGAGGTTTAATTATCATATCTCTACTCTCAACCTCCTGCTCGTCCTCATCAAAAAATGCCCACGCTAGTTGAACTAATCGGGGCCAATTTCTCAAATCCGTGGCTGGGGCAGAATAATTCCGAGGTCTACCTGTGGTTTCTGTGTCAAAGATGAGGTACATGAACTATCCCCTTGATTTACTTGATTGGATGCTGAAGTTGATAAGAGTTATGATTATCAAGATGAAGGATAACGATGAGCCTCGTCGCTGTTATCAATGGCTTATCAGAAATATCTCTAAAACCAAATCCTCAATCCCTTTGTAGATTCATGTCTTATTGCTTATCTTCTATTAAAAGAATCTCTAAAAGAAATCCGTCAACGTCTTCTGATCCTTCGGTTCTTGTTCCTCTTCTTCTTCCTCGACTTTCTCTTCTATCTCGGCTTCCCTTGTTTTCACTCGTTTTTTTTCCTGATCTTCTTTTTCTTTAACTTCGGGTTTAGCGGAACGCGCTATCCTTGTTACGGGTGCCTCCGCTCTTTCCGTCGTTACCTTTGTCGCGGCTTCGTAGAGGGACTTCGCTTTCTCTTTATTGGTATCACCCAGCAGAAACGTTATCTGCGGTACGTCAAGGTGTAACGACGCCGTTAGCTCCTCGGCCTTCCGGTCGTCCTTAAAGAACAGAGGCAGAAACGGCACGACAAAAAAGAGCGCGTAGCTCCGTGGCACTTTGCTATAGGCCGAGATCTTTTTCGCCAGTTCGTCCTGCAGCGGTCCTGATTTTCGCACTTCCCCCGCGGGCATTCGAGCGCGGAACCATGGCGGAGAAAACCGTCTTGGTCGTTGCGATCTTCCTCTTTTTTCCTCCTGCATATCTTTCGCCAACAGTACACCGCCAGCCATCAATCCAGACGCATAGCGCCAGAACTTGTAATTCTCACGACGTCGCACGCGTCCTAAAAACATGTCCGCCCTGCTCAAGTACTGCAACCCGTGCAGATAGCTCTCGTCATCGTACTCGTACGCGAAATTCTTGTAGATCCATTGAATACTCTCTTCCGGCGTCTTGTCAAGGCCGTAAAGCGCGGAAAGGGCTGCTTGCAGCTCGGCTGAGCCGTCAACGTCGAATATCAGTTTCAAAACGTCAAAAATATCCTCCTCAATGTCTCGACCGCCGGTCGCTATGTCCGCTTCGCTGATGCGCGCCACGCCCGATTTAGCCAGTGCAAGCGCCTGTAAGTCGTTCACTGCAGATCGCAAATCGCCACGAGAATTTTTCGCCAGCGCAATCAAAGCACCGTCATCGATCCCGATTCCAGCGCGCTCGCTTATCCGTTTCAGCACACGGAAGACCGTGCCCGGTTTTATCCGCTCGAATTGAATCACCTTACAACTACGCAGCAATCCCTGGCCCATCTTGAATTTGTCGTTTGCCGTGAGGATAATCGGCTGGGTGCTTTTTTTCACGATCTCGGTTATCGCCCTCGTGCCACCTCGGTCTTCATTACCGTGCAGGTTGTCCGCCTCGTCCAGAATGATCAAGCGTGTCATGTGACTGAACGTCGTGCTCGTCGATGCGGGACCGACGATGCCTTTTATTGCGCCCGCATTGCGCTTATCCGACGCGTTTAACTCGATAACTTCCCAGCCTTTCTCAGATGCAAGCGCGTACGCCGCTGAGGTCTTGCCACAGCCTGCCGGCCCGTGGAGCACAGCAGCCTTCTTCGACTTCGGTCTCAAAACCGTCTCAGCCCACGCGCCCAACTCCGCTACAGCCTTTTCGTTGCCAACAACGTCTCTTAACCGCTTGGGGCGGTATTTCTCGGTCCATTCCAGGCGGCCTTGCTGCATGTACTCTAATATATCTTTGAACAACGCAGCTTAAGAGGTTTCGTACAGCCGGAAAAAATAGCAAAGTTCTTATTAAAGAAGTGAAAAAACCCAAGTAGAGCTATGAGTGTGGACAGGAAGCGAAGGGAGAAGGAAAAGGCAGCAGAAGCCGCTTCTGCGTTAATCAAAGAGGGGATGGTCATCGGTCTCGGTACGGGATCCGCAGCAGAACTTGTGATACGGAACATTGGTAAGCGGATAAAGGAGGAAGGAATGAAGGTTGTTGGCGTTCCTACCTCGTTGAGAACAGAAGCGATTGCAATCGAATGCTGCGTTCCGCTTACCACGCTCAGTGAGCATCCCTCGCTGGATATTGGCATTGATGGCGCGGATCAGGTGGATGCGCACATCAATTTGCTCAAAGGCGGCTGGGGCTCACATACCCGCGAAAAGATCGTCTCGTATGCAGCCAAAAAGTTTATCATCTGTGTTGAATCTGATAAGGTCGCAGAGCTGCTGAATATGCCGGTGCCTATTGAGGTGATACCCTACGCGGTGAGAGTCGTGGAGAAACAGGTGAAAGAATTGGGCGGCACACCGGTCTTACGGCTTGACGGGAGTCGAGGTGGATATTTTATTACAGAGCATGGCAATCTCGTCATTGACGCTGACTTTGGCGTTATTCAGAATCCGAAAGAGCTGAATGCCGCACTTTCCTCCATCGTTGGCTCTGTCGAGCATGGGATATTTACAAATGCTACTGAGGTTTATGTAGGAAATGAAAAAGGGGTTAAGATACTAAGGAGAGATTAATCATAAAGAGGCCGAAAAAATGAAGTTGTTGGTAAGCCCGAAGGATTTAGAAGAGGCGAAGGCAGTGATTCGTGGTAATGCGGATATTGTAGACGTGAAGAATCCCAAAGAGGGGTCGTTGGGTGCTAACTTCCCCTGGGTCATTAAGTCTGTGAAAGAGCTGGTGGAGAAGGAGGGTGGCAATGGCATGCAGATGAGTGCAGCAATCGGCGATTTCAATTACAAGCCCGGAACGGCGTCTTTAGCTGCGTTGGGCGCGGCGTCTGTCGGCGCTGATTACATTAAGATCGGGCTCTTCAAGATAACCACACAGGAAGAGGCGATAGAGCTGCTGAGCGGCGTGGTGAGAGCAGTGAAAGGCTTCGATCCAACAAAGAAGGTGGTTGCCGCATTCTATTCGGATTATAAACGAATCAATTCGATCTCACCGTTTGAAATCACCGAAATCGGGAAAGCGGTGGACATCGATGTCGCAATGGTGGACACGGGCATCAAAGACGGCAAGTCCACTTTCGAGTTCCTTGGTGAAGACGAGCTTAAGACCTTCATCTCGGAATCCAAGGCGCTTGGGTTGGAGACTGCTCTTGCGGGCTCGCTCACGTTCGATGACATTCCCGCGTTGAAAGCGATCGAACCGGACATACTCGGTGTTCGCGGCATGGTCTGCGGCGGTGATAGAAACGCTCAGGTGAGAGAAGAGTTGGTGACTGAGTTACGTCGAAAAGTTCTGGAGTGAGTTGGGCACGAAGGACTCGTAAATAAGGTACAGGATGGTACACAATGACTGCTACTGAAATAGCGGATCGGAAACTTTCGACCGAAGAATTGCGTGAGTTAACAACAGGTTTGCACAACTTCGGCGATATGCTCGTAATGATGGGAAAGCTTGCGAAGCTGGAGAAAGAACTGAGTGGCTTAGATGAACTCATGAAGAGGCTCTTCCAACCGGGCAATCGCGACTTGTTCATGGTCATGGAGGCCAATCCGGAATTGATGGATAAAGCATCGGCTCTCATGATGACCTGGAATCTACTCGAGGATAAAGATCCCTCGAAACTCTTACCGGATGAGCAGATAGAGGTGGGTGAGAGCTTTAACGGATTTGCCAACTTGCTTACTCAGGTTTTGGAGGGTATAGTGCAGGAAGAGACACAGTCAGAATAGAAGCGGCTTTTATTGGCGTACCACATGCACCGACGTCGCTTTGAACGTCGCGTAGACCTCCTGCCCGATTTGCAGTCCGAGACTTTCACGTGATTGCTTAGTAATAAGCGCAACGAGTCCCGTATCCAGTTTTACCCGCGTTAACGGGCCTATATCCCGCAACCCGGTTATTCTTCCAGACATAACGTTCCGGGCACTGCTGTCAGCACCCCTGCTTTCCGACAGGATAATGTCTTCTGGACGTACGAACGCCTTCACCGCACCGTCATGGTACTCAGAAACAGCAAAAATAGTGCCCCCTGTCGCAAGCGTAATCGCAGCAACGCCTTTTTCATTTGTACGCACATCACCGTGTAAGATGTTCTCAATACCGACGAAATCCGCTAAATCCTCGTTCAGCGGCTTATTAAAAATCTCATCCGGCGTTCCGACTTGCATTATCCGCCCCTGCATCATCACCGCTATTCTATCCGCGAGCATCGCTGCCTCGGTCTGATCGTGTGTTACATGAATCATGGTGATGCCCAACCGCTCTTTCACTCGCTTCAGTTCTTCTCGCACATAATCCTGTGTTCTTCGATCTAAAGCGGATAACGGCTCGTCCAAGAGTAACACCGAAGGTTCAATAGCGATTGCGCGTGCAATAGCTACCTTCTGCTGCTCGCCACCACTGAGCGTGCTAGGATACCGGTGCGCGAGGTGCGCTATACTCAGCCAGTCCATTATTCCCTGCACGCGCTTTCGGGTCGTCTCAGACGTGAAAGTCTTCAGCAACTTCAAGCCAAAGGCTATGTTCTGCTCTACTGTCATGTGTGGGAAGAGCGAATAATCCTGATAAATAAAGCCAATTTGCCGTTTCTCTGGCGGAACAATCGTCATGTTTTCTCCCTCGATCCAAACCTCCCCTCGGTCAGGAATGTAAAATCCGGCGATTGTTTCAAGAAGTAACGTCTTACCCGCACCGGTAGGACCCAGAATGACAAAATATTCGCCTTTCTTCACTTGGAGGGTTATCGCTTCGAGAGAGAACGCTTTCCAGTCCTTGTACACGTCCTTTACGACTATCAATTATCGCTGCCTCCGCTGGAGCACCCGTAGCGCTATAAAAATAACCAGACAAACCGAAATCAACAAAACCGAGATCGGCCGTGAAGCACGAAGCCCAAACGAGGTAAACTTCTCGTAGATTAAAATCGGGGCGGAAATCGGGTGGTACGCAAGGATCAGAACAGCCGAAAACTCGCTTATCGCACGCCCCCAGCTCAGAATCGCCCCGCTCAATATCGACGGGAACGCAAGCGGGAACGTTATCTCTCGAAACGTTCTCCAGTGGGATGCACCCAAAGAGCGCGCAACATTCTCGAACCGCGGATCAACTTTTTTAAACCCTTCTCGCGCGGAGTCCACTAAATAGGGCAAGCACATGAAGAGCATCGCAATCACTATTCCCGGGTACGCATCCGTAACAACGATCCCTAACTTTCGCAGTGGCGCACCGATCACCCCATACCGCATGAACACACCGTACAACGCAATTCCCGCAACGACATGCGGAATCATCAGCGGGATGTCCACAATGCCTTCGATTGTACTCTTCCCTAAAAAATCCTTACGTGCGAGGAAATACGCTAAGGGAACACCGAAAAAGAACGCGATTACCGTAGCAACCAGCGCCATGCCGATGCTGATACCGATGGCTTTTAGAACAACGGGGTCCGTTGCGGCACTCAACAACTGCGCGGAGTCTTTTGCCTGCTGGAAAAACATATTCCCCAGCGTAATAACGACAAACGCAACGAGAACGAGCCCTAAAAAAAGAGAAAGGATAAAGAGTTTTTCTCTCTTTATCGCATCTATCACCTCTATTTTGGTATCTTGCGCACGCATATGTCTCTCAGGATGTTATGGGCACCTATCCTTTTATATCTTATTCCTTCGCAGCACCAGATAGGCGATTGCTAATAAGCCTGCGAGGGCATATATCGCTTCGAAACCCGGTTCTTTTGGTACTTCTGTCGCGGTTGTTGGTGCTGTTGTTGGTGCCGCTGTTGGTGCGACTGTTGGTGTTGTTACAGACGTTGGCGCTGGTGTCTCAGTTGGTGCGGGCGTTGGCTCGGCAGCTTCAAGCGCTACGGAATCTTTCAACTCGTCAGGTACCGCGCCACTACCAATAGGTGGCACAATTGGTGGCTGTCCCATATCCGAAAAGATAGTCTGTCCTTCAGTCCCGATAACGAATTTCACAAACTCCAAGCCCATTTCCGGATTCTCGGCATTCTTCGGTACGGTGACACCATACACAATCGGCTTTCCTGTTTTGGTTTTCCCGTCTATGGTTTGCAACTGCACTTTTTTGTAGGTGTCCGCATATTCTACTTTGCTCAGATCGATCTGCTCAGGCAAATCGACGAAGTCGAGGCCATGCTGAACAGCGACGCTTCGATATATAAAGTAGGTACGTGTTTAGCTCCAACTCCAATTACCTCATCCTCCCCACCATCATACCGC
>CAYUEX010000022.1:7137-19241 GCA_964443855.1 uncultured Halobacteria archaeon | reverse complement strand
GGTATATTTATATTGAACAATTTTATTGAAAATCTAACCAGAAAGGTGTGCAAGCAATGACCGAAACAACAAAGAAACCTCAATACACAATGATTATTCTGAAGCCAGACGCACTGGTGAAATCTTTGACCGGGAGCATCCTTTCCCGCCTTTTGGAAGCACGCCTGAGGATCGTTGGTGCAAAGGTTGTCAGAGTATCTCGGGAACGTGCGGAGCAGCATTACGCGCATTTAAAAGACAAACCGTTTTTTAATGACCTTTATGAATACTTTTCCGGTAAAACCTATGGCCCGGAGTATGAACGCGTACTTGTGTTTGTGTCCACAGGGGAGGACGCAATCTCAAAAGTGCGAAGGATCGCAGGTGCAACGAATCCACTCGAAGCAGACCCGATATCCATCCGCGGAGCATACGGCAGGATTAACAAAGAAGGCATCATGGAGAACGTCATCCATTGCTCGGACTCCGAAGAGTCAGCAAAAAATGAAATCCATCTTTGGTTCGATCCAGACGAGATTGTTGAAGAGATCTATCCCACCAAAAAAGTCGTTAAGAACAATTACGAAGTGATTGAATGGGCATAGTGCGTTCCGTTCATCTGTCATTGCGTGAATTCATTGATGTGCCTGACTTACTCATCAAAAACGTTCTTTCTTTCGTCTCTTCTTCACTCTTACATGTGTCTCTTCTGATCATGAATACAGTAACTATACTCCCCCGTGCATCTTAAAAATCCTTAATTCAGAAATAGCTCTTGCACAACTCGACGCTGCGTCCCAGCTCTGCATAATCCATCTCTTTTCTCTCGCTGTTCTTCCAAAAGGTCTCTATCAGCAGATATCTACACGGGGTTGACTTCAGGAGGTTACATACTGCATCGAGATCCAACTCACCGCTACCGAGCGATAAATGGTCCTGTATCCCCCTCTCGGTGGAAGCGCAATCGTGCACATGCGCCACCAACATCTTCGTACCACATTGCTCTATCCAGCGCGTTAGGTAATCCAGATACTTCCTCGCGTTCCTTTTTATTCTTGAATGCCCCACTTCAGCCTTTATTGCATGCCCTACATCGAAGGTAAACTGCAACTGCGGATAGCATAGCGAAAGCGCTTCCAATATCAAATCAGATCTATCAAAAGGAACTAACTCATTCTCCACACAGGCAGGAATACCGAATTCTGAAGCCATTCGCGTTAGTTCCGCGCACCGTTCGAGACTTTTTCGTTTTATCTGCTTCCGCACGTCTTCGAGCTTATAGGTAGGGATTCTCGGATGCAAATGGAAATTGTAGTAGAGCGATCGGGGAAGAAACTCGGCGGAAAAAGTCAGGCAGCTTCTCAAAATGGTCATACTTGCGTCTCCGAGTTCTTTCCGCGGATGCGCGACTGGCGTATCAAGCGGCGAATGAAAACCGATTTTCAAATCAAACTCATCTAATACATTTTTCAGTTCTTCCCTTTCCGCTTCTGTCATGCTAGCGGGCAAGGGATAATCCAACGAAAACTCGATATAGTCCAGACCGAGTTTGTAAAGCTTTTCTAAGGTCTCCTTGAAGGGTCTGTTCCCGTACCATACCGGTGCTCCGAATAGAATGCTCATTTGCTATCTCTCACGATCCTTTTAGCAGCCCGATAACAATGAACCATTTTCCCTATCCATAATCCCGATTTGCTTACTTAATTAAAGCCTAGATTTACCGTTCTTTCCGTTTCACGATCAGCGTTAATCCATCTCGATCTACTATCTCAACTTTTTCGCCTTTGACTATGTGCTCACCAGCCTCAGTGCGTGCATTCCAGATTTCGCCTCTTAGTTTTAGCGTGCCGCCATCCTCGTTGATTTCAGTCTCGGCCCTCGATACCTTTCCGATAAGCTCTTCACCACCTACTTGCGCTCTTCGTTTTCTCGATTTAAGCACCGCACCAATGGCGAAGAAGAAAAAAATTGCGAACGCTACGGCAACACCGATTACTGAGAGTACGAAATCCTCAAACAAACCTGACTCGGGGTTGAATAGAAACGGCTCTTTGGGTAATATAATCGCTCCAATGATCAAGCAGATAGCACCACCAGTGGTGAGTATCCCGAAAGTAGGCGTAAGCGCCTCTGCAATGAATAAGATAACAGCGGCGATAATTAAAATTACACCAAACTCATTGACACCTTCTAAAAATCCCAGCCCGTAGAGCGCTAAAATCAGGCTGATTGCGCCGATCATCTCGGGCACGTAGGTCCCTGGCGATAGGAACCCGAAAATGAGTCCATAAATGCCGACCAAGAGTAGAATAACCGCTATTTGGGGATTGCTCAGAATTTCCAACACTGAAGAGCGAATCGTTTTTTCCTTAATAGAGAACGAAGCGTCTCTTGTCGCTAACGTTCTGTTCTCAGTTCCTATCCTCACAGTCATTCCATCAACTTTGGCTAAGAGATCGGTTTCGTCCTCTGCAATGAGATCAATGATTCCTCGTTCCAGCGCGAGATTTTCATTGAGCACGTCGTTCTCGGTAACAAAGCGCTTCGCTTGCGTCGCGTTTCTACCACGTGAAGCCGCGATGCTCTCAACATGCCCTGCGAAGAAGTTGATTGTTTTATTATCTGCGGCTTTTCGCCCTTCTAAGCCTATTTCAACCGGCATTGCCGCACCGGTTGTCGTTCCGGGAGACATAGCCGCGATATTGCCCGATATGAGGATAAAAGAGCCTGCAGACGCTGCGATTGCACCTTTCGGGGCTACGTACGTAATAACTGGCACCTCTGAATTCAGCATCGCTTCTGTTATCTTCAGCGTAGAACTAACGAGCCCACCTGGTGTATCAAGTTCGATCAATACCGCTTCGGCACCTAGATCCTCAGCCTCCTGTAAGCCGTCCACGACATCTAAAGCCGTACCTTCGGTAATCGTGCCGTCTATTCTCAGCACGTAAATTACGTTCCCATCGTCATTAACGGCTCCGCCCTGCGGTGCTGCCAAGGCACCTAAAATACAAAGAAGGACGAGGACAAGAAGAAAACCACGCAAACGGTTAGTGTTCATTGGTGTCGGTAAAACCTCCTCATATTTCATATATACCCCAACTCTTATGAAAGTTTCTTTGGCACTTTCTCTTCTGAATTCTTTTAGTGAAACTTTTCTTTAAAAGAAAAGAGCTTACATAAAATCACTCAATGCTTTCTGCTTCTCAGGTTCTACGGGGAAGAGCGCTTTCAGATCCTTATCTAACAGTTCCAGTCGTTGTCTCGTGTAATCGGATACGTGATACTCGTTTGCGATGCGTAACGAGACGTCGAGATACTTCTTTATACTTGCCGCATGCACCGTGGGCACGATCTTACTGCCACACCGCTTGCACATGCCGCCTAGCGGTATCCGTCGGTATTTTGCATTGCATTTGCTGCACCGCATCTTCTGTGAACCAAACGCACGGAGGTTTCCCTTGATGTCACGCAGGAAGTGGTTTTCTATAACGGTTTCCGCGACTTCACTCGCGTTTACCGCTCGTATTATCCGTGCCAAGCGCAGCTGTGCCTCCATCTTCTCCACCATGGTGCCTAACTCCTTATACAACGAATTTACAGGTCCTGCAGCAATATCAGAGGTCTCATGCGTATAGCCAAATCCGTACGCATCCTTCGGCTCATCTATTTTACTCGCTGCAGTCTCTATTTCCACCTCTTTGGGTGACTTGCCCGCGCATGCCGCTTCGTAGAACTCCAGGGGATATTCGCGTGCCGTAGAGACGTTGTGCGCTTCCTTGTCCACCTCCTTTGGATTGAGGAAAGGAATGAGCACAAGCGGTGCGTCCATTTTGCCACCCCTTTTATCCGGCAGGAAGGACAGTGAGAAATTGAGCAGTGCGTCGAGCAGAAGGAGAACGGAGTCTTCGTCACCGTCGCAGTTCCTTCGCTTCGCCGCATGGAAAAACGGATGCGCATAGCACGCAGAAGCCGTTGTAAATCCGATAATCCGACCCACTATCCCCGCAGAGGTGTGCGGTGCCAAGCCGAGCACGAGATGCCCGATGATGTCCTCCTTGCTTGACGCGCCGTAATAGGGCTCTAAACCGTAGAATCGGGAGAGCAGCGAGTCCACAAACTGCGACACCTTCAGTAAATACGACGCAGCATCAACAGATATAATAATATCCTGCTGCTTGAGCTCTACTACTTGCGTGTCGTTATGTAACTCCTTGCCATTGTTGTCATGCGAATAGCCCAACTCCCGCGCTTTTTCCACGCTTAAGCCGATCTCATTGGGTTTGAAATGCGTGAGCGGTAAATTCGTGAAGTCGTAACGTATCGTGCCGTCTTTAAATACGACCACACCGTGTTTAGCCCTCAAAATCCCCTTCCCGAGATGCTCAGCCACTTTCTGCTTTGATATAAGCCCTTTTACACATTTCACGTCCAATTTAGTCGTGTTCGTATGGTCCTCGCCCATTCGTTTCATCGTCTTCTGGTAATAGCTTCGCAAAGCAATGCTCTTCTTCGTATCTCTGTTATTCGTATCTCTATTATTATTCCGTGTTTTGTTTGTAGGCGTTTTGCCAGCCCGTCCTATCGCCTGAATCTCCACTTCTATTACTTCGTTCTTTAATGCTTCCTTCAACGACCGGTTCTTCCCGCCGTAGTCACCAATAGGGAAGAGCGAATGAGGCGCAGGCTTCATCCTTCTTTCTTTCGATTTCTCCGGCCTACCCATCCGCATACCGATCCGTGTCGGCGCTTTGTTCCTCGTCGTTAGCCGTACCGACTCATCTCTTTTCAAATCCACATTTAGGCCTAAACCCCGTAACAATGCATTCGGCTCATCAATCGCCAAAAATCCCGGCTTAACTGACGTTTGATGCAGGACAAGCAAATCCTCCAGAATACGCATTACTCTGCCATCATCATCGGTACGGGGAATAAAGAGCGTTTCGTCCTCTAAAACCCCCTTCTCGCAGATAAATGCAGCCAGAAAGCCCTTATCTTCTTCTGGTATGTCCTCCCAGAGGTGGGTGTACGCAGGATGAAGTGGCACTCCATACTTGGACGCAATTTCTATCGCTTCTGCTTGGCTCGGTGGTTCCAAAAACCATTTTGCTGCCTCGTCCTTTGATTTCACTTCCAGCTCCTTCACCCACCATTCATGCGCGTATGCGCCAGGCATTAATCGATGGCCGGTCTCTAAGAAATCGCCATAATCAATGAGTACCTCGCCCAGATCCACTATCTCAGCCACTTCTTTTTCTAATTTATCTAACGTTTGAGGATCTAATCTCACGAGCGAGCCGTCGTTCAATTTCACCGTTGGTCCTTCGATCGAGTCAACCGGGACAACACAGCCCGCCTTGCCCGGTAGTTCTGGCTTTATCTGCGTTCCTGCAGCGATAAATCCAAGCAATGACATGGTCGTTGGGTTAAGTCCGATGGTCTCGAGTCCGGTATTACGTGAACGCCCGTAACGAAGCCGAAATGCACCCTTTGCCGATGGCCGCCCGAATACCGGTCTCCCGGCGATTAAATCCGCTAAAAAGCTCTTCTTTCGTTTTTCACCCTTCGATTTGACCAGTTTTGTTACCCAGTCCCAGCCTTCAAGTTCGAGCCAATCCACATGCCGTTTGATCTTCGGCGCCTTCATTGCGACCCCTTCCGTGAGTACCAGCACCATTCCGCCCCGTACCTTATCGGTTGCGACCCGTTGGAGGCCTTTATAGCCGCCTACTTCGATTTCTTCCGTGGGATCGCCGTCAATGCAAATAGGGCAGCTTCGCACAATCTCCTTTATCTCGTCATCACTCGGGGTGTATTGCAAACCGCTTATTCGCGCATAGACCGACACTTCAAGAACATACCGGCCGATTTCATCTTCTCGTGCATGATACGCTTCAAAGCCCATTTGTCTCCGTATGTAATCAGCAGCTAATACCGAGAGTGCCTGGGCTGTCCCGCCCGCGCTTCGTATCGGTCCTGAATAGAATACCTTGATGTACTCGCTCCCATCATCATTTCTATCCGATTCCACGCGTGCGATACCTTCTATAGGTGCAGCAACCACGCCTTCCGTGAGTATCGCCACAGCGGTGCGCACGGCATGCTCGACGACCTCAATCCGTTTAAATGTGCCAAAGTGGCCCTCGACAAAGTCAGTGCCGATACGTAACGCAATCTCCTCTCGACCGTGACCCTCGCGCTCTAATTCGTGTATCCGTTTACTCAAGCCTTTGACACCGATGAGTGCCTCTACGCGTTCTGCAAGGTCTTTCGTGATATGTATCTCAGGAGCCAGCGCGGGATCAAAACCCTTTCTCCTCGCCTCTTTTGCTATTTCCAGCTCCTTCGCTAAGGTCTCTTGTAACGTTTTGTGGTAGACAGAAGTCGAAGACATCGTACGTAATTACACAATATCCTGAGACATTATAAGTCTTCCTCTTGAGGTCTTTTCATGCGTAAAAACCTATAAAAACCGTTAACTGGCGTTTTTTAAAAATGAGACCGAGATGTTCCTCACGTTGAATATTACACTTCAGTAAAACCGCTCACAAGGTGTACGTCTTCCCAGGTTCAACTAACTCGACGTTTTTGAAGAACGCCGTGAACAGCTCTGGGTGTTCCGTATGCACGGGAAAAACCCGCTCAGGATTGATTTCTGTAATCATCGCTTTCAGTTCAGGTCCCGATGCATGTCCCGAGGCATGAGCAAAATATTCTGCAATTCCAAAACGATCTAACCAGTTTCTTTTTCGTTCCTCATCCAACTCCATATCCTCACTGAAGGGTTCACAGGACGATTTTATCCATATGGCCGCTTTTGGCTGGATATCGGTCAGTTGCGTTATATCCCAGAAGCTCATGGAGACCACGTAATGCTCGGGATGGTTCCGCAACTCGTTGCAGGTTATTGCATTCTCTCGACTGATAAACGGTTTTTCCCAATTCGCATAATCTTGCTCGATGAGGTGCCAATCAATCCCTTCCTTGTCAATCAAACCCCAACTCTTCTTCGGGACTAAGAGCTTTACATCAGGAAGAGCGAACGGCGCTAAATCGCCCAACGATTCTACAAAGTACGCTAGTTTCATGGGTACGACAAATTCGCGGTTATTCGTCCGAGCGGCTTCAAAAATGGTATTCACCCTATCGAGATCTCGGATTGGATGTTCAACAAAGACCAACCCGTGTGCCTTGGCAATCAACTGCGTGATTTCGCTCTTTACGCCTGCTTCGCTGTCTTGTTGTAGGCTCTCGATTCGTGTGCCTTCTGATACGAGCCAGGTTGGCTGTGCAGCTTCCGCTTTTGCCACGAATTGCTTACTTAACGCTTGATTAGAGCCGTGAAAGCGAATATCGCCCGTATAAACTAACGTTCCTTCATCAGAACGAATAATGTAGCCACAGGCGCCGGGTAACGAATGATCTACGGGCACCATCTCGATCTCTAACGAGCCAATGGTAACTTTAGCCGTGGGTTCCAGTACGTGGAATATGCGCTCGTGAACAAACTCGGTATTTTTCCTGGTTACTCTACTCAGGGTTCCTCGTTTGTTCGTGTAAAAAGTGAACGCGTCGCAGGCGGTGGTTAAATCTGATAGCGGATTGCTGCCTGTTTCTTCGATGGCCTGGAGAATGGTTCTTGTCGCGTCCGTGCAGTAAATAGGAATATCAGTCCGCAGAAAATGGATATACTGCGCATGGTCAGCATGAGCGTGGGTAAGGAGGACAGCATCTACGCTACGCTCCTCTGCAGGCCGGCCCATGTGCTGCACATAATCTTCGCGGTAAATGCCTTTGATATCCGGTAGAAGCCCCAATTCGAAGAAGTCGGCTAACGCAGTGCATTTTCGCGGCTGTAAGAACTCGGCAAAATACGTGCTTGCAACGTTGAAGCTCATGCCGAAATCGAGGAATAGTCTCGTGTCTTCTGCTTCCAGCAGTATCTTGTTGCCGCCGATTTCGTTCACACCACCGTAGAACGTGAGGGAAGGCATTTGTATCAGCTATAGAATAGATGTGGAGTGCAACCTATAAACTTGTGAAGGACGGGAACTGCTTGTAAATGATTATGAGCACTAAATAAAGGAAAAGCAAAAGGCATTAAAGGACGAGTCAACTATGAATATACGTACGGTACGTGTATAAGAGAAAGAAAAAAATGACTCAGTTAATGGATATTAAAATTGTGTTAGTGAACGGTGAGACCATAGAGACCACCGCGATGATAGATTTTAAAAATCGGAAGATTGATATATACGCGGGCAAGGAGAAATATAAGCCTCAGAGTGGCTTTATTCCTTTTGAAGCTATCGTACGGGTAGAATATAAACAGTGAAAAAGCTGAGAGGCGAATAAGAATAATTAAATCACTGTGATGAAATCCGATTGCGTTAATCCTGGTAACGTTAATGGCTCCTGATAGTTTCCACTTCACTTCTTCAAAAACTCACGTACCAGTTTAATCGCGCACAAATCGCCGCAGATAGAGCATGCATCGCTTTCCGAAGGTCTGCTGTCCCGAATTCGTCGTGCCTCTTCGTCATTCAACGCGAGTTCTAACTGTCGTTTCCAATCAAGGTTCTTTCGTGCGTGCGCCATCTCGTCGTCTACCCGCCTTGCCTGCTCGCGTTGCCCCGCCTTTACGAGGTCTGCCACGTGCGCTGCTATTTTGGTAACGATCGTACCTTCCTTGATGTCGTTTACCGATGGCAACGCTAAATGCTCTGACGGCGAAACCATGCAGAGAAAATCCGCACCGTACATGCCCGCAACGGCGCCGCCAATCGCACTCACGAAATGGTCGTAGCCCGGTGCAATATCCGTGACCAATGGCCCTAAGAGATAGAGCGGTGCAAAGTCAGTAACATGTTTAATCACTTTTACCGAGGCTTCTATTTCGTCCAATGGCACATGCCCGGGCCCCTCTATGAGTGCTTGGACACCTGCTTCCCTGGCACGCCGGGCGAGCTCACCGAGCGTAATGACTTCCATGAATTTCGCACGGTCCGAGGCATCAGCAATACAGCCAGGTCGCATACCGTCGCCCAAACTGAGTGTTAACTCGTACTCCTTCGCAAGCTCCAGGAGATACTCGTATTCAGCATAAAACGGATTCTCGCGCTCGTTATGGATCATCCAAGCAACGAGGAACGCACCGCCACGACTCACCACGTCTAAGATGCGCCCACTTCGCTTCAAACGCTCCAGCGCATTCTGATTTACACCGGCATGAATGGTAACAAAGTCAATGCCGTCTATCGCATTTTTCCTCACGGCGTTGAACATGTCGTCCGAAGTCATGTCCACGACTGCTCGTTCGTCTACCTTCCCTAACGCCGCCTGGTAGATCGGCACCGTGCCAACGGGTACGTTGACCTCATTCAAAATCCTCCTGCGCGTTTCGTCAAGATTGCCACCGGTCGAGAGGTCCATAATCGTGTCAGCACCGTATCGCACCGCCACCGTCGCCTTCTCCGCCTCTTCGTCAAGGTTAACGTAATCCTTTGACGTCCCTACATTCACGTTCACCTTCGTGCTCATTCCCTCACCGATCGCTTTGAGCACGATCACCCTATTGCCTGTGACCTCAGCTCGCTTTGCGTTCCTCGGAATGACCACGCGCCCGGAGTCGAGCAGCCCTCGCAATTGCTCTACGCTCGTACCCTCTGCTACAGCGACACGCTCTAATTCCTGCGCTTCCCATTTGACACTGAATAAACGACTCATTTTGAATGCGCTTCTCGTTCTTTCCCGTTACACTACTAATTTAATTCGCGACTATTGGTATAAACTTTTTTTCCCGACCAAACGCGGTATTCAGCTTATTTCGTTTTGACAATTTCAGGCACGTTTCCCCAGATTGCAAGCACATCCTTATAGATTATCAGCGCGCCTTCAATGCCCGCCACATGATCGATCGCACGAAAAGCAGCTTTGATCGCAGGAGTATCCGTTACCGCGTTGCAGAGCGCGGTAGCGGCTGCGTCTGACAACGATGCACTCCCACTGATCACGGTTGCGGCATCCGCAGTTCCGAAGCTGATCGAATGCCCCACCGACCCCGAAGAGGTGCAGATACCCACTAAAGAGGGTGACGGTTTTATCCGCAGCGCAATCCTGTTCGAGAAGCTGCTCTCTCCTGCGTAAATGCCAACAAGCACCTCTCGATCGTTGATCAACGCAATATCGCCACCATTATCCACCATCGCGTAGGTCGCACCGGCATCGCGCATCGCCTCCACCGCGAACTCAGCTAACGTACCCGCAACGGCAGCCATCGGCCCGATACCAAACGTACTCGCAGCGTCTACCATTTTCCGCACGATTTTCGGTGGTTCCTCTTTTTTTCGCGCACCAACAAGCTCAACTTCATCCATCTGGTACCGTTCAAGCGTTACGAGAAAATAAGGATGCCAACGCACAAACCGCTCCAATTCTTTTCTTTGCCGCGTTATCTCCTCTTTCGCTACCTCGACGTACCGTTTTTCGTCTGCCGTTATCCATACGAAGGTCTCCTTCAGCCTGAAACGCTCTTTCATCTCCGTTGGGTGTCGTTGTATTTTAGTATCATTCCTTCCCTTTAAATTAACAGTTCGCCGTTTCGAATGGTGGCGCTTAACATGACGAGGATAAAGAAGGATGAGGAAGCAGCTGTATGCAAAAAGCTAAGAGAACTATTGAGAGAAGCGGTAGAAAGAAACGATGCTGAAGCACTACTACTTTCCGGTGGGTTGGACACGAGCATTTTAGCTGCTCTTTCGAGTGAAAAGGGCGAAAGTAAGAAAGCACTTACCGTTGCGTTCGAGGGAACTCGTGCTCGTGATCTTGACTATGCACAAACGGTAGCTAAGATGTTCCAGTATGAGCATCATATAATTCGTCTAACAGAAACCGAAGCTCTGGAAAAACTGCCGGAAGTAATAAAAGCGGTAAGAAGTTTTGATCCCGCACTTCCGAATGATTTGACCATCTATACCGCGTTGCAGGAGGCGAAGAGTCTCGGAATAAAGAGTGCAATGACCGGCGATGGCGCAGACGAGCTTTTCGCCGGGTATTCGTACATGTGTGAACTCTCCTCTGACGCCTTGAGAACGTACATTAACACTATTTCAAAGACGATGTGGTTCTCCTCGAACACGCTTGGCGCCTTTCTCGGGGTGGATGTAAAACAGCCGTATCTCAATAAAGAAATCATTGAGTTTGCAGTTGACGTGGATCCCGAGCTGAAGATAAACGAGCGAAAAGGCAGAATATACGGGAAATGGCTCTTAAGAAAGGCATTTGAAGCCGAGTTAGGGACGATAGCCTGGCGTGCGAAAGAGCCGATTGAGTTCGGGTCTGGAACGACAAAGCTTCGAACGATAATCAGCAGCAACATTTCGGACGCCGAATTCGAACAGAAGAAACAAGACTACGGGATGGACTTCATGAATAAAGAGCATCTCTACTTCTACGAAATCTACAGAGCCGTTGTGGGTGAAGTCCCCACGCCACGGAAAAGTGCGAAGAGGGTGTGCCCACTTTGTAAAGCGGAACTGCCCGAAAAGAAATTGCATTGCAAGATCTGTGGCTTTTGCTATCCTCGGGGTAAATACCTCGAAAACGGACACCTGATGAATCAATGACATTTTAACTATTAGAAAACGAATTATAAAAGGGTGAAATGAAACGGTAAAATCCACTATTAAATCCATATAGCGATGTAGGCGAATAAATGAAGCCAAGAAACGTAATCACCAGGGTGTTCTTGTCCGTTTTAATACTTTTGGCGATGGCGACTGTCGTTCAGGCACAGGAGCTTGAAGAAGTGCCAGCCAGCTATATTTTAGAAAAAATCCAAGCTGGAGAAGAGATATCTCTTGATCACGTCCATGTAATAGGGGCGCTCGATTTGAGTAATATAGAGTTGGAACCCATTTATATTCGATCTGAGCATCAAATCAATTCCTTGGGGCTGAAAGAAGAACTAAAACCAGTCGAAAGCCCTATGACAATTACAAATTCAGTATTTGAGAATAATATCAATTTCCAGAATGCTTGGTTTAGAAATCCGATTAACTTCCAGAGCACTACCTTTTCACGTGAGGTAAATTTTAGAGGGGCTATTTTTGATTATTATGTTTTCT